>DASUQS010000245.1:0-10748 GCA_036280455.1 Acidimicrobiales bacterium
CGGGCCGGCGTCGACGAGGGCGGCACGCTGCTCGCCGGCGGCGAGCGGCCGGACATGGCGACCGGCTTCTACGTGGCGCCCACGCTCATCGCCGACTGCAAGCCCGGCATGTCGGTGGTGCAGGAGGAGATCTTCGGCCCCGTGGTCGTCGTGCTGCCCTTCGACGACGAGGACGAGGGCGTCGCCCTCGCCAACGGCACCGACTTCGGCCTCAACGACTACGTCTTCACCGGCGACACCGCCCGGGGCGTGCGCGTCGCCCGCCAGCTGCGCTCGGGCAGCGTCGCCATCAACACCGCCCAGCAGAGCCCGGAGGCCCCCTTCGGCGGCTTCAAGCTCTCGGGCGTCGGCCGCGACCGCGGCAGCTTCGCCATGCACGCCTACAGCGAGCTCCAGTCGCTCGTCTGGCCGGGATGAGGGGGACTCCGTGAAGGGCATCGTCTGGACAGGTGAGCTGGAGGTGCGGGACGACGTCGCCGTGCGCGACCCCCGGCCCCACGAGGTGCGGGTGCGCATCCACAACGCCGGCCTGTGCCACAGCGACGTGTCGGTGGTCGACGGCACGATCCCGTTCCCGACCCCCGTCGTCCTCGGTCACGAGGGCGCCGGCGTCGTCGAGCAGGTGGGCGACGCCGTCACCAAGGTGGCGGTCGGCGACCACGTGGTGCTGACCACGCTCGGCAACTGCGGCCGCTGCGCCGCCTGCGACCGGGGCCAGCCCACCCACTGCCGCGACACGATGGGCCGGCTGAGCCGCCCGTTCACCGTCGGCGGCGAGAAGGCGTTCAGCTTCGCCAACACCGGCGTGTTCACCGAGGAGGTCGTGGTCGCCGAAACCCAGGCGATCGTGATCGACCCGGAGGTGCCGTTCGCCGCCGCCTGCCTGATCGGGTGCGCGGTCGTCACCGGGGCCGGCGCGGTGCTCAACCGGGCCAGGGTGCAGCCGGGCCAGACCGTGGTCGTCATCGGGGCGGGGGGCATCGGCCAGTCGGCGATCCAGGCGGCCCGGATCTCCGCGGCGGGGCGCATCGTCGTCATCGACGCCAACCCCGACAAGGAGGCGGTCGCCCGCCGGTTCGGCGCCACCGACTTCGTCGACGCCAGCTCCACCGACGACACGGTGGCGGCGGTGAAGGACCTGGGCCTGCCGCAGGGCGTCGACCACGTGATCGAGTGCGTCGGCCATCCGGCCCTCATCCGCCAGGGCGTCGCGCTGCTCGACTGGGGCGGCACGCTCACGCTGCTCGGGGTGCCCAAGCTCGGGACCGAGGCCAGCTTCGTGGTCAACGACCTCTACAACGACAAGTCGATCCTCGGCTGCCGCTACGGGTCGACCCGCCCGCACCACGACATCCCGCTGCTCGTCGGCTTCTACAAGGACGGCCGCCTGCTGCTCGACGACATGGTCAGCCAGGTGTACCCGCTCGACCAGATCACGCAGGCGCTCGACGACCTGCACCACGGCAAGCTCAACCGCGGCGTGCTCGCGGTGTCCGGTTCATAGAGAGACCGAGGAGACCAGTCCCATGGAGTTCGGCGTCTTCGCCCAGCTGTTCGTGCCGCAGTTCGAGCGCGATGCAGACCCGCAGGCAGAGCACAAGCGGATCTTCCGCAACATCGAGATCGCCAAGGCTGCTGACCGCAACGCCTTCAAGTACGTGTGGTGCCCGCAGCACCACTTCCTCGACGAGTACAGCCACATGCCCGGGCCCGAGGCGTTCCTCGGCTACTGCGCCGGCCAGACGGAGCGCGTGCACCTGGGCTCGGCGATCTTCAACATCACGCCGCCGGTCAACAAGCCCCAGCGCATCGCCGAGAACGTCGCGCTGCTCGACCACCTGACGAACAACCGGTTCGAGTTCGGCACCGGCCGCGGCAGCTCGAGCACCGAGGTCCTCGGCTTCGACATCCCGAGCGTCGACATGACCAAGGCGATGTGGCGGGAGACCATCCGTGAGATCCCGAAGATGTGGAAGGACGCCCCGTACAGCTTCGAGGGCGAGTTCTTCCGGATGCCCGAGCGCAAGGTGTTCCCCAAGCCGCACGGCGCGCTGCACCCGGCGATGTGGGTGGCGGGCGGCAGCCCGGGCACCTTCACCGAGGCGGGCGAGCTGGGCCTCGGCGTGTTCTGCTTCTCGATCGGCCGGCCCACCGACATGGAGCCGCTGCTCAAGGCGTACAAGACGGCGATCGCCGATGCGACGCCGGTCGGCGACTACGTGAACGACAACATCATGGGCGTCACCAACATGCTGTGCATGGAGGACCGGGCCAAGGCGTTCGAGACCGCCGCCAACATGGGGATGAACTACTACTCCTCGCTGGCCTACCACTGGCTCGACAACGTGCCGCGGCCGAAGACGCTTCCCGAGTGGCCCAACAAGATCCCCGAGCCCACGCCCGAGCAGGTCGAGCAGCTGTCCGCCGAGGGCTACGTCGCTGTGGGCGACCCGGACGACTGCGCCCGCTCGGTCAAGCGCTGGGTCGACCTGGGCTTCGACCAGCTCACCTTCAGCCCCACCACCAACACCCTGCCCACCGAGGTCGTGGTCGGATCGATGGAGCTGTTCGGCCGCGAGGTCATCCCCCAGTTCGACACCGACCCGGAGCACTCGACGACTCGCTACCGGCGCGAGGCGGCTGCCAAGCTGGCAACCTGACGGTTCGTCAGAACCGACGCCGACCGGAGGGGGAGCTGCGGATGGGCACGGTGCCGCGCACGTTCAACATGGCGGATGTGTGGGAGATGGCGGCCGACGCCGTGCCCGAGCGCGAGGCTCTCGTGGTCGGGGCCGCCCGCCGGAGCTACGCCCAGCTCGAGCACAACGCCAACCGCCTGGCCCACCACCTGGCCGCTCGTGGCATCGGCCCCGGCGACCACGTGGCCCTCTACCTGGAGAACTGCCCCGAGTACGTCGAGGCGATGCTGGCGGCCTGGAAGCTCCGGGCCGTCACCATCAACGTCAACCATCGCTACGTCGCCGACGAGCTGCGTTACCTGCTCGAGAACAGCGACTCGGTCGCGGTGCTCACCCAGCGCTCGCTGGCGCCGGTCGTGCAGTCGGTCGTCGGCGAGGTGCCGGCCGTCCGCTTCACGCTGGTGACCGGCGACGACTACGACGCCGCGCTGGCGGCCGCGTCGCCGGAGCGCCCGGTCGTGCCGGGCCGGGGCGACGACGACCACTACATCATCTACACAGGCGGCACGACAGGCATGCCCAAGGGCGTCGTGTGGCGCCACGCGGACGCCTTCTACTCCTGCATCGGCGCAGGCGACCCGATGCGGACCGGCGGTCCGGTCGAGCGCCCCGAGGAGCTGCCCGTCCGCATCGCCGAGAGCCCGATCTGCTACATGCCCCTCGCGCCGATGATGCACGCGGCGGCCCAGTGGACGACGCTGATGTGGCTGTTCGCGGGCAGCAAGGTCGTGCTGATGCCCGGGTCGCTCGACCCGGACGCCGTATGGCGCACCATCGCGGCCGAGGGCGTCAACTCGATGACCGTCGTCGGCGACGCGGTGGCTCGACCGCTGCTCGACGCGTGGGACGACGCGGTGGCGGCCGGAACGCCCTACGAGGTCCCCTCGCTGTTCTCGATCTCGAACGGCGGCGCTCCCATGGCGACCGCGACGCGCGAGCGCATCTTCGCCACGTTCCCGCAGGTGATCGTGACCGACGGGTTCGGGTCGTCGGAGGCCGGCACGCAGGGCGCCATGCGGGTGGAGGCCGGCGAGCGGCCGTCGGGGTCGAGCCTCGTGCGGTTCGACCGGCCGGCCAAGCCCACGATCGTCGTCGGTCCGGACGGCGAGGAGGTCGAGCCCGGCTCCGGCGTCGTGGGCCAGGTGCTGGCGGGGGGACGCCTCCCGCTCGGCTACTACGGCGACCCGGAGAAGACGGCGGCCACCTTCGTCGAGCGCAACGGCGCCCGCTGGCTGATCACCGGCGACATGGCCACCGTCGGGGCGGACGGGGCGATCGAGCTGCTCGGCCGTGGTTCGGTGGCGATCAACACCGGCGGCGAGAAGGTCTTCCCCGAGGAGGTCGAGGGGGCGCTCAAGGCCCATCCGGCCGTGTACGACTGCCTCGTGGTCGGCGTGGCCGACGAGCGGTGGGGCAGCGCCGTCACCGCCGTGGTGCAGCCGGTGCCCGGCACCGAGCCGTCGCTCGACGACTTGGTGGCGCACTGCAAGGCCACGATCGCGTCCTACAAGGCGCCCAAGCGCCTGACCCTGGTCGATGCGATCGTCCGCTCGCCGTCGGGCAAGGCCGACTACCGATGGGCCCGGAGCATCGCCGAGGCGGGCGAATCAGCACGTTGAGTGCCTGCTAGGGTCCGCTCCGCATCTCGGTGAGGGGGATTCACCATGGGCACAGGCAGGCGAACCGTCGCGCTCGCGGCGGCCGTCGCATTGACGGCGACGGCGTGCGACTGGGCGCAGTTCCGCTCCGACGCGGCGCACACGGGCAACGTGTACGAGACCAGCGTCGGCGTCGACGACGTGGCCGAGTTGGAGCCGTTGTGGACGGTCGACGCCGGTGACGGCCGGCCGGACGGGCCGCTCACGTCGGCCGGTGCGGTCATCGTGACCTCGGGCGGCCACGTGAAGGCGTTCGAGGCCACGAGCGGTGCCCTGCGCTTCGACGTGCCGCTGCCGCAGCCGCCGATCGAAGGCTTGTTCCGCTCCTTCGGTTCGCCGTCGGCGCACGACGGAACCATCTACATCGGCTTCATGGACCCGTTGACGTCCGGTGGCGCCGGCGGAGGGTTCGTCCAGGTCGAGGCGGCGACGGGCGCGGTGTCCGAGGCCGGCGGTGGCGCCGCCGCCCTGTCGACGGCGACGTTCGCGGGCGACGACCTCTGGTATCGGTTCGGGCAGGTGGCTCCTCTGGCTCAGGGCACGTTCGTCGGCATCGAGGGACGGCTGGCCGACGGGCGCACGTTCCGCTCGATCGAGCCACCGCTCGGGGGACAAGGTCCGATCCCGGGGTCGCCCCCGGCGGTGGCCGGCGGTGTGGTCTACGCGTCTCGCACGACAGGTGGCTTCCTCGACGCGTTCGACGCGGCGGCGATCGAGAACTGCTCGGACATCGGAAGCTTCCGCGGCTGCACACCGCTGTGGTCCGCAGCCGTGCCGGGCCGGCCGTCGCCTGCCGTGTCCGGCTCCCGCGTGTACATCCCGACCGCGACCGGGGTGGCGGCGTACGCGGCGGGCGTGCGCGGTCCCGATCAGCAGCCGGTGTGGACGGCCGACGTGGCCGGGCCGAGCCTGCTCGCCCTCGATCCCGCGGGTGACGCCACCCGCGTGTTCGTCGGGTCAGAGGACGGCTCCCTCCACGTCTTCGACGCTGCGAGTTGCGGATCGGCGGCGCCGTGCACGCCGATCTGGCGGGGGACGACCGGCGGTGCCGTGACGTCTCCGGCGGTGGCCAACGGGGTCGTGTACGTCGGGTCCGACGACGGCTACGTCCACGCCTTCGCCGCCGCGGGCTGCGGTGCCGCCACCTGCGAGCCGTTGTGGAGCGCCCCCACGCCGGGGGCGCCGGGCTCGCCGATCGTCGCGAACGGACGGGTGATCGTCACGACCGACACCGGCGAGGTGGTCGCGTTCGGCCTGCCTCAGGGCCCGTAGCAGTAGGCGCGCCACTCGCCCGTGCGCCGCACGGGGCACAGGGCGCCGGTGGCGCGCAGCACCCAGGCGAGCACCTCGTCGAGCTCGTCGGCGGTCGAGGCGGGCGTGGGCACCAGCACCAGCCCGCGCTTGGGGTGGTCCTGCATGCGCCGCCACCCCTCGGGCACGGTCACGCCGCGCTCGTGGAGCAGCGCGACCGCCTTGGGGCCCTCGCCGTGGTGGATGCCGACCGTCGCCGGCTCGCGGCGCTGCGCCGCCGACCAGGTGCCGAGCGGCACGACGGGACCGCGGCTCCCGACCAGCGACGCGAGAGCGCTCCGGGGCGGGGGCGGCACGTCGACGTCGAGTCCCGGTGACAGGTTGATCCAGCCCGCGCCGGCATCCGCCATGGCCATCATGCGGTCGACGACCGCGGAGCGGCGGTCCTCGTGAATCTCGACGACGGCGGGCTCGCGTGCGGGCACCTCGTCAACATAGGTCGGCGATCCGCCTGGGTAAGGTTCGCCTTCCATGCGACCCGCCGTCCTCCCGCGGCTCGCCGTCGCGCTCACGGTCGTCCCCCTGGTCGTGTCGGCGGTCGCCCTCCTGCTGGGGCAGGGCGACTACGTCGCGATCGGTGACCTCGCTGCGACAGAGCTGCTCACCCGCGACGTCGGCCGTCACGCCGTCGAGCTCGGTCCGTACTCCCGCGACGGCTGGCACCATCCCGGCCCCGCGCTGTTCTACGTGCTCGCGGTGCCCTACCGCCTGCTCGGCAGCACGGCGTCCGCGCTCGACGTCGGCGCGTTGCTCGTCAACGGCGCGTCGGTCGCGGGCATGGCGTTCGTCGCCCGCCGTCGCGGCGGCACCCCGCTCATGCTGGTCACGCTCGTCGGCTGCGCCCTGCTGATGCGGACGATGGGTCCGGACGACCTGCGGCTGCCGTGGAACCCCTACGTGACGGTGCTGCCCTATGGCCTGCTGGTGTTCCTGACCTGGGCGATGACGTGCCGCGAGCGGTGGGCGCTGCCGGCCGCGGTGGCCGTGGCCTCGTTCGCGGCGCAGACCCACATCGGCTACGTGGCCCTGGGGTTGCCGCTCGTCGTGGGCGGGGCCGTCTGGTTGGTCGCTGCCACCGTGGTCACGTCCCGGCGCGACGGATCGGCCCCGGGGTGGCGCAGCCTGCTGGTCCCAGCGTCGACCGCCGTCGGCATCGGTGTGGTGATGTGGCTGCCGCCCGTCGTGGAGCAGCTGACCGGCGACCCGGGCAACCTGGGCCGGGCCGTGGAGTGGTTCCGCGCAGGCGGTGAGGGCGCAGCCTCGCGGGATCTGGTCGACGGGTGGCGGCTCGTCGTGTCGCAGTACGGCCTGCCGCCCGAGTGGCTGTTCGGCGAGCGCCCGCTCAACTGGATGCAGGAGCCCGCCTACGTCGACCGGGCCGTGGCGCCGGTCCTGCTGCTGGTCGTCGCCATCGGCGTGCTTGGCGCGTGGCGCCGGCGCATGGGCGACGCCGGGCGGCTCGTCGCCGTGTGGATCGGCGCGTCCGCGGTCGGGATCGTGGCCACGGCGCGCACGGTCGGTGCGGTCTTCGAGTACCGGGTCGGCTGGGTTCGGGTCCTGGGGATGGTGGCGGGCGTGCTGGTGGCGTGGGTCGGCTGGACCGCACTCGTCGCCTGGCGGGTCGAGCTCGAGCGACGGGTGCTCGTGCCGGCGAGCATCGCGGTCCTGGCCGTGCTGGCGGTGGTCGGCTCGGTGGCGCACGTGCAGGCGGGACGGCCGCAACCCGAGCCGTCCGCCCGGCTGGATGGCGTCATCGACGACGTGGTCGAGCGTCTGCCGGCGGGGGAGGGGCCGGTGCTGGTGGACGGGTCTGGGACGTTCGAGTCGTCGTCCTATCCGGCGGCGTTGATCCTCCAGCTCGAGCGGCGCGGCATCGACGGTCGCATGCGGACCGGCGACACGTCCGTGGGCGGGCACCGCATGCACGACGGCGAGGAGGAGCTGCGCGCCACCCTGGTGCTGGGGACGGGGGAGCAGATCCTCGGGCTGGAGGCCGACGGCGCGCTGGAGCTGATCGCGTACGACGGCACGCGGTCGCTCGACGAGGTGCGTGCCGACGCGGCGGCCGGGACCGCCGTCCCGGGTGGCACGACGCTCGCGGTGTTCCTGGGGACCGCTCCTGTCGAGGCGGTGCCGGAGCCCTAGGCTGCGCGGCCATGGATCTCCCCCATGCCCTCCGCGACGCGATCGAGACGCAGGTGATCGAGCACGAACCCGCGCAGGCCGCGCTCGTGCTGCGCAACGCCGTCACCGAGCTGGGCGCCGAGGAGGTCACCGCCGGGCTGCTCGACAGTGCGGCGGTGGCGTTGCGGCGCATGGTGTCCGAGACGGAAGAGGCCTACGAGCAGGTCGAGCTGCTCGACCGGCTGGCCCTCGACGGCGCCGTTCCCGCCGACAACATCGACATCCTGGCCCGCATGCTCACGCTGGCGGCATCGACCGCCGGTGGGGTGCGCCCGCCGATCGACGGCGTGGTGGCCGAACTGGGCGCCGAGCGGGCGCTGTTCGGTGCGTGGCTCACGACGTTGGCGGTGATCCGCGTGGTGTCGATCAGCCTCGAGCGCACGGAGGCCGAGGTGGCGGAGGAGATCGTCACCGCTGTCGAAGCCTTCTGATTCGCGCCGGCCTCGCCCCGAAACGTAGAATCTGACACAACGTCAGATCGCTGCACTGAGGAGAGTCATGGGGCTGCTCGACGGCAAGGTCGCCATCGTCACGGGGGCGGGGCACGGCATCGGCCGCGGCCACGCCATGGAGCTGGCCAGGCACGGCGCCAAGGTCGTGGTCAACGACCTCGGCGGCTCGGTCGGGGGCGAGGGCACGTCCAAGGACGCCGACCTCACGGTCAAGATCATCGAGTCGCGCGGCGGCGTCGCCGTCGCCAACTACGAGGACGTCGCCGACCACGAGGGCGCCGGGCGCATGATCGCCCAGGCCGTCGACACCTGGGGACAGCTCGACGTCCTCGTCAACAACGCCGGCATCGTGCGCGACGGCGCTATCTGGAACATGACCTCCGACGACTTCGACGCCGTCCTGCGGGTGCACGTCAAGGGCAGCTGGAGCCCATCGCACTGGGCCGCCAAGCACTGGCGGGCCCGGGCCAAGGCCGGCGAGACCTTCACCGGCCGCATCATCAACACCACCTCGGGGGCCGGGCTGGTCGGCAACTTCGGCCAGACCAGCTACGCCACCGCCAAGGCCGCCATCGCCGGCCTCACCCAGACCCTCAGCCTCGAGCTCTACAAGCTCGGCGTCACCGTCAACGCCATCGGACCCGCCGGCGCCACCCGGATCACCGCCACGATGCCGGGCGCCCCAGCGGTCATCGAGCCCGACGACCTCGGCGACGACGACTGGAACCCGATGGATCCCGCCGTCTCGTCACCCGTCGTGGCCTGGCTCGCCTCGGACCAGTCCCAGCACGTCACCGGACAGGTCATCCGCGCCGTCGCCGAGAACATCATCTGGATGCGCGGATGGACGGACGGCCCGACCATCGGCAACGGCGGCAAGCGCTGGGACGCGACCACCATCGGCACGCAGCTCAACACCGACGTGTTCGGCACGCGGGCCCCCGGCCTGCGCTACTGAGCACCAGACAGGCTACGGTCCGTCCTGATGGGGGGACGCGACCAACGAGTCGCGCGGAGCGCCCAGGCGTACCTGCGTGACGTGCAGTACCGCGACAGCTCGCGCCTGGCGGCGCGCGCTCGGCTGCACGTCAAGTGGGGCACCGCGCCGGTCGCCTGGTTCCCCTGGCTCGCCACGCAGGTCGACTGGCCGGCCGAGGCCGAGGTGCTCGAGGTCGGGTGCGGCGCGGGATGGATGTGGGCCGAGGCGGCCGCCCGCCTGCCCAGCGACCTCGATCTCACCCTCACCGACCTGTCGTCGGGCATGGTGCGCGAGGCGATCGACCGGGTCGGCTCGCTCGGCCGCTACCGCCGCACCGTGGGCCGGGTGGCCGACGCGCAGGAGCTCCCGTTCCGGTCGGCGTCGTTCGACGTGGTGATGGCGAACTACGTGCTGCACCACGTGCCGGACACGCGGCGGGCGGTCGGCGAGATGGCCCGCGTGCTGCGCCCCGGGGGCACGCTCGTGGTCGCGTGCGTCGGCGACGGGCACCTGGCCGAGCTGCACCAGATCCGCCGCGAGGTGTTCGGGGAGTCGTTGACCGAGGCGCTGGCGTCGACGTTCGGCGCATCGGCCGGCGCCGAGGAGCTACCGGGCTCGTTCGGATCGGTCGACTGGCGTCCCTACCGCGATCGGCTCGACTGCAGCGACCCCGACGACGTCATCGAGTACCTGGCATCGACGCCACCGGTCGAGGACGCGTCGGAAGACGAGCAGACCCGCGTCGTCGACGCGGTGCGGGCCCGGTTCGCGGCGGGAGGCGGGCGGCTCCGGGTGAGCAAGGACACAGGGCTGTTCCTGTGCCGGCAGCCCCGGCCGCCCGCCTGACCCCGACGCGAACGTCAGCGGAGACCGAGCTCCGAGCTGCAGTGCGGCCACTGGCCCCAGCCGGAGCGGGCCTGGAGGATCTGCCCGAAGTGGATCTGCGTCTCGCGAGAGTGCTCGTACGGCATGCCCGTACCGCCGACGGAGTGCCACGTCGACTCCGAGAACTGCAGGCCGCCGTAGTAAGGACCCGCGCTGTAGTCCCAGCGGCCGCCGGACTCGCACTGGGCGAGCGCGTCCCAGGTGGCGTAGTCACCCGGGTCGCCGAAGCCGCCGCCGGTGGAGGGCGGGGCAGGGTCCTCCGCGGGCGGAGGAGGCGCCTCGGTCGTGGTGGTGGTCGGCGCCTCGGTGGTCGTGGTGGTGGGAGGCGCTGTCGTGGTCGTCGTGGGGGGCGCCGTCGTCGTGGTGGTGCGCATGGAGAGCAGCCCCTGGGCACGGGCGCTGTCCTGCTGGCTCGCGCTCTGGCGGAGGGCCACGAGTGACGTGTCCGAGGCGGCGGAGGCCTCGACCTTCTCGGTCTGGTCGTCGTCGCCCGGCACGATCACGTTGGCGAGGGCGACGGGCCCCACCAACAGTGCGATCCCAGCCACAGCTCCGACGACGGCTCGACGTGCGGTCCTGC
>DASUQS010000246.1:0-9203 GCA_036280455.1 Acidimicrobiales bacterium
GATGTTTCGGTGCACGCCGCCGCTCGTCCGTGGGTGGCGGCCGGCCCACGGCTGCGTCGCGTCGGTGGCCGGGCCGGTACGTCCGCCTTCCGCCGCTTCGTCGACGGGCGCGCCGGAGCCGGTCAGACCTCGATGGTGCGGTGGCCGGCGGGGTCGGCGTCGCGCCCCACGTGCAGGCGCACCCGGCCGTCGGCGGCGGCGGTCGTGCGGGACAGGTCGTCGGGTCCGAGGGCGATCGTCACGTTCTCGATCTCGCCGGCGGCCACCGTCACCCGGCGGAAGGCCCGCAACGTGCGCAGCGCCCGGGGCTCGGAGCCCAGCGCCTCGTCGAGGTACACCTGCACGACCTCGTCCCCGTCGCGGGTGCCGGTGTTGACGACCGGGACGGTGAGGCGCACGCCGCCGTCCCATCCTCGTACGGCCTCGACCCGGCCCAGCTCGAACGTGGTGTAGGACAACCCGAAGCCGAACGGGAAGGCGGGGGAGCGGCCCGTCGCCTCCATCAGCCGGTAGCCGTGCAGCGGGCCGTAGCGCACGGCGCGGGCGTCGGGGTCGAAGGGCGGCAGCTGCTCGGCACCGCGGGGCCACGTCGAGGGCAGCCGACCGCCGGGCGCGGTGTCGCCGAAGAGCACCCGGGCGAGCGCGTGGCCACCTTCCATGCCCGGATACCAGGCCATGAGCACGGCGCCCACCTGGTCGCGCCACGAGTCGGTGACGATGGCACCGCCGCCGACGAGCACGACGATGCTGCGAGGGTTCGCGGCGCCGACCGTGCGGATGAGCGCCTCGTCCCCGGGGTGCAGCGACAGGGACCGGCGGTCGCCGCCCTCCCCACCTGGCATGTTCTCGCCCTCGTCGCGGTGCGTGTAGCCGGCCACGACGACCGCCACGTCCGCCGCCTGCGCGGCCAGCCGGGCCGCGTCGAGGTCGTCGCCGCGGTGGTACCCGACGTCGATGACCAGGCGCTCACCCGCGGCGCGGAGGCCGTCGAGCAGCGTCACGACGTGAGGGGCCCGCACGTGGCTCGACCCGTGGTCACCGGTGACGGGCTCGGCGGCGAGGCGGCCGATCACGGCGACCGACTGCACCTGCGCGGAGTCGATCGGCAGCACCGGTCCCGTGGCTCGTCCGGCCTGGTTGCGCAGCAGCACCATCGACCGCTCGGCGACCAGGCGGGCGAGCGCCCGGTGGGGTTCCCCGGCGATGCGCGCCGGGTTGTACCGGCCGGCGGCGGCGGCCTCGGCCCGACCACCCGGCGCTCCCTCGCTGGCGTCGGTCCGACCCTGCTGCGCAGCCTCGGCGGTGTCGGCCCGACCATCCCGCGCGCCCTCGTTGGCCTCGACCTGACCCTGCTGCGCAGCCTCGGCGGCGAAGCGCACCTGCTGGCGCAGCAGGCGCAGTGCGGCGTCGTCGACCCGCTCGGCAGGGACCTTTCCGTGCCGGACCAGGCGACCGAGGGCCTTGAACCGCCACCGGAACGGCATCTCGAGGTCCTGCCCCGCCGCCACCGCCCGGGCGGAGCGCACGCCCAGCACGAAGTCGCTCATCACGAACCCGTCGAAGCCCCACTCACCCTTCAGGACGTCGGTGATGAGGTGCCGGTGATGCCCACACCGCTCGCCGTTCACCCGGTTGTAGGCCGTCATCACCGCGGCGACGCCCTCGTCGACGCAGCGGCGGAACGCCGGGAGGTAGACGTCGCGCAGGTCGTCCGCGTCGACCGTCACGTCGACCTTGAACCGGGCGTCCTCCATCGAGTTGCAGGCCAGGTGCTTGACGCACGCCATCACGTGGCGCTGCGTGCCCCGCACCAGGGCGGCGGCCATCTCGCCGACGAGGTGGGGGTCCTCGCCGTAGCTCTCCTGCGCCCGGCCCCACGCCGGGTGGCGCAGCACGTTGGCGCACACCCCGGCGAACAGGTTGGCGCCGGACGCCCGGCACTCGGTGCCGATGACGTCGCCCACCCGCTCCTCGAGGGCCGGATCGAACGTCGCCGCCCGGGCCATCGGCACGGGGAAGGCGGTGGCGTGGCCGACGACCACGCCCCGCGGCCCGTCGCTGAAGCGGATGCCCGGGATGCCGAGGCGCGGCACCTCCCCGGCGACGTACGGCGTCTCGTTGTAGCGCCGCCGCATCTCGCGCAGGCCCCGCACCAGAGGCCCGTCTCCCGACAGGAGGTGCAGCTTCTCGTGCTCGCTGAGCTGGTCGAGCAGCTCGCGGGCCCGCGCCTCGACGGCGATCGCGATCGGCCGTGTGGACGCCCGGTCGCGGGCCGTCGTTCGGGGCCCGCCGCGCGGCTCGCCCATCCCCGGGGCGGCGGTGGTCGCGGGCCCTCCGGGCGCCTCGGCGGGAGCGCCGGACCACCCCGGTGGGACGAGCCGTCCCCACACGTCCGGGGGAGCGGCCCCGGGCGCCTCGTCGCCGGCGATGGTCGCCAGCACCGGATCCGCGAGGCGGGCGGCGAAGTCCGCGTCGTCGTCGCCACCATCCGCGCCGCCGGAGCCCGTGGCGTTTGCGGTCGTGTCCCCAGGAGTCACCGACCGGAGGGTACGCGCTCCCCGCGCCCGCCTCCGCCGATCATGCGCGGACCCACCGCCGACCCAGACTCGGGAGGGCTCGACCCGAGGCAATGGCTCGCGCTCCGACACTCTGGAGGCAACAGCGTGCGGCCCCCGCAAGCGATTGCCTCGAAAGCTGTCGGCCGCACGTCATTGCCTCGGGACCCGGCGAGGCAATGGCTCGCGCTCCGTCACTCTGGAGGCAACAGCGTGCGGCCCCCGCAAGCGATTGCCTCGAAAGCTGTCGGCCGCACGTCATTGCCTCGGGGACGGTCGTCGCCTCCCACCGCCGATCGCCTCGGGAGGGTCGGTCGCCGCCGACCGCCGCCGACACCGATTCGGAACAAGGTGGAACCAGCTCATCCTCAGCGGAACGGACGACTGCGCCGGCGGCGCCGATTCGGAACAAGGGGGAACGAGGGCATCCTCAGCCGTCCGGGTCGACCGGGCCACGGCTCCTCAGCTGATCGGGTCGTCCGTGCGGGGTGACCCCGGCCGCGCTCCGCGGTCCGCTCTGGGCGAGTCGCGGGGCGACCTCAGCCGTACAGGTCCCTGCGCTGGGCGGCGGGACGGGGACGACCTGTCCCCTCGGGATCAGTCGCCGGAGGCGGCGGTGCCGCCGGCGGGAGCGCCGCCGTCAGGCATCGTCGCCCACAGGATCGCCGCCGTCAGGAGCGCCGCCGCCGCGGGTGTCGCCATCGCGACCGTCCCCGACAGGTTCGCCGTCGACGGGACCGCCGGCGATCTGGGCGAGCCACTGGACCGTGCCGTTGGCCACCCGGGTGCCGGCCGGGTCGGCGACCTCGACCGCCACGGAGAAGCGGAACAGTCCCCGCTCGTCGGCGCGGTCGGTGATCACCCCCTCACACGGAACGCTGGCCCTGGCCGTGACCGTGCCCCGGGCCGCCTCGCGAAACTGCACTCCGGTGGCGGTGGCGACGAGCGTCGTCCGCCGCCCGGGCACGGTGACGGCGGCCTCGGCCGCGGCGCGGGCTGTCGCGTCCACGAGGGCCAGGACGATCCCCGTCGGGACGATGGCGGCCGGCTCGCCGTCGGCCGCCACCTCGGGAGGGGAGACGGCGGCGACGGCGCCGCATCCGCAGTCGTCGAGCGTCGGAGAGACCCGCTCGACCCGGATGCCGAGTCGGTCGGCGAATCCGTTGTCCACCGAGGGAACGGTCATGGGGCTCACCGTCCTTCCGCGCCGGCGGGGGCGGGCTCGCGATCGCCGTCCTCGGGCGGGCGGCCGGAGAGGTCGATGACGGCCGGCTCGGGCTCGGCAACGGCACCGCGGTCCGCCGCGCCCTCGAGGTCGAGGTGGGGCAGCACCCGGTCGAGCCACGACGGCAACCACCAGTTGGCGTTGCCCAGCAGGGCCATCGTCGCCGGCACCAGCACCATCCGCACCACGGTGGCGTCGAGGAGCACAGCGGTCGCGAGGCCGATGCCGAACATCTTGATGATCACGTCGTCGGTGAACACGAACCCACCGAACACGCTGATCATGATCAGCGCCGCCGAGGTGATGACCCGGGCCGTGGCGCCGAGGCCGTCGACCACCGAGGTGTGGCTGTCGCCGGACCGCAGCCACTCCTCACGGATGCGGCTCAGCAGGAACACCTCGTAGTCCATCGACAGCCCGAAGAGGATGGCGAACATGATCAGTGGGACGAACGGGTTGACCGGCACGGTCTCGTCCAGGCCGACGATGTCCTTGCCCCAGCCCCACTGGAAGATCGCGACGACCACGCCGTAGGCCGCCCCGATCGACAGCACGTTCATGACCGCCGCCTTCAACGGCACCAGGACGGACCGGAACACGATCATCAGCAGGACGAACGACAGCGCCACCACGGCGGCGATGAACAGGGGCAGGCGCTCGCCGATGCGGGTCGACAGGTCCTCGAAGAAGGCCGTCGAGCCCGTCACCTCGGCCGTGGCGCCGGTGCCGTCGACCGCGGCCGGCAGCACGTCCTCGCGGACCTCGACCAGCAGATCGGCGGTGGCCTCGTCGCCGGGCGCCGTCGCCGGGTTGGCGAAGATCACGCTGGTGTCACCGGCCTCGTTCGTGATGGCCGGGGCCACGAAGGCGATGCCGTCTGTCGCCGCCAGCGCCTCGTGCACGCGGTTGGTGGCGTCGCCGTCCGCGGGGCCCTCGACCACCACGGTCAGCGGCCCGTTGAAGCCAGGTCCGTACGCGTCGGTCGTCAGGTCGTACGCCTCACGCTGGGTCGAGCCGGGAGGGGAGTTGCCGTCGTCGGCGAACCCGATCCGGAGCGCCAGCACGGGGGCGGCCAGCAGGAGCAGGCCGACGAACGCCGCGATGGCGTAGCGGCCAGGCCGCCGTCCCACATGGTGGGCCCAGCGGCCCGAGAGGGTCTCGTGGGCGGCGCCGACCGCCTTGCGGCGGTGCAGGGCCCAGGCGTCGATGCGCACTCCCGCCAGACCGAGCAGGCCGGGCAGCAGCGTGACCGCCAGGGCCATCGCCACGACCACCGAGATGGCCACGGCGAAGCCCATGGTGGTCACCGAGGGCAGGCCGGCGAGCAGCAGGCCGACGATCGCGATGACGACGGTGGTGCCGGCGAACAGGACCGCCTGTCCGGCCGTGGCGTTGGCGCGACCGGCGGCGTCGGGGACAGGCGCACCCTCGTGCAGGTGCTCGCGGAACCGGGTGACCACGAACAGCGCGTAGTCGATCCCCACGCCGAGGCCGATCATGATCGCCAGCACGGGTGCGGTCTCCGGCACCTCCGTGAACCCGGCCATGATCCCGAGGCCCGCCATGCCGATCGCCACGCCGATGAGGGCGGTGGCGATCGGGATGCCGGCGGCGATCACCGAACCGAACGCCACGAGCAACACGACGAGGGCCACGGCGAGGCCGATGCCCTCCTGGCCCTCCACCTCGGCGCCGACAGCGGCGATGTCGCCCGACACCTCGGCCTGCATCCCACTGTCGCGGGTGGGCTCGATGGCGTCGATCACGGCGTCGTAGTGCTTCGGCTGCAGCGTCAGCTCGTCGTACTGGACGGTGGCGAAGGCGGTGCTGCCGTCCGGGCTGACCGTGGGGAGCGCCGGGTCGAACGGGTCGGCGACCAGGGTGACGTCGGGCCCGTCGCGCAGGCGCTCGACGGCCTCGGAGACGGCCGCCGCGTTGGCCGCGTCGTCGATGCGGCCGTCGTCGACGTGGAAGACGACACGGCCCGATGATCCGCCGAACTCGGGGAACTGCTCGGCGAGCGTGTCGGACGCGTGCTGCGACTCGACGCCCGGCACGCGGTAGTCGTTGATCGGATCGCCGCCGGCAGCGCCCTGCCACGCGAACACGACCGCGGCCAGCAGCACCCACGCACCGATCGTGCGATACGGGTGGACGGCCGCCGACCGTCCGAGGCGGTACAGGAACTGTGACATGCGGTGCGTCCTCCGTGATCGCTCGCACCCGTGCGTGGGTGTCCGACGAACACGGTGGAGGAGTCGCCTTGCGCCGCGCTGAGCCGTCGCTGACAGCGACGCTGCCTCCGTGCAAGCGGCGAGAACCGCAGGTCAGCGCGGTTCGAGAGACCGCGATGTCAGCGGGTCGCGGACCCCGTGGAGCGCCCGGCGGAGCTGAGCTCAGCCCGCGAGCCGGCGGACGGTGTCGAGCTGGGCCTGGGCCGTCTCGCGGGCGAACGCATCGTCACCTTTGTCCGCGCACTCGACCGCGTGCTCGGCGCACGCCACGGCCTGCCCGCAGTCGCCCTCCTCCGCCCGGATGCGGCTGAGCCGCCACCAGCACTCGGCCGCACCGCCGTGGTAGCCGACCCGGCTGAACAGGCCCGCGGCGGTGTGGATGTCCTCGACGCCCCGCTCGCGGTCGCCGAACGCCGCCTGGGCGATGCCCCACGCGGCGTGGGCGTACCCGCCGATCAGGGGCGCGAAGCCCTCGTTGCTGGCCTCCATCGCGGCCTCGCCGTACTGGGTGGCTGCGAGTGCGTCGCCGTGCTCGTAGGAGATGAACGTCATGCCCGCTGCGGCCAGAGCGACCAGCGCGGGGACGGATGCTGCGATGGCGAGGCCGTGGAGCTCCTCCCAGGCCAGGTAGGAGTCGTCGAGGCGCTCGTCGCGCTCGGCGACCTCACCCTGGCGGGCGAGCGCGGCCATCAGGGTCATGTGGTTGTCGGTGCGCCGGAACTCCTCGCACGCCCGGGCCAGCAGGCGGCGCGCCTCGGCCAGGTCGCCGAGCAGCCCCGCCACCACGCCCTGCTGGTAGTCGACGGTGGCCAGCCCGTGCGCGTCCCCGATCCGCCCGAACGCGTCGCGGGCGAGGTCGAGCCATCGCTGGGCGGACTCGGCCTCGACCGAGAACACGTGCTGCGACGCCCGCAGGAAGTGATGCCATCCGAGCCGCTGCGGATCGTCGATCTCTCGCTCGATCTCCAGCGCTGCGTCCGACAGAGCGAAGGCTTCCTTGCCGTGGCCCGACATCACGCCGGCCAGGCCGGCCAGAGCCTGCGCGCGTGCGACGAAGGCAGGCGGAGCGTCGCCGTCGGCGCGGTCGAGTGCGGTGGTCAGCACGGACCAGGCGAGCCCCGACTGCATGGTGGTGAACCAGTGCCAGCCGAGGTTGCCCGCCATCTCGAGCGCCAGCACGTGGTCGAGGTCGAGCGCCAGTTCGATCGCGTGCAGCAGGTTGCCGGCCTCGGTCTGGACGGCACGCACCTCATCCACGTGGCCGCCGCTGGGCCGGGTGATCGAGGCGCGGTACGTCTCGGCGAGCGCCCAGCCCAGGTAGCGCCGGGTGATGTCGTCGCGGTCGCGGCGTTCGGACAGCCGGTCGGCTGCGTAGTCGGCCAGGGTCTGCAGCATGGCGAAGCGGGCGCCGGACGGCGTGCGCTCCAGCACCACCAGCGACTTGTCGACCAGGCGACCCAGCACCGTGTCGACCGCGGCCTCGGCGATGCCGCCCTCGCCGTCGCCGTCTGCGCACACGGCCCGCGTCGCCGCGAGGGTCGCCCCGCCCGGGAACACGCTCAGGCGTTCGAAGACGAGCTTCTCGCCGTCGTCGAGCAGCTCGTAGCTCCAGTCGACGACCGCCCGCAGGGTGCGCTGGCGGGGCTGCGCGGTCCGCGGGCCCTCGGTCAGCAGGTCGAAGCGTTGGTCCAGGCGGTCGACCATCTCGGCGAGGTCGAGGTGGCGCGCCCGGGCGGCGGCCAGCTCGACGGCGAGGGGGAGGCCGTCGAGGCGCCGGCAGATCTCGGTGACCGCCTGGAAGGCGCCGTGGTCGAACGCGGCGGGGGCGGTCACGCCGCTCGCGCCCATGCGCTCGACGAACAGCGCGACGGCGTGGTCGAGCGGCAGCGGCGGCACGACGTACAGGAACTCGCCGGGCACCCCCAACGTCTCGCGGCTCGTGGCCAGCACCCGCAGATCCGGGCAGCGGGCGAGCAGCGTCTCGATCAGACGGGCGATGTCGTCGACGACGTGCTCGCAGTTGTCGACGAGCAGGACGAGCCGACGGTCGACGAGGGTGTCGGCGACGTCGTCGACCGTCCGCGGCGCCGGTGCGCCGGCGAGGATGCCCTCGTCCAGGCGGAGGCTGCGCACGACCGCGCCGAGCACGCTGGCGGCGTCGCGAACCGATGCCAGGTCGACGAGCCACACACCGTCACGGGCGGAGGGACCGAGCGCGTGGGCGACCTCGACCGCAAGACGGGTCTTGCCCGCGCCGCCGGGACCGACGAGCGTGACGAGTCGCTGGGTGTCGATGAGCGAGAGGACCTCGGCCTGGTCGGTGTCGCGCCCGAGGCAGGCGGTGAGCGGGCGGGGGATGTTCCCCCGCCGGTGCGCGGTGTCGGTGGTATCGGCGGGACGGGTGGGGGCGCCGGCGAGTGAGGCGGCAGCGGTCGCGTCGGACGGGGCGGACGCACCGTTGCCGCCGGCGGAACGTGGTTCGGGGAGGGCCATCCCGGCGGCGACCTGGTGGGCGGCGGGTTCCCCGGGGTCACCGACGTCGCCGTCGTTTCCGGTGCCGACGGCGCCGATGTTTCCGGGTCCGGTGGAGCCGATGGCGCCCGCTCCGGTCGAGCCGTTGCCGGCCACGGCGGTGGATCCGTTGGCGGCAGCGGTTGTGGATCCGTTGGCGCCCGCTCCGTTCGAGCCGTTGCCGGTCACGGCGGTCGATCCGTTGACGCCCGCTCCGGTGGAGCCGTTGGTTCCCGCGCCTGCCAAGCCGTCGACCTGCGGCGCGCCCACCGGCGACCCGGCGGCGTCCGGGGGAGCGGTCACCGTGATGGCCAGCCCGTCGGCGTGGACGACGACCGGCGGGTCGAGCGCCGGATCCTGCGCGAGCACGGCCGCCTCGAGCTGGCGCAACCGGGCGCCGGGCTCGATGCCCAGCTCGTCGACGAGGTGCCGGCGTGCCTGCTGGAAGGCGCGGAGGGCGTCGGCCTGACGGCCGCAGCGGTAGAGCGCGACCATCAGTTGGCCCCACAGGCGCTCGCGCAACGGGTGCTGGGCGGTCAGCCGCTCGAGCTCGCTGACGACGCTGGCGTGGTCACCGATCGCGAGGTCGGCGTCGATCCGGTCCTCCGTGGCGGCGAGGCGGGCTTCGGACAGCCGCACGCGCTCGGCCCGCGCCCAGCCGTCACCGGGCAGGCCGGC
>DASUQS010000247.1:0-2399 GCA_036280455.1 Acidimicrobiales bacterium
GCGGCCGGTGCCGGGATCGTGACCGCCGTTGAGCTGGATCGTCGTGTCGCCCACCTGCATCTCGGACTCGTGCACGACGCCGTCGTCGTCGACGTAGCGGGCCGTCTCCCGGAAGCCGAACACGCGGGCGAGCCAGTCGAGCGCCGCGCCGGCATCGGAGTAGTAGAGGTAGGGCGTGACGCCCTGCAGCGTCACGGTGCCGTCGGTCGTGGTCATGGGCGTGTCTCCCTCGTCGACGTGCTCGGTGGCGGTCGCCTCGCCGAGTCCGAGGCGTTCGGGCCGGCTCGCCATCGCCGCGTCGAACCAGCGGAGGAGCAGGCGCCAGCCGTAGCGGCGCACGTGCGCGGCCTCGCCGGGCGGCAGGCGGTCGAGGCCGCGCTGCTCCAGCGTGACCGCGGTTCCCCCTCCGCCCGGCAGCGGGTCGAAGCGCACCTCAGTCTCGGTCGCGCGTGCGTCGGTGAACTCGAACCGGCGGGGCGGCTCCCACACCGTGATCCGGCCCATCTCGTGGCCCTCGCCCGTGGCGGCGTCGTGGACGTCCATGATCCGGCCGCCCACCCCGGGCTCGATGCGGACATCGACCGTGCGCTCGTGATCGACGACCGTGTACCGGTCGACCACGTACCACGACCCGATCTCGTCGGTGAAGACCCGGAACGCCTCGGTGGGCGGCAGGGCCACCTCGACCGTGGCGCGGACGGTCCCCCGCTCGGCGTCGACGCTGCCGGCGCTCACCGGCCCTCCCGATCGCCCTCGGCGTGGCGCTTGAACGCGGCGAGCTGTTCGGCGTGACCGGCCTGCACCTGGTCGAGCCAGGCCCGCAGCGTTGCGAGGCGGTCGGACCGGAGGCGGTAGACGCGGCCCCGCCCGTCGGCCTCGTCGAGCTCGACATCGACCAGGCCGCTGGCTCGCAGCACCTTCAGGTGCCGGCTGGTCGCCTGGCGCGACATGCCCGCGCCGTCCGCCAGGTCGCTCGCCCGCCGGGGGCCGTCCTGCAGCAGCTCGACCACCCGCCGCCGCGTCGGGTCGCCCAACGCCGTGAACGTCCCCGCGAGATCATCAAGCACAGCGTTTATGATCAACACCTGGGTTGGCTTGTGTCAAGGGACCTGGGGCGGCGATCCGGGCAACGGTCCCGGGCCTGCGCTGCGTCCCCCGGTGCCTGGACGCCCCGTACAGTCCGCCGCATGGAGCGCACCGACCCCGACCACACCGGCGACGAACTGACGATGCTCACCCAGTACCTCGACTACCACCGGGCGACGCTCGTGCGGAAGGCATCGGGCCTCGGCCGCGAGCAGCTGGCCACCCGCATCCCGTCGTCCGAGCTCACGCTGGCCGGCCTGGTGAAGCATGCTGCGCTCAACGAGGACCACTGGTTCGGCGTCGTCCTGCTCGGCCGGCCACAGTCCGAGCCGTGGGCGAGCGTGCCCTGGGACGACGACCCGGACTGGGAGTTCCACACCGCCCTCGACGACGACCCGGCCGACCTGCTCGCCCTCTACGAAGAGACATGCGGGCGCAGCCGGGCCCACGTGGCCGAGGTGGCGGCTACCGGCGGGCTCGATGCGCTCTCGGCCCCGCACCCCCGCCGCGACGGGCGGTTCAGCCTGCGCTGGATCCTGCTGCACATGGTCGAGGAGACCGCCCGCCACAACGGCCACGCCGACATGCTGCGAGAGGCCGCCGACGGCACGACCGGCGAATGAAGGGTTGTAGCGCCGGGACTTGTAGGCAACCCTGAGGGCATGGCGTTCAAGGCATGGCACATCCCCGTCCGACTCGCGACCGGGGCGTTCATCCTCAACTCGGGGCTGGCGAAGCGGCAGGTCGACGAGGAGACCGCCAAGGGTCTCCACGGCTTCGCCACCACGGCGTACCCCGAGTTCAAGGACACGCCGCCCGACAAGTTCGCCAGCATGCTCTCGACCGGCGAGATCGCGGTCGGCGCCCTGCTGCTCACCCCTGTCGTGCCGACGGTGGTCGCCGGCACCGCCCTGGCCACGTTCGCCGGCATGCTCGGTCGCCTCTACCTGAACGGCCCCGGCCTCCGCGAGGAGGGCAGCCTCAAGCCGACCCAGGACGGCACCGCCATGGCCAAGGACGTCTGGATGCTCGCCATCGGCACCGCGCTCACCATCGACGGGCTCGGCGACCGCCGGCGCACGCGCAAGGCCAAGAAGGCCAAGGCGAAGGCCAAGTCGAAGTCCTGAGGGCTCAGCAGGGTCCGCTCGACATCAACTCGAGCACGCCGAAGGCCTGCAGCAGGTGGACGGCGCCTATCACCACGCAGATGATGCCCATCGCCTTGTCGCGGCCCTTCGTCACCGGAATGCGCCCGGCCCGGACCAGGCCCAGCACGCCGCACACCAGCGCGAGCGGGCCGAACACCCACGGGG
>DASUQS010000248.1:0-8935 GCA_036280455.1 Acidimicrobiales bacterium
GTACGCCTCGTCCGCGAACTTCGGCAGGTGCCCGGTCGACACCATCGTGTCGGTGAGGACGAGCGTGGGCGGCCGCACCTCCTCGAACGCGTCGGCGTTGCGGTCGAGGCTGAGCTGCACCATGGCCCGCAGCAGCCGGGCACCCCACCCGCGGTACATGATGAACATCGAGCCCGAGATCTTCGTGGCCCGGGAGAAGTCGAACAGGCCGAGATCGTCACCGATGTCCCAGTGCGGCACCCGCTGGTGGTCGGCGTACGCAGAAGGATCCTGGCCCTCCGTGCGCAGCACGACGTTGTCGGCCTCGCCGGCCCCGTCGGGCGCGTCGACGCTGGGCGTGTTCGGCACGGACAGCAGCAGGCCGCGGATCTCGTCGCCGAGGCGATCGGCATCCGCGGCGAGCTCCTTCTCGCGATCGCCCAGCTCGCGGCTCTCCGCCATGCGGGCCTCGGCCTCGGCCGTCTCGCCCTGGCCGCGCAGGCGACCGACCTGCTTCGAGATGGCCTTGACCTGGCTGCGCAGCTCGTCTCGCTCGGCCATGAGCCGACGCTGGTCGGCGTCGAGGGCGAGGATGCGGGTCACCGGCTCGGATGTTCCCGGGCCCCGGCGGTCGAGCGCGGCGATGACCGCGTCGGGCTCGGTACGGATGCGCCGGAGGTCGAGCATGGCTGGTCAGGCTACCGGCGCCCGACGGCGGGCCGGAACGGGATCCGTCGATGGCGCCCGATGGACCACTCGCCTCACCCGCCGCCTGTCGGACACCGGCCCGGGAACGCCGTCCCCGCACGTGCGTCACCGGCCGGGAACGCCGACGCCGGACGTGTGTGCCGTCACCGACCGGGCACGCCGCCGCAACATGTCTGCCGCAGGGATCGGGCGACCCGCCTGGGAGAGGCCCGGCGCCGTCTGTATCGTGCCGGGACGAGCCGCCGAGAGCGAGGACGAGAGATGGCCGGTGGCCTGGTAGGCCTGTTGGATGATGTGGCGGCGCTGGCCAAGCTGGCCGCGGCCTCGGTCGACGATGTGGGGGTCGCCGCGGGGAAGGCGAGCGTGAAGGCCGCCGGCGTGGTCGTCGACGATGCCGCCGTCACGCCGAGCTACGTGCGGGGACTTGCCGCCGAGCGCGAGCTGCCGATCATCAAGAAGATCGCCTTCGGGTCGATCCGCAACAAGCTGGTCTTCATCACGCCGGCGGCGCTGGTGCTCAGCCAGTTCGTGCCGACGCTCGTCGAGGTCATCCTGATGTGCGGCGGGTCGTTCCTCGCCTACGAGGGCGCCCACAAGGTGATCCACGCGCTCCGCAAGGACGACCACGAGCACGACGTCCCGGCCACGGTCCAAGGTCCCGATGCCGAGGCAACGACGATCTCGGGCGCCATCCGCACCGACTTCATCCTGTCGGCGGAGATCATGGTGATCTCGCTCAAGGAGGTCATCGACGAGCCGCTCCTGTCCCGGGCCGCCATCCTCGCCGTGGTCGCGGTCGTGATCACGGTCGCGGTCTACGGCGTGGTCGCCGGCATCGTGAAGATGGACGACGTCGGCCTCCGCCTCGCCCAGCGCCCGTCGGCCGCCGCCCAGCGGTTCGGCCGCATGCTGGTGAACGGCATGCCCAAGCTCCTGGCCTGGCTCTCGGTCATCGGCACCGCCGCCATGCTCTGGGTCGGCGGTCACATCCTGCTCGCCGGCGCCGACGAGCTGGGGTGGGCGTGGCCGTACCACCTCGTCCACGACCTCGAACACGCCGTCGACGGCGTGGCGGGCATCGGCGGGGTGCTGGCTTGGCTCGCCAACACGCTCGCCTCGGCGATCGTCGGCCTGACCGTCGGCACCCTGCTGGTGTTCGTCGTCTCCCGCCTGCCTCGCCTGCCGTTCGGCCGCAAGGACGGCGAGGACGTGGCCGCCGCCCACTGACCCCCGGCGCGAGTCGCTACGCACGGACTCGCCGATCGGTTCAGGTCCATTCCGGCGTTGCCGTGTTGCGGAGGCCGCAACGGATCAGCGCCGGAAGCAGCCTGCCCGGCCGAGACATGTGCATCCTGGCTCCGGGTGGTGCTTTATCAACCGTGGTACTGTGCTTAGCGCAGTACAGCGCACACAGGATGAGCGGCAGAAGGCAGGACCGTATGGACACCAGTCAGCTCCTCAAGGGCGTGCTCGACCTCGCTGTGCTGGCCGTGGTCGCCGAGGAGGACGCCTACGGCTACGACATCGTGCGCCGGCTGCGCGAGTCCGGCCTCGACGACGTCGGCGACGCGTCCGTCTACGGCACGTTGCGCCGGCTGTTCCAGGCCGGGGCGCTCTCGTCGTACGTCGTCCCGTCAGACGAGGGCCCCCACCGCAAGTACTACGCCGTCACGGCCGCCGGCCGCGACGCCCTGAGCAACGGCACGAAGACCTGGCGCCACTTCGCCGACGTGCTCGACGCGCTTCTCGGCACCGGCAGGAAGGACGCAGCGTGAACGCCAGAACGCCCGATCCCGATCCGATTCCGCCCACCCCGTCGCCGGGCACCACCGCGGCGGCCGACGCCTACGTCGCCGACGTCCGCCAGCACCTCGGCGGGCTCAGCGACGACGAGCGCGACGACCTGCTCGACGACCTCGTCGCGCACGTGCACGAGGTGTCGGCACGCGACAGTCGACCGCTCGACGAGGCGCTGGGCGAGCCCGCCGCCTTCGCGGCGGAGCTGCTGGCGACGGCGGGCCTGACGCCCGACCGACCGAGGGGCGCCGGGGCGCTCATGTCGTCGGGAGCCGAGATCGTGCGCAACCGCGTACGAGCGGCCAAGACCCGCGTGTCCCCGGCCCTTCGCACCGTGCGCCAGCACCCGTCGGCGACGGCGACCATCGACTTCCTCCCCGAGCTCCGCCCCGCATGGTGGGTGGCACGGGGCTGGCTCCTGGTCGTCGGGTTCTGGCTGATCGGCGCCAACACCTGGGGTCGCTACGTGCTTCCGGAGATCCTCGGCTCGACCCTGCTGGGCGTGGCGGCGGGCACCGCCTGCGCGGCGGCGTCGGTCCACATCGCGCGCCATCGGCCCGACTGGCGCTTGCGCCACGTCGTCGACGCGCTGGCAGTGGTGGCGGCCGTCGCGTTCCTGGTGCGAGGCGACGATCTGGAGCCGGCCGGCGCCGATGTCGTCGAGTTCTCCTTCCCGGGAGACGGCGCCGAGGTGCGCCATCCCGACGGATCGCCGATCACCAACATCTACGCCTACGACACCGCCGGCGAGCCCCTCGACGATGTCCGGCTGTTCGACCAGGACGGCCGGCCGATCGAGGTGCCCGACTCCGACGACTGGTACGCCGGCCCCCAACGCCGCGACGAGGTGTTCGGCGCGGACGGCATGCCCCTGTGGAACGTCTACCCGATCGACCGGTTCGCCTTCGAGTGGGACCCGGCGACCGGCACCGAGGTCTCCCGACCCGTCCCCGATCCGCTCCTGGTGGTCCCCCCTCTCCCGTCCCCGGCGCCCGCGGCAGACGAGGGAGCCGGTCCCGGCGCCTCGTCGTCCACCACCTCCACCACCCCGGGTACCGCGACCTCGTCCACGACCTCCGCCATCAACTCCGGTGCTACAGGATCCGCATCGACGTTGCCGGCCGGCGAGCCCGCACCGGGGTCCTGACGCGGCGCGCTGAGCGGCGGGGCGAGCGGGCAGGGTGGCCCGGTGGGTGGAGGTCCCCGCCGGGCAGGTAGCGTCGCTGCCGCCATGCCCGCTGTCGAGGTCGAGTCGCTCACCATCAGCTACGGGAAGGTCACCGCCGTCGACGGTCTCTCGTTCACCGCGGCGGCCGGCGAGGTCACCTGCCTGCTCGGCCCGAACGGGGCCGGCAAGACGTCGACGGTCGAGGCGCTCGAAGGGCTGCGCCGGCCCACCTCCGGCCGGCTGTCGGTCGTGGGCCTCGACCCTCGCACCCAGCACCGGTCGCTCGCACCGCGCATCGGTGTGATGCTCCAGGAGGGCGGCATCCATCCCGCCGTACGGGTCCGCGAGGCGCTGCGCCACGCCGCGGCGCTCTACCCCGACCCCGTCGACGTCGGTGGCCTGCTCGACCGGCTCGGCCTCGCCGGGCTGGAGCGCCGCACGTACCGGCAGCTCTCCGGCGGCGAGCAGCGGCGGCTGGCGCTCGCGCTGGCGCTCGTCGGGCGCCCGCAGGTCGCGTTCCTCGACGAGCCCACGTCGGGCGTCGACCCGGCGGGACGGCAGGTGATCCGCCAGGTGGTCGCCGACCTCCGCAACGACGGCGTCTCCGTCATCCTCACCACGCACGACCTCGACGAGGCCGAGCGGATCGCCGACCGCGTCGTCATCATCCTGGACGGTCACCTCGTCGCACTCGGCACCGTCGACGAGCTGACCCGGTCGTCGGGCAGCGACGAGCAGGTGCGGTTCCGGGCTCCCGCCGGCCTCGACCGAGGGTCGTTGGCGGCGCACCTCGACGGGGCCGACGTCACCGAGACCGCTCCGGGCGCGTACGCCGTGGCGCTGCCCCCCACCCCGCGCACGGTGGCCGCCATCACCGCCTGGCTCGCCGAGCACGATCTGCCGCTGGCCGACCTCCGCGCCGGACGCCAGCGCCTCGAGGACGTGTACCTCCGGCTCACCGCCGACGGCGCCCCGCACCCGACGTCATCGCCCCCCGCGTCGCCCGGTGCGGAGCCGGGATCGACCACCGG
This sequence comes from Acidimicrobiales bacterium, assembly GCA_036280455.1. Taxonomy (GTDB): domain Bacteria; phylum Actinomycetota; class Acidimicrobiia; order Acidimicrobiales; family VFJN01; genus ZC4RG19. Next base: position 4,684 of record DASUQS010000248.1, read on the forward strand.
GGGCGAGCCGGGCCCGAGGGCGACGTCCGCGCCGACCTCCGCTGCCGCCGGCGCCGACGAGGCGGACGACGCAGCCCCGGAGGCCGCCGGTCCCGACGAGCCGGAGGCCGCAGCCCCCGACGCACCCCCACCCGGCGCCGACGAGCCGGAGGACGCAGCCCCACCCGGCGCCGACCAGGCGGACGACGCCGACCCGACGGCCGCTGCTCCCGGCCCCACCGGAACGCACGCCGGATGGCCGTGGGACGACGACGACCAGGACGTGATCGAGGTCGACGAGGTCGTGGACACCCCCGACCGGGGCGGACGCACCTCCGAACCCACGACGTTCGACGAGTTCTGGCGATCGGTTCGCCGGGGCGACGACTCGGGCGGCCACGACACCGACTGGACCAGGTGGGCCGACGAGGACGGACGTCGCGGAGGTGAGCGGCGATGAGGCCGTTCTTCGCCCAACTGCGCCTCGAGCTGGCGTTGACCCTCCGCAACGGGGAGTCGTTGCTCCTCACCATCGGCATCCCCGTCGCGGTGCTCGTGTTCTTCTCGCTGGTCGACGTGCTGCCCATCGACGGCGAGGCCGTCGACTTCCTCGCGCCCGGCACGCTGGCCCTGGCGGTGCTCGCCACCGCCTTCACCAACCTCGCCATCTCCACCGGCTTCGACCGCTCCTACGGCGTGCTCAAGCGACTCGGCGCCACGCCGCTCGGCCGCCCGCGGCTGGTGGCGGCCAAGGGCGTCGCCGTCCTGGTGGTCATCGCCGTCCAGGCGGCGGTGATCGCCGGCACCGCCCTCGCCCTCGGCTGGGAGCCGGAGGTCGAGCCGCTGCCCCTGGTCGGCGCCGTGGTGCTGGCCGTCGCCGCGTTCACCGGCATGGCGCTGGTGCTGGCCGGGCGGGCGCGAGCGCTCCTTGCCCTCGCGGCGGCCAACGCCATCTTCGTCGGGCTGCTGCTCCTGTCGGGCATGGTGTTCCCGCTCGACGAGCTGCCCTCGGGCCTGCGCGCGGGGGCCCGGTCGTTGCCGTCGACCGCCCTCACCGAGGCCGTCCGAGGAGCGTTGACCGCCGACGCCGAGGTGCCCGGACGGGTATGGCCCGTCCTCGCCATCTGGGCGCTGGCCGCCGTCGCGCTCGCCATCGCCCTGTTCCGCTGGGAGCCGAGCGACTAGTACGAGCACTCAGCGCCCGCTCGATCGCCTGTCGACCCGGCCAGGCGTCGTCGATCGGTCGGCTCCACGTCTGGCAGGCTGAGCGCATGGCGCGCTGGGATTCCACCGACATGCCCGACCAGACCGGCCGCACGGTGCTCGTCACCGGCGCCAACAGCGGGCTCGGCCTGCGCTCGGCCGAGGCGCTCGCCCGCAAGGGCGCCACGGTGCTGATGGCCTGCCGCAACCCGGCGCGCGCCGAGGAGGCCAGGGCCGCGGTCGCCACCCTCGCCACGGGCCCCGCCCCGATCACGGTGACCCTCGACCTCGCGGATCTGGCCTCGGTGCGCGCTGCGGTCGCGCAGGTCGACGAGCACACCGACCGGATCGACGTGCTGATGAACAACGCCGGCATCATGGCTCCGCCGCTCGGCCACACGGCCGACGGCTTCGAGATGCAGTTCGGCACCAACCACCTCGGCCACTTCGCGCTCACGGGCTTGCTGCTCCCCGCCCTCCTGCGGGCCGAGCGACCCCGGGTGATCACCACCTCGTCGGCCATGCACCGCATCGGCGACAACCGCTGGGACGATCCGGGCTACGAGCGTGGTGGCTACAACAAGTGGAAGGCCTACGGCCGCTCCAAGCTCGCCAACCTGCTCTTCATGCGCGAGCTCGGTCGGCGCGCCGCGGCCGCGGGGTCCGACCTGGTGTCCGCGGCGGCGCATCCCGGCTACGCCGCCACCCACCTGCAGCAGACGAGCGCCCGGCAGTCGACGGGCTGGCTGCTCCAGCGGGCGAGCGGCGCGGTCATGGCCGCAGGTGGTGGCCTGGTGGCGCAGTCCGCGGCCGCAGGTGCCCTTCCTCAGCTGTACGCAGCCACCATGCCCGACGTCGTGTCGGGGGACTACTTCGGCCCGGGTGGCCCGTTCGAGATGCGGGGCAGCCCCAAGCGGGTCGGGATGACGGCGGAGGCCCGCGACGACGCGGCCGCGTCCACCCTGTGGCGCCTGTCCGAGGAGCTGACGGGCGTCACCCCGGCGTGGTGACCCGGATGCGCGCGGCTCGGTGGATCGGCGAGGAGCCCGTCAGGCCGGCGAACCAGGCCGATCGGGCCTGCCGATCTGCGGCGCGGGTGCGGAGGTCTCGCCGTCGTTCGGCGCATCCTCGCCCGGCCCGGCAGCCGGTGGGTGGCGGTCGAACTCGCGCTCGACGTCGGCCCACGTGAGATCGGTGACGGGGCCGGCCTGGTCGACGGCCTTGTCGCTGTCGGTGAACTTCGACGCCCACTGGAAGAACCGGATGGTGATGATCACCCAGAGGAAGCCGCCACCGATCAGCTTCATGATCACGCCGGCCATCTGCTGGTCGTCGACGATCGTCATGCCCCACAGGCGGTCGGGCACGTCATAGGCCGAGTAGATGGCCCCCTCGGCGAAGGTGAGCCAGCCGGCCGGGACGGTCGGGATGATCGACGTCACGAACAGGTAGAGCATCTGGCCCGGGTACGAGATGCGCAGCTCCGGCAGCGGCCCGACCACCGGCATCCACAGCATGAACGCCGTGAACACCAGGACCGTGTGCAGCAGGTAGTGGGCCAGCGCGTCCTCGACCGCCAGGTTGACCATGCCCGGTGCGTGGGTGAGCAGCAGGAACCCGTTGAACATCAGCGCGGCGGCGACGGGTCGGGCGAGGAAGTAGAACACCCGCTTGACCCGGCCACGGCCGAGCACCACGCGGGCGAGCCACTCGGGCGTCGCCAGCAGCATCACGGGTGGGACCAGGTAGGTGAGCACCATGTGCTGCGTCATGTGCACCGAGAACAGGTAGTCCTCGCCGACGTCGTGCATGGGCCAGTCGGAGGCCAGCCACAGGAGCACCAGCCCGAGACCGAACCACCCGATCTGCTGGCGGCTGACCGCCGGCGTGCCTGCCGGGACCACCTTGGGACCGACCACGCGCAGGGCGTAGACGGCGAGCACGGCGACACCCCCCACCAGCACCCAGACCTCCGGGTGCGGTTGCCACCGCCAGAAGTCGGCTCCGGCGGCGAACACGGTCATGGCATCAGCCTCCGAAGCTCGAGGACCAGAACTCCATCGAGGTGAGAACGACGACGTACACGGCGACTGCCAGGATCAGACCGAAGATGAACACGCGCCGCAGCAGCGGGTTGTCGAACCGCAGGTGCATGAACACGCCGCACACCACGGCGAACTTCACGATCATCATCGGGAACAGCGTGGCCACGAGGAACGTGGTGCTCGGGTCCTTGACGAAGTAGGTGCCGACCTCGAGCGCCGTCAGCACGGCCAGGAAGAGCGCGACCTTGATGTAGGTGGCGTCGCTCGGGTGGGCGTGCTGGTGCGCTTCGTGATCGGCTTCGTACGGGCCGGCTGCGCCCCGCTCGGTGGTCTCGACGCTCATCTCAGATGCTCCCCACGATCACGGGATCAGGTAGACGACAGTGAAGATCAGGATCCACACGATGTCGACGAAGTGCCAGTACAGGCCGAAGATCTCGACGGTCTCGGCCCGTTCGGGCCCCAGGTTGCCTCGCAACGACATGACGAGCAACGACAGCAGGAAGATGATGCCCACGCTGACGTGCACGCCGTGGAAGCCGGTCAGCGTGTAGAACGCCGAGCCGAAGATGTTGGTCGTGTAGCCCAAGCCCTCCTTCACGAACGACGTGAACTCATAGACCTGGCCGGCGATGAACACCGCGCCCAGCAGGGACGTCGTCAGCAGGAACGTGCGGCACCGGCGCTCGTCGCCCCGATGGATCGCCCCCACCGCCAGCGCCATCGTCAGCGAGCTGAACAGCAGCACGAAGCTCGACACCGACGTGAACGGGATGTCGAACACGTCCTCGGGCCCGGGGCCGGTGACGAAGCGGTGGCGCAGCAGCAGGTAGGTCGAGATGAGGGCGCCGAACAGCAGGCAGTCGGACCCGAGGAACACCCACATCCCCAGCTTCTCGTTCGAGACGCCGGTGCTCGTCTGGTGGCTCGGGACCCCCTTGTCGTGCAGGACGGGGTCTTCGGTGTGCGGAGCGGTCGCGGTCTCAGTCATCGGAGGAAGCCCTCTCGTCGGAGCCGGACGGCGT
>DASUQS010000249.1:0-13555 GCA_036280455.1 Acidimicrobiales bacterium
GACGACCTCCAGCAGCGCGAACCCGAAGACGGCCTGCACGACGAGGAACGGGATCACCGCGACCCCGAGCCACGCGACGACCCCGCCGAAGAGCAGCACCGACAGTGCCCAGGCGTTCAGCACGTCGTTGCGCAGCGTCCACACCCGCTGGCCCTTGCGGCGCTGGGCCGCCGCCGCGATCCCCCACGCCGAACGCACGCTCCCGAGCACCGTCCGGGGCAGGAACCGCCAGAACGACTCCCCCAGGCGGGCGCTCGCCGGGTCCTCCGGCGTCGAGACTCGGCTGTGGTGCCCTCGGTTGTGTTCGACGTAGAAGTGCCCGTAGCCGGTCTGCGCCAGTGCGAGCTTCGACAGCCGCCGCTCGAGTCGGTCGCGCTTGTGCCCGAGCTCGTGCGCGGTGTTGATGCCGACGCCCGCGACGGTGCCGACCGTCAGCGCCAGGCCGAGCTGCTCCCCCAGCGACAACCCGCCCTGGACGGCCAGGCGGGACGCCCACAGGAGCCCGGCGAACTGCAGTGGCAGGTAGAGGTAGGTGAGCCAGCGGTAGTAGCGGTCGGCCTCGAGCTGGGGGACGGCCCACTCCGGCGGGTTCGAGCGGTCGGTGCCGAGGACGGTGTCGAGGATCGGCACGAGCACGAGGATCCAGATGGGCCCCAGCCACCAGAACACGGCGAGCCCGGTGTCCTCCGCCAGGCCCCGAGCCCCGAACGGCAGGAGGGGCACGGCCAGTCCCAGCGCCCACAGGTAGCGCTTGCGGTCGCGCCACCGCGGCTCCTCGGGCGCCGGTGCGGGATCGACGGTCGCATCGGTCATCAGGATTCCTCCGGGAGCGTGGTGACGGGCGTGGGGGCGAGGGCCGGGATGCCACCGACGAGGACGGCGGCCACCATCGACGCGACGACCTCGGGGGGATCGTCGGGCGCGCTGAGCGCGTAGCTGATGAGCAGCCGCATGAGCAGGTCGGCGACGCGCCGGCGGGCGACCTGGTCGAGCGCGGGGTACTTGCGCACGACCATCTCCTCGACCGGCAGGCGCAGAGCCCCCATCACGGGACTGGCGTCGGTCGTCAGCAGCGGGACGAGCACCTCGGGTTCAGTGCGGACGACGCGGTCGAGGAGCGGATGGTCGCGCACCAGGCGCAGCGCGCCGAGGACCCCCGCCTCGAGCGCCGCGTGCGGGTCGTCGATGCCGTCGACCACCGTGCGGACGGCCTCGGCCATGGCGGCCGCCTCCCGCTGCACCGCGGCGGCGACGAGCACCTCCTTGGACGGGAAGTGCTTGTAGAGCGTGGGCCGGGAGAGGCCGGCCCGCTTCGCCACGTCGAGGACCGACAACCGGGTCACCCCGTGGACGGCCGCGGCCTCGACGGCGGCTTGGAGGATGCGCTCGGACGTGTCGCTCACGTTGACAACTTAACCACAGTTGTCAACTCGTCAACCGTCAGCTCCACGTGCCGCTGCGGGCGACCGGCGATGCCGCCACCGACCGGTAGTGCCGGCCGGGCCGCCACCACGACCGGCCCGGGCCCCGCTCCGACCAGCGCGCCCACGCACCGACCCGGTGGTCGAGGTCGGGACGCTGGTCGACGAGCCCCGCCACGAGGTCCGCGACCCCTTTGCCCACCAGCAGGAAGAGCGACGACCCCTCGCGCCGGCGGATCGAGATCATGTTGGGCAGGAGGCGCAACGCCCGGACCGACTCGATGTCAGCCACCCACAGGGTCTCGGTGCGCAGCGGCGCCTGCCACTCGACGATGCCCGGCCGCACGCTCACCCGGCAGGAGATGCGCGTCAGGAACCAGTACGAGTTCCACCCGTAGGTCGCCACCGAGTACATCGCGAACGGCACCGACACCGCCCCACGGCCCGCCCCGACGACGACGGCGACCGTCCACACCCCGCACAGGGCGATGAAGGCCACCGACGCCCGGCGGCCGAGGTACGGCGCCCCATACGTCCCCATGGACCGGGCAGTCTACGACGACGCCCTGCGGCCCGGTCAGTAACACCGCCGCGTCGGCGTGTTCCCGAGGCCACGAGCCCGGTAGATCGACCGACGGGTCAGTACGAACGGGCGGCCCGCCCGGGGCGTCAGCCCCGGACCGTCACCACGTCGATCGTGGCCTCCTCGACCTCCTCGGGTGTGAACGGCACGTCGCGCCACGCCTTGTCGGAGAACCGCTCGGTCGCCGCCAGGTAGTCGGGACTCGACCTGTCCTCGGTGTTGCCGTAGGTGAGGAACGTCCGCGCTTCCGGCCCGTCGTCGGTGAACCCGACCGCCATGAGGAACGACGTGCCGTTGTTGATCAGGTACCCGGTCTCGCCCTCGATGCGGGACAGGGACGATCCGGGGGCCAGCACCTCGCGGGACAGGTCGGTGATCGCCGGGTCGAGGATCGACCCTCCCCGACCGAAGCCGACGATGTTGGTGGTGCCGTCGTAGGCGTTGCCGCCGTGGATCGGCACGCGCTCGCCGTTCCGCAGGGCGAACTGCACCTCGCCGAGCGGCGCGTCGACCGGTACCCCCGCGACCTCGAGCACCTGCACCGCCCGGGCCAGGTTCTGCATGACCGGGTCGGCGGCCGGCCCGCCCCCGGGGGCGGGTGCCAGCCCGCTGGGCGTGGAGATCGGTTGCGTCGGGTCGAAGGCGTTCGCCCACAGCGGGCCGGCCTCGGTCAGGTCGGTGAACTCGAACCGGCTGACCATCTCCCGCCAGATGGGCGGACCAGCGCGATCGAGGTCGTACACGCCGTCCCAGCCGGCGAGCACCCCGCATGCCGGTCCGACGTCCACCGACGCGGCGGGCAGCGCCGGCGCGGGCACCGTGCCAGGGCCGGCGGACGCCGGGTCGGCCGCCTCGACCGCGGGGATGGCGACGGGCGTCGTACCGACGGCCTCGCACCGGGCCACCACGTCGTCGAGCAGCTCCCGCGCGGTGAAGCCCCGGTTCGCCAGCGCGGCGTCGGCGAGCTCGTCGAGGTCGAACAGCCCGTCGTCGCCGGAGGCGCCCTCGGCGGACATGTCGTCGAGCACCACGGCGTTCTCCCGCGTGCGCGGCGACCGGGCGGTGCCCTGCCGGCCGTGGAGGGGCGAGTAGTCGCCCTCGAGGAGCGCCGTCGCGTGCGGCACCCAGAAGGAGTCGTTGGCGTTGAAGACGTAGTCGCCCTGCGTCACCTGCGGCTGGTCCGCGGCGGGGACGAGACCCGGATCGCGGGCGCCGTCCTCCTCGACCCACTCGAACATCGGGTCCGACCCGTCGAGCAGGATGGCCCCGTTGTCCGCCGCGATCGACACGATCATGTCGCTGGCGAGCGAGGCCTCGTAGGCGGCCAACGCCTCGTCGGACAGGTTGGGCGTGGCCGACGTGTCGGCGTACCAGGCCCGCCCGTCGTCGGAGGTGGCGATCGTGTTGAACAGCGGGACGCCGTTGATCTCCTGGTGGACCTGGATGAACTCGTCGAGGTCATCGGCCGTGAGCATCCCGAGGTACTGCTCGAGGAACTCGTCGTTGTCGATGTTGCCGTCGCGGTAGGTGATGGTGGCCTCGTCGGTCCATCCGAAGCCGGGGAAGTCGATGATCGGGCCGTAGTGGCTGGACCACGTCGTGCGGGTGAGCTCGCTGACCTCGCCGTCCTCGCCCAGCACCTCGATGGTGTGCTCGGTCGGCGTCATCTCGCGGGTCTCGTCGCCGTAGCGGTACGTGGTCGGCGATCCCGGCACGAGGTCGAGCCGGTAGGCGGTGAAGCGGTTGCCGGCGGACACGGTGTGGGTCCAGGCGACGTTCTCCGTGAAGCCGATGCCGATGCCGGGCACGCCCGACAGCTGCACGCCGTAGGCGTCGATCTCCCCGGGGATCGTGAGGTGCACCTCCCAGAATCGCAGCTCGCCCTCCCACGGGAAGTGCGGGTTGGCGACGAGCATGCCGCCTCCGCCGGCCGACCGGTCCGACCCGATGGCCCAGCCGTTCGAGGCCACGGGCGGCGCCACCGCGGCAGCCGCCTCGTCCTCGGGCTGCTCGGCGGGGGCATCCTCGGCGGCGCCGGGCGGTGCGGCGGACGCGATGTAGGGGGCGACGGCACCGCCGCTCGCCAGCACGCTGATGGCGCGCGCGTAGGTGTAGACCTCCACGGGCTCGAGCGGACGGACCCACGGCTCGCCCGCGCACCACCCGCTCACGCCGTCGGCGCCGACCTCGTCGAGATGCGCGTTCCATCCGTCGGTGAACGCGGTGACGAGGGAGGCCACGTCCTCGGGCGTCTCGGCCCAGTCCTCCGCAGAGCGCTCGGCGACGCCCATGGCGCGCCAGGCCACGTCCGAGTCGATGTTCGCGTCGTCGGTTCCGGGCCCGAACCAGCGGGCCCGCTCACCGGAGACCTTCACGACCTGGTCGGCGAGGTCGCAGGTCCGGTCCTCACCGCTCGCCCACCCCTGCCCGAAGGCGACGTCGGCCATCGAGTCAGCCGTGATGTGGGGAATGCCGCCCTCGGTGCGGCGGATCGTCGCCCGATAGTCGTCGCCCTCGCCGACCGTCTGCCCGTCGGCGTCGTCGCCCCCGTCGTCGGTGCAGGCCCCGATCGTGACGGCCAGCAGTGCCGCCAGCAGCAGGTGGACGGCGCGACGGCCGCGGCCGTGGACGGATCGGACCATGTGTTGCTTCCCCTCGACGGCGACGCCCTGGTGCACGACGCGGGGCCGCGTCGCGTGTCGCTCGCCACTGTGTACTCCAGCGTTCAGAGCGGCGGCCAGACCACGGGGTGCCGATCCACGCCCGCCCCGCCGCCACGGATGGAACGGGCGGCAGGGCGGGCGGGTCGGCCTCCGGACGCCCGTCCCTACGAGGACGCCGGAGGAACCAGGGCGAGGCCCTTCGCGAAGCTGAACGTCGAGTTGGCCGGCGATCGGTCCGCGCGACGGGCTTCCTGCCGCTCCTCGTCCTCGCTCTCCCGCACCTCGGGCAGGGCCTCGGCGAGCGTGGTCAGGAGGTCGATGCCCTCGCTCCCGCGCTCGCCCTTGCCCTTGCCCTCGGCCTCGGGCTCGGCCGGCGCCGGTTCAGGCTCCGGCGCGGGTTCCGGTGCCGGCAGGGGGCACCGGAACTCGGGCCGGTCGGTGTCGCACAGGTCGGAGGTGTTGCTCCACGCCAGGCCGGACGCCGGCTGGCCGTCCATCGGTCGGGCGTTCTGGCCGAGGTGCCGCCGTGCGGAGATGTTCACGTCGTAGCCCGTGTCGTGCATCATCCAGTGCCGCTCCTCGTACCCGTCACGCTGGACGACGTAGAACGGCGCGGTCAGCGGCGCCTCGCCCGAGCCGACGGCACCCCCGTCGGGGTTGGTGGTCGCCCACCAGTTGGCGCCCTGCGCCGCACCGGGGTTGACGTAGTAGCACTCGGTCGGCGTACCACCGAGCAGGCAGGTGTGGGCCACCATGCCACCCGCGTTCTCGATGCCCTCGACCAACCCGATGGTCGAGAACGGCGGGTGACCGGCGCCCACCATCTCCTGGTAAAGGGCCTCGCTCTTGGCGATCCCGTTGAGTGCCTGCCAGGGCTGCCAGGCGGCCGAGCGCCGGGCGAAGTCGTCGCCACCGGCGGCGCAGTAGCGGTTGGCCATGCCGGCCGCGACGTCACGGGCGATGTAGCGCACGTCCATCATCTGGGACGCGGTGTAGGGCGCGCCGACGCCGGCCACGTCGTACTGGAAGATCCCGACGCCCGGGGTCCAGTACGCCCGCTTGTACGGTGTGCTGACCGGGTCGCGGAACGCGTAGAGCCCGTAGTTGGCGTTGAGGTTGTTCGAGCCCGACCAGCGGCCGGACCACTCGTCCCAGCGGGACAGCGTCATCGGCGACGGCGCCGCCTCCGGGGTCTCCGCCATCGACACCTCCTTGAAGATCGGTGCCATGACCAGGGCGGCCAGCGCGTCGTCGGGGAGGGCACACGATCTGGGCGTCTCGGCGACCGCCGTGCGGATGCCCTCGTAGGCGCCCTTGCCGAAGTAGCGGATGACCCCGGGCGTGCCGGCCGGAACGGCCCCCGCCTCCGCCCGCTCGGCGCCACCGAGCGGTGCATTGGGGATCAGCCCGCCGACGGCGGTGACTGCGGACGCCACGGCGAGCGCGGCGGCAGCGAGGTGCCGGCGAACGGGCCGGCGACCGGAATGGGTGATGGTGCGCATGGTGTGAGTGGCGCCGCCCACCGGCCCGCGACGAAGGACGCAGGCGGGGAGGCGGCTTGGGTTGCGTGCAGGGACGCTCGGGCGGTGACCTCGTGGGCGCGGCGACGCCACGTCGAGCCGATGTCAGGCCGGTTCGTGGGTGTCGGTGCGCGCACGCGGTTCTCCTCCCGAGTCGCCTGGCGCGGCTGCAGGGGCGCGGAAGGGCGCACCCCGCCCACGGCCTCGTGGCCGTGGAGGGGAAGGCGCGCCCGGCCCGATCGACTAGGTCACGGCACGGCGGCCGGCGCGGCCACCGCTTCTCGTTGCTCCGGGCACCCCCAGCAGGAAGGCCCCAGCACTTCGATGACGTAGCTCCCTCAGCGTTGACAGGCCTGCGGGCGACACAGCCCCGAGCTGATGCCCGGGAACTTGTCGATGGTGCTGCCTCGCTCGCAGTGACCTGACGGGTGCCCGCCCCGACTCACATCTCCCAGCTGCCCCAGTGGCACTTCCACCGGTGACTCCATCGCTGTAACACAGCGAGCCACCGCGGCGGGTGAACGCATCAAGTCGAGTGCAGACTAAACACCACTCTGCGTGATCGAAACCATGACATGCGTCACATCGAGTTCTCAGGATCTTCCCAGGTAGACGGCGATCGTCTCTCCGGCGGCCTCAGAGGTCCTGGTTGTGGCGGCGAGGAGGTCACCGTCGGTGACTCTCAGACGTGCTCGCCGAGCGGCCTAAACATGACGAATACATGTCGAAACCATGACGGGTCGGGCCGGACCCGGCCCGCTCTACCCTTGACCGCCGTGACCTCGGCGCTGCCGCTCATCGACATCAGCACGTTGCGCGAAGCCCCCGGCGACACCGCGCGGGCCATCGACGACGCGTGCCGGCGGTTCGGGTTCTTCCGGGTCGCCGGGCACGGCATCGACCCCACCCGGCTCGCGGACCTCGACCGGCTCGCCCGCGCCTTCTTCGCGCAACCCGACCCGGCCAAGGAGCGCATCGCGATGACGACCGGTGGTGCCGCGTGGCGGGGCTGGTTCCCCCTCGGCGGCGAGTTGACCGGTGGCCAGCCGGACGGCAAGGAGGGCATCTACTTCGGCACGGAGCTCCCGCCGGACCACCCGCACGTGTTGGCCAACCGTCCGCTGCACGGTCCGAACCGCTTCCCCGACGACCCGGCCGGGCTGCGCGCGGCGGTCCTGGCGTGGATGGACCTCATGGGCGACCTCGGCGCCACCCTGCTGCAGGGCATCGCGCTCGGGCTCGGCCTGCCCGCGAACTGGTTCGCCACCACGGTGACCGCCGCACCCACGCACCTCTTCCGCATCTTCCGCTACCCGCCCGGCGTCGAGCAGCGCTGGGGAGTCGCCGAGCACACCGACTACGGCCTGATCACGATCCTCGCCCAGGACCGGCACGGTGGCCTCGAGGTGCGCGGCCCCGACGGGTGGATCGACGTTCCGCCCGACCCGGAGGTGTTCGTCGTCAACCTCGGCGACATGCTCGACCGCATGACCGAGGGCCGATACCGCTCGACGCCCCACCGGGTGCGCAACAGGAGCGAGCACGAGCGCCTGTCGTTCCCCTTCTTCCTCGACCCGTCCTGGGACGCCGTCTGCCCGACGTTGCCACTCGCCGGTGCGCCGCCCGCCGACGATGCCGCGACCCGCTGGGACGGCACCAGCCCGCGCGGGTGGGACGGTACCTACGGGGAGTACCTCACAGCCAAGGTGGCGCAGGTCTTTCCCCAGCTCGAGCACCACCTCGCCGGAGGGTCGAGCCTCAGGCGCAGTGCGCCTCGATGACCTCGATGCCGTGCGGCGTCGTCGCGTGGCGGGCGATGCCCACCCGTTGGCTGCACAGGGGGCAGATCGTGCCACCGGCCCCGTCGTTGCAGCCGGCTCGCATGTGCCAACCGGAGGCGCTGCAGTAGCGGTCGTCCGCCGCTGCGAGGCGACCGGAGCGGCCGCCGAGCTGGCCGGCCTCGGAGCCCGGGGCGGCCGAGGGCCGACGGACGAGGCGCCAGACGCGGACGAGGCGGTCAGGCATCACGCGACGCCTCCCGGGTGTGGAGGGCGCCGGTGGATCGCCGTTCGCGGGCGACCTGCTCGGCCAAGGCGCGGTAATGGGCGAGGGTGGCGCGCCGGTCCATCGGTGGCGTCGGGGCCGGGTGGATGCCAATGGCCACCGGACCGGCGATGCGGGCGATCTCGGCACGGCGCCGACCGTCCGCGGCCGGGAGGCCCGGGGCGCCCGGGGCGCCCGCTGCCGTGGCGGGCCTCGGAGGAGTGGGCTGCGCCTCGCCCCACACGAAGGCGTTGACCTGACCGACCACCGACCGGATCCGACGGCGGGTGGGCCACCACGGACGACTGCCAGCCACCGCGTGCGGCGGCCGTGTCCCAGCGAGAGTCAGAGCTCCGCTCGTGGTGGCCATGTCCCTTTATCCCTTCCCCGCCGTCATGTGCCCCGAACCGCCTGGGTGTGGTCGACCGACCACGCAGCCGATCTGCTCACGTTCCTGCACTGTCCAGATTGCCGATTCGTCCCCAGTATCTGTCGGTACCGCACGCAACGCAAGGACTTCCTGACGAGACGTGCACCTCCCCCGGACGAGCGCGCCCAGCCGTCCGGAGGTGCGCCGGACTCGTGTTCCCCCAGCGTGGCGACCTAGATCTGGTCGAACTCGCCTTGGCGGACACCCCCGATGAACGCCTCCCACTCCCCGGGGAAGAACACGAGAACAGGGCCGTTGCCCTGCTGCTTCGTGTCACGGACCCCGACCGAACCGTCGTCGGCGAACCCGACCTCCACGCAGTTGTCACCACCGCTCGACAGGGATGACTTCCGCCAGCCCTTGAAGGTGCGCTGTCGCATCATGATGTGAGTCCCTTCTGGATGTGCCGGTGGCGTGAGCAGCACGCGCTGCTGCACAGCCCACACTTCGCCAACGTACTCCTCTGGCCCCTGTCATGACCACGCACCGCAGGGAGTTTCTTGGGCGCGTCAGCGCCGTCACCGCTGTGACCAGGGGAATCGTGCCGAACGATGACACAGGAATCTGCAGCGACCTCACGGAGAGTGCAATGCGATGCGCGGAGGACGGCGAATTACGGGCGCGCCACAGCACGGCCCCGACCTCGGGGCACGCCCACGACGGCCGGCATCAGCGGCCGCGGCGACGCCCGCGGGCGCGGGTCGTCACGCCGCGCGCCGTGGGTCAGGCGCGCTTCGCGGTCTCGATGAGCAGGTCGAGGCTGTCGGCCATCGAGAGCGACGCCGCCCGCAGCCGGTCGTACAGCACCTCGTAGCGCTTCACGTCGTCGCCCTCGGTGAGCACGAGGTCGTTCGTGACCGTGTCGACCGCCACCACCGTGGGATCGCCCGGATCCTGGAACGTGTAGATCGAGAAGGCGGAGCGCGGGACGCTGTACCCGTCGATCACGACGTCGACCGGGAGCACGCGGGCTGTGATCCGCGGGTTGCCGTTCACCGTGGCGGCGATGTGGTACAGCTGCGACTTGAGCACCTCGGGCGGTGCCGACGAGCGCCGGATGGCCAGCTCGTCGATGATCGCCTCGTAGGTGGGACCACCCGGCCGGCGCAGCATGCGCTGGCGACCGATGCGGCCGTCGGCCGCCTTGTCGGCGTTGAACGTGGGCGCACCGGCCTCCCGCTCGGCCTCGCCCCGGGCCCGTGTGAACTCGGAGGTCTGCAGCAGGCCGGGGATGAACGTCATCTGGAACTCGCGGATGGTCTGGGCACCGGCCTCGAGGTTGGCGTACAGCGCCTGGCGCTCCCCCATGAACCGGTTGGACTCCCACCAGCCTCGCTCGCCCGCCTCCCGGGCGATGGTCATGATCTGCGTCCACCGGTCGTCGTCGACGCCGAGCGCGTCGAGGATCTTCATCACATCGTCCTGATCGACCACGTGCCCGTTCTCGAGCCGGGAGATCTGTGCACGGCTCTGGCCGATCTGCTTGGCCAGCTGCACGTGGGTGACCCCGGCGTGGGTGCGCAACGCCCGGAGTTCCGCGGCCAGCCGCAGGCGACGTACGTATGGACTGATCATCTGTGCCCCTTGGGACCCCTGCCCTTCCTGGACAGTAGAGCATTTCGTACGTCGCCGATCCAGTGACACGCCGCGCTGATCGTGCCGGTGACAACACCCCTGGTCAGGAGCAGTGGCGATCGCGCGTTCGCTCAGGTGTGCCAACGACTGCGACGCGTGACGTGCCCGTGGCGCGGCGTGCCGAGGGCGCGGTCGGCGATCAGCCGGCCGCGAGCTCACCCGGCGGGGTCACGCCTCGACGGATGCGCCGTCCGCGGTCTCCGACGCGCTCACCGCGGGCGCCGTCGCCGTGGGGGCCGCGGCCCGAGCGGCGCGCTCACCCTTCATCTGCTCGAGCAGTTGGCGCCGCGTCGACTTCTTCACGAAGCGGGCACCGAACGCCATCAGCGGCCAGAGGATGAGGCCGGGCGGGCGGCGCACCTTGCCCGGCGGCATGGCGCCGCACCCCACCGCGACGACCTGGAGATCGTCGTCCAGCAGCGCCGGCATGTACCGGGCGAACAGCCGCTCGCCCACGAGGCCCGCCCCGGGGAACACGTAGCGGCCGGAGATGCGCGTCACGAGGATGCTGGACGCCTCACCCGCGGGTACGACCTCGAACGACTGGTTGTGGGGGAAGGGATCGCGGCCCGGCACGTCGGGCGCCTTGAACTCGCCGAACGCCACGAAGTTCTGGCGGACCTCGCGGACCTTCGCCTGGCGCCGCTGCTGGTAGAAGCCGAAGAAGTCGTGGTCGACCGTGATCACGTCGCCGGCCCGCAGCTCGGTCGCGTCGGTATCGACGTCGGCGTGCAGCATGTTGACGCTGAACACGTTGCGCGGCTTCGACAGCCACTCCCACACGACATCGGCGGGCGCGTCGACCCGCATCATCCGCTCACAGGTCCCCATGGCGATCCTCCTCGTCCCGGCACCCCCATGATGGCGGATCGCGACGCACGTTCCGCACCGACGCGGCCACGAATCGGACGAAGCGCAGGTCGGTCGAGGGTGTGGGGCTGCGGCCGCCCGCGGTGACGGACGTCGTGTCGCCTTGCAGGTGCGATCCGTGCTGACGAAGATGGCGGCGTCGACGCCTGACGCCAGAGACGCGAAGGACACGCCGTGACAGAACGCTCGTTCACCGCCACCGGGCCGGATCGCGATCCCGTCACGATCGACAGCGAGGTCGCACACACGTCCCGCATCTACGACTACCTGCTCGGCGGCACCGACAACTTCGCCGTCGACCGCGAGGTGGCCCAAGAGGCCTTCTCGCAGTACCCCGGCGGCCTCGACGGTGCCCGTGCCGACGCCCGGGCCAACCGCGCCTTCCTCCAGCGCGCCGTCAGGTTCCTCGCCGAGGAGGCCGGCGTCCGCCAGTTCCTCGACGTGGGCACCGGCATCCCGACCGCGGGCAACATCCACAGCATCGCCCAGCAGGTCGCTCCCGGGTCACGCATCGTCTACGTCGACAACGATCCGATGGTCCTCGCCCACGCGCACGCCCTGCTGCGGGGAACGCCCGACGGCGCCACCGCCTACGTCAACGGCGACCTCCGCCAACCGGCGGAGATCCTGGGGCAGGCGGCCGACACCCTCGACCTCTCGCAGCCGGTCGCCATCGTCCTCGTCGGCATCCTGCACGTGATCCCCGACGACGACGCGCCCCACAAGAGCGTCGCCGCGCTCCTCGACGCGGTCCCGTCCGGCAGCTACCTGGCCCTGTCGCACATGACGAGTGACGGCGGCGGCGCCGACAGCACGCGGGTGTGGTCACACCTCGACGACCGCATGCGCACCACCAACCGGCCCGCAGTCCGCCCGGTCGCCGAGGTCGCCCGCTTCTTCGACGGGCTGGAGCTCGTCGAGCCTGGGCTCGTCGCCGCCAGCGCATGGCGCCCGGACGCGTCGGCCGCCCAGAACGACGGCCGCCCGATGCCCGTCTTCGGCGGGGTCGCACGCAAGCGCTGACGATCACCAACGGTCGCTCGGCGGCGGCGATACCGCCGAATCCGAACGCTCTGGGCGCGGGCCGCACGCGGCTCGTGAGACCGGTCGGCCCCGACGCTACGGCAACGTGAAATACCGTCCGAGTTCGGTAGCGCCGGGGCCCCTCGAACGGCTATCACTCTGGGTCCGATGGGCAGCCTGGGGTCGACCACCACGTTGGACGTGCCTGCGCGGGCGAACGACCGCGCCACGGGAGGGCGGCGATCCCACGTTCCCCGGCACGCCGCCGCCCACGGGGACCGCGCCCGAACCGGGTTCGTCTCGCGCACGGTGCGGACCGTGCGCGACTACCTGCCCCGCGGCAACACCCTCGACGAGAGGACGTTCGCCCGCCGTCACCTCCTCCTCACCTGGGTGCTCGCGCTGCACGTGCCGGCCCTCTTCATCCTGGGCGCCGTCCAGGGCTACGGCCTCTGGCACGTGGCGCTCGAGCTCACCGTCCCCGTCGCGTGCGTCGTGTTCGGGCGCCTGGCCATCAACCGCCGCCTGGCCTCGTTCTTCGTCACGGCCGGCCTGGTGTTCTGCTCGGTCGTCCTCGTGCACCTCTCCGGGGGCGTCATCGAGGCGCACTTCCACTTCTTCATCCTGATCGGGCTCATCGCGCTCTACCAGGACTGGGTGCCGTTCCTCTGGAACGTCGTGTTCACCGTGCTGTCCCACGGGATCGGCAGCGCCATCGGCGGCGACATCATGTTCGTGCACGGGCAGGGCCAGAACCGTCCGTGGGTCTGGGCCGCGATCCACGGCGTGGCCGTGCTGGCGGCCTGCGTCGGCGAGGTCATCTTCTGGAAGCACACCGAGCAGGAGCAGCAGCGCAACGTCGAGCTCGTCGCCGAGGTCGCCGAGGCCGACGCCATCCGGCAGAAGGCGATGTCGGATCTGCTCGTCAACCTGGCGCGACGCAACCAGTCGCTCCTCAACCGCCAGCTCACCGTCATCACCGACCTGGAGCTGCGCGAGCGCCAGCCGGACGTGCTCGAAGACCTGTTCCGGCTCGACCACCTCGCCACCCGCATCCGCCGCAACGCCGAGTCGCTCCTCGTGCTGTCGGGCGACGAGCCGCCCCGCCGCTGGGGAAAACCGGTCGCCCTCGGCGACGTCGCGCGCGCCGCGGCCGCCGAGGTCGAGGACTACCGGCGCGTCGAGGTCCTCGTCAACGACCACATCGACGTCGAGGGTCGTGCCGTGGCCGACCTCGCCCACCTGCTGGCCGAGCTCATCGAGAACGCCACCACCTTCTCCCCGCCCTCGTCGCAGGTGCAGGTGCGCAGCCACCTCTCGACCGGTGACCAGATCAGCACCGTGATCTCGATCGAGGACGCGGGCAT
>DASUQS010000250.1:0-8101 GCA_036280455.1 Acidimicrobiales bacterium
GTCGACGTGACCACCCGGCCGGCACCGACCCGCCGGGCCCAGAGCAGCGGGTGATCCGCGTCGCCGTGGCGGGCGGTGGCCAGGGCCTCGACGTCGTCGGCCAGGTCCATGAACCCGTAGGCCTCGTCCTGGATCGTGAAGTCGTCGATGCCGTCGACGAGCGGGTGCGGTCCCCGTACGCGCACGTGCACCTCGCCGAGGGGCGGGTGGCGCGACCGGTCCCAGTCCCAGGCCGCACCCACCACGTCGCGCCACCCCGGCCAGTCGTCGAAGCAGATCGGCGCGGCGTGGAGTGCGAGCAGCGCGCCGCCGCCGGCCACGTGCGCGGCGAAGGTGCGCCGCAGGGCCGGCGAGGTGGCGTAGGCGTGCGCGTCCCGTTGGGGTGCGTAGCGGTCGGCCCGCATGCGCCAGCGGAGCGTGTTGAGCACGAGCAGCGTCCCCGGCCCGGCGGTTGCGACATGCGCCGCGGCCGCGTCCGGGTCGGCCACGACGGTGCTCGCCACGCCCGTCTCCGCCAGCAGGTCGACGAGGCGCGGGGTGGTCTGCGCGAACGGGTGCGGCCCGCCCGTCAGCACGAGGGCGTGGGCATTGGGTGCGCTCGTCCGGGTGTCGCCCGCCGCGCCGCCGGTCGCCTCAGCGGGCCGAGTTGTCCGTCGCGTCACGAGGGCCCCACACGGTCGACCGCCTGGGGGCGGGGGAGCGCGGCGATGATCGAGCGCACGACCCCGCCGTCCACGACGATCTCCTGCCCGGACACGTACGCGGCCTCGTCCGAGCCGAGGAACAGCACGACGCGGGCGACGTCGTCCTCGGTGCCGAGCCGGCCGAGGGGCACCCGTTGCGACCGGGCGGCGCGCACGGCCTCGTCCGCGTAGATCGGGCCGCTCATGCCGCCGTCGATGAGTCCGGGGGCGACCGCGTTGGCCCGCACGCCGGCCGGTCCGAACTCGATGGCGAGCTGGGACATCAGCAGCGCCACCGCGGCCTTGGTGGCGCCGTAGGCGCCGGCGTTCGGCCCCGGCGCGACGCCGTTGATCGAGGTGAGCGCGACGATCGCCCCACCGTCGCCGGCCGCGGCCATGCGCGTCGCCGCAGCCCGGGCGACGACGAACGTGCCGGTGAGGTTCACGTCGACGACCCGGCGCCAGTCCTCGAGCGACAGGTCGGCCAGCGGCCCGAAGCGGACGATGCCCGCGTTGCACACCACCAGATCCGGGGCGGCGCGGCCGGTGGCGTCCGCGAAGGCGTCGAGCGCGGCGAGGACCCCCGCCTCGTCGTCGGTGGCCGTCACCAGCGCCTCGGCGCCGGGTAGATCGGCCGCCAGCGCCCGGGCCCCGTCGCCGTCGACGTCGAGGACGCCGACCTGGTAGCCCCGCTCGGCGGCGAGCCGGGCGATCGCTGCGCCGATGCCTCGGGCGGCCCCGGTGACGACCGCGGTCGGTCGCCGGCCGCCCCCCGGTCCCTCGGCTGATCCATGGGCGTGCGGCTCGCGGGTGCCCGGCCCCTCGGCTGACCCCGGGCCGTGCGGCTCGCCGCCGCCAGGCTCCTCGGTTGATCGAGGTCCGGCGACGTTGCCGGCGCCGGGCTCCTCGGTCGACCCCGGGGCGTGCGGCTCGCCGGCACCCGGATGGGAGTCGGTCCCGTCGCCGGAGGACGGCCCGGTCATGCGCCGGTACCCGTGCCTGTGAACACGACGGGATAGCGGCTGAAGTGGCGCCGGGTCGAGGTGGGGTCGAGCACCGCCGGGTCGGCGGGATCGGGCCTCCCGCCGTGGGCGAGGAGGGCCGCGACCATGCGGGCGACCGTGCCGTAGAGGTGCCCCTCGCCCCGCGGGCAGGCCCCCGGGTCGAGCTCGTGGCCGCCGTCCAGCTCGCGCCCGATGCACACGTGCATCCCGCCGCCGAAGCTGTGGCCCCAGGCCGCCACGCCGTCAGGAGGCTCGCGGTGCGGATCCCACGCCGTGCCGCCCTGCCCCCAGGTCGCGGGCTCCGTGTTGGCGGCCAGGATGTCGACGACCACCAGCGCGCCGGCCGGCAGCGGCGTGCCGTCGCGCAGCGTCGTGTCGGCGACCGCCCGCCGCCAGGCGACGGGCGAGGCCGGGTGCAGCCGCAGCGTCTCGTGCACGCACCGCTGCACGAACGCGAGGTCGCCGGCCGCGCGGTCGAGGTCGTCGGGGTGGTCGGCCCCCCAGCGGAACAGCTCGTCGACCGTGTGCGTGAAGGCGTTGGCCGTCGAGTGCGATCCGGCCTGCAGGTAGAAGGCGATCTCGCGCCGCAGCACGTCGTGGGGCAGGTCGAGCCGGTCCTGGTTGCGCAGCAGCGTGGTGAGGACGTCGCGGGGAAGGTCGTCGTCGCCGATCTCGCCGCGCTCGGCGCGGGCGATCAGCGCACGACGCCGCTCGATCGACGGGCTCAGCAGCTCGCGGTCGAACAGGTCGAGGGCGTCGAGCACCTCGGCGCGCACCTCGTCGTGATCGCGCGTGGAGTGCACCAGCGTGGCGCCGGCCGAGAACAGCTTGACGGCCTCGTACAGCGCCTCGGTCTCCTCGACCGTGCCGCGGGCGCGGTCGACGCCGGCGACCCGGGCGGTGAGGTTCATCGTGGTGCGGTAGCCGATCGTGAGCAGGTCGCCCCGGCCGGCGTGCACCACGGGCAGCAGCGACTCGTCGAGCGTCGCGCCGAGCACCTCCAGCTCCCACTCGGCGAACACCTCGCGGCGGAAGAGGCGGTTCTCCAGGCGCCGGCGGTCGCGGTGGTCGGGGCCGTGCAGGGTGAGCAGGCAGTCGTCCATCACGACGCCGCCCTCGTCGTACAGCGCCTGGCGCAGCTCGCGGTGGCGCAGGGCGTCGCGCACCCCGGCCCAGGTCGCCACCCTGATCTCGTCGCCCGTGGTCGGCGCGGGGGCGGTGGAGGTCACGGGTGCACCACCTCCCAGGTGAGCGGCTGGGAGGACCACATGCCGACCTTCTCGCCGGGCAGCGGTCGCCGCTCGGGCCACCCCGCCGACAGGTCGACCTGCCGGCCACGGCTGATGACGTGGCGCAGGCGGCTGCGGTCCTGCAGGACGGTGACGTCGCGGGCGGGGTCGCCGTCCACCACGAGCAGGTCGGCCCGTGCGCCCGGCGCCACCACGCCGATCTCGCCCCCGCCCATGCGGAGCGCGGTCGCGCCGTTGGCGGTGGCGCAACGGACGGCCTCCACCGGCGACAGGCCCAGCTCGGCGACGAACACCTCGAGCTCGCGGGCGTGCCAGTGGCCGTAGGGGGTGAGCGAGAAGCCCGACTCCGACCCGCAGAGCAGACGGACCCCGGCGTCGTACGCGGCACGCACCTGGGCGGCGGTCGCCTCGATCTCGCCCCGGAAGATGTCGACCTGGGCGACGCCGGCGCCGACCTTGGCCCCGTGGTCGCACAGGTTGGCGAGGAACGTGAACGTCGGGCACAGCGCCGCGCCCGAGGTCACCACGGCCTCCAGCGCGGCGTCGTCCATGAAGCTGGCGTGGTAGATGAGGTCGACCCCGGCCTCTGCCGCGTCCCGCGTCGAGCCGGCGCTGCGGCAGTGGGCGACGACCGGCGTCCCCAGGTCGTGGGCCGTGTCGCACACGGCCCGCAGCTCGTCGGCCGTCCACACCGACAGCTCGCCCGCCCGGCCGGGCACCAACCCGGTGACGTGGATCTTGATCCAGTCGGCGCCGTGCTTCACCTGCTCGCGCGTGACGCGCACCATCTCGTCGCGGTCGCGCACGACGCGGGCGTAGCCGATCGAGCCCTCGTCGGGGATGAGTCGACCGGCGGTGCCGCCCGCCGCGGTGAGCAGGGCGTTGAGGCCGGCGGTCATGCGCGGGCCCTCGACGATCCCGGCGGCGATGGCGTCGCGCAGGCCCGGACCGAGGTCGCCGATGCCGTCGGCGTCGAGGAAGCCCGTCACGCCGGCGAGCAGCAGCTTGCGCACGTTGAACGCGGCGAGCAGGGCCGATGTCGTGGGCGGGCGATGGAAGAACAGCTCGTCGTTCGACGCTGGCTCGCCAAAGGTGATGTGGCAGTGGGCGTCGATGAGGCCGGGCATGACGGTGAGGCCGCGGCAGTCGATCACGGTGGTGCCGGCCCTGTCCTGCCCGGTCGAGCCCGGGACGGTCGAGTCCAGGACGACGGCATCGCCCTCGGGTGGGATCGCCCCCGGCTCTGGCGGAGTGGATCCGCCCCTGGCACCGGCGATGCCCCCACGGTCACGGTCGCCGGTCGTCCCGCTCGGGCCGTCGGGGGTCGAGGGCCGCACGCTGACGATCTCGTCGTCCCGGAGCACGACGTCGGTCCGCGGGCGGGGTTCTGCGCCGGTGCCGTCGAGCACCGTCCCACCCCGCAGCAGGATCTCGGCCATTGTGGGTCCCCTCCCGGCTCGGCTGGCGTGCCCGGCGACTTTACGCTGTTCACCAGGCGCCGTTGCGCCTCCGTCGCGCACGGCGCCGGCAGTCACCCGTAGTGTTCTGGGCATGCCGATCGCCATCGAGCTCACCCGCGCCCTCGACGCGGCTCCGTCCGACGACACGGCGCGTCGCCCTGTGCCCGACGCGGTGGGCGTCGGCGTGTTCGCCGACGGCATGGAGGCCGGCGACGTGCCCGGCGGGCTCGACGCCGCCTTCCTCCGCACCCAGGGGTTCGAAGGCAAGTCCGGCCAATCGTGCGTGGTGCCCGGCACCGACGGCCAGGTCGTGGTGGCGCTCGGGCTCGGCCCCGCTGCCGACGTCACCGTCACGACCTACCGCAAGGCGGCCGCCGCCCTGGCCCGGGCCGCGCAGCGTCAGACCCACCTGGCGATCGACGTCCTGGACACGGTGCCCGACGCGCTGGACCGTCCGGCGGTGGCCCAAGCGGTCGCCGAGGGCGTCCTGCTCGGCGCCTACCGCTACACGGCGCTCAAGTCCGATCCCGAGCGCAGCCACATCGAGTCGCTGACGGTCGTGGGCAAGGGCGGCAAGCGGGTGCTCGCCGCCCTCGATCGGGGGCGGGCTGTCGGCGAGGCGGTGCGCGTCGCCCGCGACCTGGTCAACCAGCCGGGCGGCACGCTCACACCCACCGCCTTCGCCGCCCGCGCCGAGGAGCTCGCCGACCTCAAGGGCTTCGACGTCGAGGTGCTCGACCGGTCCGCGATCACCGAGCTCGAGCTCGGCGGTCTGCTCGGCGTCAACCGGGGATCGGTCGAGGAACCCCGCTTCGTCAAGCTGTCGTGGGAGCCGGGCGTGAAGCCCCGCGGCACCGTCGCCCTCGTGGGCAAGGGCATCACCTTCGACTCCGGCGGTCTGTCCCTCAAGCCGAGCGACTCGATGATCGGCATGAAGGGCGACATGGCGGGCGCCGCCGCCGTGCTGGCCACGTTCTCCGCGCTCGATGCCGTGCAGCCGCCCGTGCGGGTGGTCGGCTACATGCCGCTCACCGACAACATGCCCGGCGGCGACGCCACGCGGGTGGGCGACGTGCTGCGCATCCGCAACGGCACCACCGTCGAGGTCCTCAACACCGACGCAGAGGGCCGCCTGGTGCTCGCCGACGCGCTGGCGCTCGCCACGGAGGAGAAGCCCGACGCCATCGTCGACCTGGCCACCCTCACGGGCGCCTGCATGGTGGCCCTCGGCACCGACATCGCCGGCCTCATGGGCAACCACCAGGACTTCCTCGACCAGGTGCGGGCCGCAGCCGACGCCCAGGGCGAGCCGGTGTGGCCGCTTCCCCTGCCGGTGGAGATGCGCAAGTCGATCGACTCCGAGGTGGCCGACCTCAAGAACATCAGCAGCAGCCGCTGGGGCGGCGCGTCGATCGCCGGCGTGTTCCTGCAGGAGTTCGTCGGCGACGGCATCCCGTGGGCGCACCTCGACATCGCCGGGCCGGCCGACGCCGCGGAGGACGACGGCCTGACCCGCAAGGGCGGCACCGGCTTCGGCGTCCGTACCCTGCTCCACCTGCTGTCGAGCTACCGCAAGCCGGCCAGGCCGTCCGCCGGTCCTTGACGGGCGACGCGGCCTCCGCGCTCGCCTCTCGCCGGATCCCGGTCGTTCGGACCCGGCCTGCCGACCCCGTCGTCGACCCGCCCGGGTGCCCCGGCCCGCGGGCCGTTGTCAGTAGCCGACGTCGCGGCGCCGGAAGCCGGCGAACCCCGCGACCGTCAGCGCGGCGGCGACCAGGGTCAGCACCGCCAGCGGTACGACGTCGAGGTCGGCCACCGGCATCGCCGGCACGTGCTGGAAGGGCGAGAGGTCGAGCGCCCACTGGGGCAGGTCGAGGAGCTGTCCGAGGAAGGCGACGAGCGCGCACCAGGCGAAGACCGCCCACGCCAGCGGCGCGGCCCGCGGCGCCAACCCGATCAGCGCCACCGCCACACCGGCCAGCACCCACAGCGCGGGCGTGTACGCCAGCGCCGCGCCCGTCAGTCGCGCGACCTGGCTGCCGTCGCCGCTGATGAGCGCATAGGTGACACCGGCGCCCAGGCCCGTCACGGCGACCATGAGCGCGCTGCCGATCATGGCGACCGCGAGGTGCGAGGTCAGCCAGGGCACACGGCCGAGCGCGGTGGCGAGCACCGGTTCGGCGCGGCCGCCGGTCTCCTCGCTGCGCACCCGCAGCGCCGACGACACGGTGAACCCGCCCGCGATGACGGCGAGCATGAGGATCGCGGTCGAGAAGTAGGAGTCGGTCAGGTTGCCGCCCATCTGGGCGATGATGGCGGCGAGATCGTCGTTGTCGCCGATGAGGTCAGCCACGTCCTCGCCGAGCGTTCCGTAGGTGATCCCGCCGAGCAGCAGGCCGACGCCCCAGGCGATCACGGCGCCGCGCTGGAGCCGCACCGCCAGGCCCCACGGTCGCGTCAGCCAACGTGCCGCCTTCGCCGGCCCCGGACGCACCGCCAGGAGGCCGCCACCGAGGTCGCGCCGCCCGAGGAGGCCGAAGGCGACCGCCACCAGCCCCGCGGCGCCGCCGAGCAGCAACAGGAGCGGCCACCAGCGTTCGCCGGCGTAGGGCTTCATCGATTGGGCCCACCCCATGGGCGATGCCCAGGAGAGCCGCCCGTCGCCCACGTCGCCGACGGCTCGCACGACGAACGACACCGCCAGAGCGGCTCCGGTGAGCCCGTAGGCGGTGCGGTTGTGCTCGGTCACCTGGGCGGCGACGGCGTTGACCGCCGCGAAGAAGACCCCGAAGGCGGCCATCGCGAGCCCGTAGCTGATCGAGCCGGTCACCGGCAGCCCGAGCGCCAGCATCGACAGCGTGATGAGCGCACCGAGCATGGCCAGCGCACCCGTGGTCACCGCCAGCGCCGCGGTGACGGGAGCGTTGCGGCCGACGACCGCGGCCCGCAACAGCTCGGTGCGGCCCGCCTCCTCGTCGGCCCGGGTGTTCCGGCCGACGAGGAACATCCCCATCAGCCCCATGAGCACGTAGCCGAACCCGCCGATGTTGAAGACGATGTTCCCGCCGAGCGTGTCGATGGCGTAGGTGGGCCCCTGGAGGGCGATGACCGCGGCGTTGTCGTACATCGGCGCCGCGGCGGCGTCGAGGTCGGCCTGGGTGGGGTAGAGGCCCTTGACGCTGGCCGCCGAGGCCAGGATGGTCAGCGCGATGGCGATGATCCACACGGGGATGCGCACGCGCCCGTAGCGCACCACGAACCGCGCGAGCGCGGCGGTGCCGGCCAGCGTCGGCGACGCCCGCCGGCCACGGTCCCCGGCCGCCGGGGCGGAGGCGCGAGGGGAGCGGGCATCGGCCGTGGCCTCGGCCTCCGCGTCGGGTTCTGCGGTCGTCACGGGCGCTCCACCGTGCCGGTCGCGGCGCGGTGCCCGTCGCCGCTGTCGAGCGGGACGGCTTCCAGCTCCGCGAGCTCGTCGCCGTAGTGGCGGAGGAACATCTCCTCGAGCGTCGGCGGACGGCTGATCAGGCTGCGGACGCCGAGGCCGGCCAGCCGATGCACGACCGCGTCGAGCTGCGCCGTGTCGACGTCGAAGGTGGTGCGGTCGCCCTCGACCGCCACGTTGTGCACGCCGGCCAGGTCGTCGAGCCCGGTGATCGGCTCGGTGGTCTCGACCGTGATGGTGGTGCGGGTCAGGTGCCGCATCT
>DASUQS010000251.1:0-4300 GCA_036280455.1 Acidimicrobiales bacterium
CGCGGCCGCCGACGGCGTGGCGAACGTCGCGTTCGAGCAGGCCGACGCCCAGGTGCGGCCATTCGCGGCTGACAGCGTCGACCTCGTGCTCAGCCGCTTCGGCGTCATGTTCTTCGACGACGCCGCCGCGGCGTTCGCCAACGTGCGGCGGGGCACCACCGATCGGGCGCGGGTCGCCTTCGTGTGCTGGCGCTCGCTCATGCACAACGACTGGATGACGGTGCCGGCCGGGGCGCTCGCCGAGCACGTCGGCTTCCCCGACCTCGGGGGACCGGACGCACCCGGCCCGTTCTCGCTGGCGGAGCCGGATCGCGTGCGGGCGGTCCTCGCCGCCGGCGGGTTCGACACCACCTCGATCGACGAGGTCGCCCACCCGATGTGGCTCGGCACCGACGTCGACGACGCGGTCGGCTACATGCGCAACCAGTCGATCGCCCGCGCGATGTTCCAGGACAAGCCGCCAGCGCTGGTCGACCGCGCGGTCGACGCGCTGCGGACGACGCTCGAGGGCCTCGTCGGGCCGGATGGGATCGAGCTGCCCGGTCGGGCCTGGCTCGTCACCGCCCGCGCCGCCTGATCCCACGCGAGCCGCAGTCTCCGGGTCCCGCAACCGGCTGGGCGTACCTCCGGCGGTCCCGGCGGTCCCGACGGTCGGGGGTTCAGCTCGGCCAGCCGACGATCGGCGCGACGAGGTCATCCGGGTCGGTCACGACCGTGAGGCCGTCCCGCTGCGCCAGCCACTCGTGGTTGCGCACGTGGAGGTCGTCGTCGGGGTCGAACCGGTTGAGCACGACGATGACCGGCCACGCCGCCAGCGCGACCGCCGACAGCCGCACGCCGTTGATCGTGCCGAGGCCCGCGTCCGCCACCAGCAGCACGCGCTCGGGGTGGAGGGCGGCGGCGAGGTCGACGGCGTCGCCGTCCGCCGCGATCGGCGAGCGCACCCCGCCGGCGGCCTCGACCAGGCCCACGCCCACCGCCGGTGGCCACGCCAGCTCGCCCACCAGATCGGCGACCGTGAACGGCGGCCGACCGAGGGCCTCGGCCGCCATCGGGGGTGCCATCGCCACCGGGTACCAGCGGTGCTGGGGGCACACGACGGCCGGATGGTCCCCGCAGGCGTGGGCCAGCAGGGCGGCATCGGTCATCGTCAGGTCGTCGCCCGGGTCGTAGGACTGGGCGGGCTTGCGGGCGGCCACGATCAGCCCGCGTCGCCGCAGCGCCCGCACGAGCCGGCAGGCCACCCAGGTCTTGCCCACCTCGGTGCCCGTGCCAACCACCAGGACGAGCCGCTCAGGTCGGTTGGTCACCGCGTGGTCCGGTGGGCGGACGGGACGGTGTCGGCTGGACGCCGGTCGTCGGCGGGATGCCCCCGGTCGGGCTGTCCGGGCTCCCCGGCAGGGGTGGACCCGACGTCAGACCGCCGAGGGCGGCGACAAGCCGGTCGATCTGGTCGTCGGTGTGGGCCGCCGACAGAGCGATCCGCAGCCGCGACGTACCGGCGGGCACGGTCGGCGGCCGGATCGCCGGCACCAGGAGCCCCTGGTCGAGCAGGTCGGCAGCGGCGGCGAGCGCCGCCTCCTCCGTGCCCAGCAGCACCGGGACGATGGGGGTCGGGTGGCCGGGCTGCACCCGGTCGACGTGGTGCCGCAGGCGGGCCGCCAGCCGGGCACCCTCGTCGGAGCGGACGATGCGGACGGCGGCCAGGCCGGCAGCCACGTCGGCCGGCGTGGGGGCGGTGGTGAAGATGAACGGCCGGGACCGGTTGCGCAGCAGGTCGATGACGCGCTGCGGGCCGGCGACGAAGCCGCCGAGCGACCCGAGCGCCTTGGACAGCGTGCCCATGCGCAGCACGGTCAGGCCCTGCGCCGCGGCCTGCGCCACATCGACGTCGGGCCCGAGGACCGCGTGCGCCTCGTCGAGCACCAGCAGCGCCTCGTGGTGGGCGCACAGGTCGACGAGGGCGTCGACGTCGGCCACGTCGCCGTCCATCGAGAAGGCGCTGTCGGTCACCACCAGCACCGGCCCGCCGGAGCCGGGGTCGGCCTCGGCGTCGACCAGCACCTTGGCGAGGTGATCGAGGTCGGCGTGCCGGAAGATGCGGACCGAGGCGCGGGCGAGCCGGGCGCCGTCGACGATCGATGCGTGGTTCAGCTCGTCGGACACGATCGTCACGTCGGCCCTGCCCAGCGTCGCCAGCAGCCCGAGGTTGGCGGCGAAGCCCGTGGGGAACAGCAGCGCGGCCTCGGTGCCCTTCCATGCCGCCAGCTCGGCTTCCAGCTCGGTGTGCGCGGGCCGAGTGCCCACGATCAGGCGCGATGCGCCGGATCCGGTGCCCCAGCGGTCGAGCGCGGCGTGGGCGGCGGCGACCACGTCCGGGTGGTGGGTGAGGCCCAGGTAGTCGTTGGAGGCGAACGTCACGACGGCACGACCGTCGACCTCGCCGGTCACCGGGCCCGACGTCACGACCTCGCGCGTGACCCGCCATCGGCCGGCGGCACGGATCTCGTCCAGCTCGGCGTCGACGCGCTCGTCCCAGCCGCCCGTCACGGGTCGACCCCGTCGGCACCGCTGGAATCGGCCATGACCAGGAGCGTGTCAGCGCCGGCCGGCGCGGGGCGAATCAGCGGCGGGCTCGAGCCGGAAGACCCGCAGGTCGCGACCGCTGCGCTCGGCGTAGGAGTCGTAGGCGGGCCAGGCGGTCAGCAGCCGGGGCCAGGCGTCGTCCTTCTCGGCCGGCGAGAGCAGGCGGGCGACAACCGCGTGCTCGGCACCCTCGAACGAGACCGAGGCCCGCGGGTCCGCCAGCAGGTTGGCGGTCCAGGCCGGGTGCCGCTCGCGGCCGAAGTTGCTCCCCACCACGTAGAACCCGTCGCCGTCCGGAACGCAGGCAAGCGGCGCCGTGCGCGGTTGCCCCGACCGCGCACCGGTGGTGGTGAGCAGCAGGGTGGGGACCATGCCGGCGCTCATCGTCGTCCGGCCACCCGTGAGCCGATGCACCCAACGGTCGAGGCGGGGCACGATCGACGGCCCCATCTTGGCGAAGGCGGGGTTGGTCGCCATCCTGACCACCGCTCGCCCGACAGGGCTGTCCGCGCGCACCTTCATCGGGGCGGCAGCCTATGACCTCTGTCCCGGTGCCGCGGGGCCGGTCGTCACGGCTGGCCGGTACACTCGTGGTGCTACTTGACAAGGGGCTGATCGGTTTCGACGTCGAGACCGGAAGTCGAATCGTGCGACCGGAGTTGCTCAGACTCCTTAAACGGGGCACCAAACACAACTGCCGATACCAACAAGCAGTACGCACTCGCAGCCTGATCTTCAGGTGACACGAGAGCAAACAGCGACCAGTGATGGCACGCGGGGCCTGGTCACCGCAGCCCGGCAACAGAAGCGGTGACTGACGGCGTGAAAGAACGCTGACGGCGTGAAAGAACGCTGGCCTCAGGGAAAGACCTGGCGGTGGCCCTCTTGCAGGGCCCTCCGACCCGGCGGTGCGGCAGCCGTAGAGCCGTAGTCTCGGGAATGGTCGTAGCGCGGTCTGCGACCGCTCGGCGGACGGGGGTTCGATTCCCCCCAGCTCCACTCGGTGATCTCAGAGATCCCGGACAGCCCGAACCCTCCAGGGTTCGGGCTGTCGTCATTTTTCGGCCGATGGTCGCCGATGTCACGCGCTCGGGCGGTCCACGAGGGCGACGAGCTTGCGGGGGGCGAGGATGCAGTAGCTCTCGATGACGAGCTCGGCGACCTCGGCCCAGTCGGCGTCACGGGCCAGCACCATACCGACGGTGTCGTGGCCCCATCCGGGGCGGAAGAACGGGTGCCCCGCCGCGTGCAACACGTCGAGCTCGGGCGGCGCCGACCGGAACGTCATGGCGGTCACCGGGCCCTGCGGCGAATCGAGGGCGTAGACGTGCACGAAGCTGCGCCGGCGGACCTGCCATCGCCGGCCCGTCCACGCCTGCTCCTCGTTGACCTCGGGCAGCGCCAGGCACACTCCCCGCAGCTCGGTCAGGACACGCTCCGGCACGTCCGCGTACTCGGTCTTCGTCACCGCTCCTCCTCGCGTGCGGCGGCTGTCCGGACGCTACGTCCGCCCCTCGGGGGAGTGCAGGCCGATCGGATGCCGATCAGATTCCGGTCAGCCGCCGGGGGGGACGGAGGACGCCGGCACCGTCGTCTCGACGGGCGGCAGCGTGTCGCCGGTGGGGCGGGGCCGGGGGCCGGTGCAGGTCGTCCCCCACGCGCCGAGACCGATCACCAGGACGAGGATGACGACGCTCCACACCAGACGCACACC
>DASUQS010000252.1:0-5983 GCA_036280455.1 Acidimicrobiales bacterium
GCGGCGTGATGTTCCTCGGCTTCGCGACCTGGACGCTCTGGAAGGGCGGCGAGGACGACGACGACGAGGGCATGTCCACCGGGAGCGGCTCGATCGTGATGTCGGTGGCGGCCGCCATGTTCATCGCGGAGCTGGGCGACAAGACGATGCTCGCCACCGCCACCCTCGCCGCCCAGGGCAACCCGGTGCTCGTGTGGATCGGCGCGACGATCGGCATCATCCTGTCCGGCACGCTCGGCGTGCTGCTGGGGCGGGTGTTCGGCGCCAGGCTCCCCGAGCGGGCCACCCGCATCGGGTCGGCCGTGCTGTTCGCCATCTTCGGCCTGGTGCTGATCGTCGCCAACCTGTGAGCGGCTCCGGGCTCCGGTGAATCAGCCCGCCGGGTCGACCGACCGCGCCCGCTCGGCGAGGTACTCCCGCTCGGCCGCGTTGTCGCAGAGCGCCAGGGCCGCTCGGTACGCGTCGGCGGCATCGGCGTCTCGGCCGACTCGGTGCAGCAGGTCGGCCTTCGTCGCCGGCAGGTAGTGGTAGCCCGCGAGCCGGCCGCCGCCCTCCAGCCGCTCGACCTCGGGCAGCGCCGCCTCCGGACCGTGGACCATCGCCACCGCCACGGCGCGGTTGAGCGCCACCACCGGCGAGGACCACACGCGTCCGAGCTCGTCGTAGAGGGCGAGGATCTGCGCCCAGTCGGTCGACTCGTACGTCGGCGCCTGGGCGTGCAGCGACGCGATCGCCGCCTGCAACGTGAACCGGCCGGGCGGCCCGGCCCGCAGCGCCGTCACCACCATGCCGTCGGCCTCGGCGATCAGGTCGCGGTCCCAGGCCGAGCGATCCTGATCCTCCAAGCGGACCAGCCGGCCTGCGGTGTCCGTGCGCGTGCGCCGGCGCGCCTCGTGCACGAGCAGCAGCGCGTGCAGCCCGGCGACCTCGGGGTGGTCCGGCAACAGCCGCCGCAGCACCTGGGCCAGGTCAAGGGCTCGCTCGCACAGCTCGCGGCGCACCAGGTCGTCCCCCGCGGGCGCGGTGTGCCCCGTCGAGTACAGCAGGTGCACGACCGTCAACGCGGCGTCCACCCTCGCCGGCAGCTCGGCGGCGGGGGGAACGACGTAGGGGATGCGCGCGGCGGCGATCTTCTTCTTGGCGCGGGTCAGCCGGGCCGCCATCGTGGGCTCGGCGACGAGGAAGGCCCGGGCGATGTCGCGGGTCGCCACCCCGCACACCAGTCTCAGCGTCAGGGCGACCTGCGCCTCGGGGGCCAGCGCGGGATGGCAGCACGTGAACACCAGGCGCAAGCGGTCGTCGGGGATCGCCGCGCCGCCGTCCCCGTCCGTCGCCGTGGCGCCCGGCCCGGTCTCCTCGGGGCCGAGCAGCAACGGCAGCTTGGCCTCGAAGGTCCGCCGGCGGCGCAGGAGGTTGAGGGCGGTGCGTCGGGCCACGGTCGTCAGCCAGGCACCGGGACGGGCCGGCACGCCGTCACGGCGCCAGGCCTGCAGTGCACGGACGTAGGCGTCCTGCACGGCCTCCTCGGCGGTGTCGAGGTCGCGGGTGACGCGCACCGTGGCGGCGAGCACGGCGGCCCACTCGCCCCGGTGCGCGTCCGCGACGGCGCGCTCGACGTCGGTCACCCCGGCGCCACCGGCGTCAGCCCGGCTCCCCGAGCTGCAGGCCGAGCAGGGGCCGGACCTCGACGCCGCCATCGGCCACCGGGGTCATCCGGGCGATGGCGAGGGCGTGGTCGAGGTCGCGGGCCTCGAGGACGTAGAGGCCGGCGAGCGCCTCCTTGGTCTCGATGAACGGTCCGTCGGTGACCACGCCGTTGCGGACGGCGGTCGCCGTGTCGCTCGCCTGCAGGCCGACGCCGGCCACGACCCGGCCGCCCTGCTCGGCGATCCAGTCGTCGAACGTCTCGTTGGCCGCCATCACCTCGGGGGGCATGTCGTCGGGCCAGTTCGGGGTCTGGTGCTCGTAGATGAGCACCACGTACTGGGTGAGCGTCTCGTCGGTCGTCGTCATGGTGTCGCTCCGTCCTTGCGCTGGTAGGTGGCGCCGATCACGCCGTTGTCGTACCGGGTGAGGTGGGTGAGTGCGAGGTCCGTGCGGTCGTGCCCGGCGGCGAACAGCGGCGTGCCGGCGCCCAACAGGACCGGGTGCACGTACAGCCGATACTCGTCGACGAGGTCGGCGGCGGCCAGGGCCTGCACGACGCTGGCGCTGCCCTGCACGTTGATGGCCCGACCCTGTTCGGCCTTCAGCCGGCGGACCTCGTCGGTGAGACCTCCGGCCACGACGCGGGTGTTGGCCCATTCCGGCTGGCCGAGGGTCGTGGAGAACACGACCTTCGGCCGATCGTTCAGCGCCCGGATGATCCGGGGATCCTCCCTGCCCTCCGCCGGCGCCAAGGCGTCGCCCTCGCCGTAGGGGATGGCGTGGGGCCAGTAGTCGGCGAGGATCTCGAAGGTCACCCGCCCGAAGAGGAACACGTCGTACAGGCGGTCCATGTCGGCGGCGACGTCCTCCTGCATCTGGGGGTCGAAGCCGTCGACCACCCAGCTCATGTCCTCGTCGGGGCCGACCGTGTAGCCGTCCAGGGACACGAACGAGACGACGACGAGCCGCCGCCCCTCGCTCCGCCGGCCCTGCCCGCTCTGCTGCGCCGTTGTCGTGTCAGTCATCTCCATGCCTCTCCGTCGGTGTCTCTCAGGGTGCTTCCACAGAGACGACACACGGGGTCGGGCGGAATCGACAGCGAACCGGGAATTCACCCGATGCGCCGCGCCGGGCCGCGATGCGATGGTCGCCACATGCGCGGACAGACGACCGATCACCCTCCCTCGACCCGGCGCCGGACCGGCCGACGACACCGTTGGCCGGCACTCGCCGTCACCGCCCTGCTGGCTGCAGGGCTGGCCGCCCCCACCCCTGCGGGTGCCGAGGGGCCGGACCGACCCGAGGAAGGTCGCACAGAGGCACGCGAGCGCCTCGTCAGCCTCAAGCTCTGCGACCTCACCGGGTGCTACGTCGCCTGGCGGGTCGTCGACTCCGACCACGACGGCGTGAGCGACGCCGACGAGCTGATGGCCGGCACCGACCCGCACGACCCCGCCAGCTTCCCCCCGCTCCAGCACGTGGCGGAGCTCGCCGAGAAGCGGGAGCTGCCGTCGTTCGAGGCCGGGCTGGGCACGTTCCTGCTGTTCCCGCCCGAGATCGTCGAGCTGATCTCGAAGCGGCACGACAACTCCCCCCTCGGTGCGTTCCCCGCCCTCACCCGCAAGGACGCGCTCACCCGCATGGGCATCTCGACGGACCTCCTCGCCGAGTCGGGCGTCGACATCGAGCGGGGCGGGCTGACGATCGGGCTCGACGGCCTGTCGTCGGGTGACGGGCTGGCCGGGATGCGGGTCGGTGGTGTGCGGGTCGACCTCATCAGTGCCGGATCAGTCACCTCGACCATGAGCAGCGCCCACGGGGGCGTCAAGTCGTCGGAGCCCATCAACGGCGGCACCGGCACGTTCACCACCTACAACGACGGGCACCAGGTCACCTGGGAGTCCGAGGGCCAGGGCAGAGGCGTCGGGACCGAGACCAACGCCGACGGCAGCCCCGGCAACACCACCATCATCCAGGACTCGCCGCCCGGCACGTCCCCCAGCACCACCACCGAGGCGGTGCAGGGCCCTGACGGCCAGCCGATCAGCGAGACCACCACGACCGCCTTGTCCAGCGACGCCGGCACGACCATCCTCACCGTCAAGGTCGAGTACCAGCGCGACGACAAGGGCAACGTCACCGGCACGGTCGTGACGACGACGTACACCGCGTCGTCGTCGGACGGGAGCTTCGAGGCGATGGCCGAGACGGTCGAGTCCTGCGACGCCGGCGGGGGCAACTGCACGGAGCTCAGCTCGACCTACGTCGACTCCGACGGCGTGAGCACCGATGACGGGACGGCCGACGACGGGACGGCCGACGACGGGGAGGTCGACGACGACGTGTACACCGACACCGAGGCGCTGCCGATCATCATCACGGAGGAGGTCGTCGGAGGCGTGCTGCGCCGTCGGGGGGCTGCCGTCAACGTCGTCGAGGGATGGCGGGCACCCGGCAACGACGACCCGACCGACCACCCGGATCCCGGCACGATCATGCTCGTGGACGGCGACCTCGCCCAGGCCTCGAGCATGTTGCTCGACCCGCTGCGGGTGACGGAGGCTCAGCCCGAGACGCGGCCCGGGCTTCCGAACCCGGGGGTCGGAGCCCCCGGCGGCGGGGCCGGAGGCGGCTGCGGCGTGCTGTGCATGGAAGGCGGCTGATCGACCGCCATCCGGTCAGCCGGCCGGTCCCAGCTCCCGCGCCACGAGCGCGGCGAGCTGGGACCGGGACCGGATCGACAGCCGGCGGTAGATCGACTGCAGGTGCGAGTCCACCGTCTTGACGCTGAGGAAGAGCTGGTCGGCGGCCTCCCGGTTGGACGCTCCCCCGCCGACCGCGAGGGCCACCCGCATCTCGGCGTCGGTGAGCGTGGCGGCGAGCACCGGTGGGGCCGGCGGCCGGGGTGGGCGGGCCGGATCGTCGAGGCGGGCGGCCTGCGCCGCCCGGTCGGCCCAGGGCCGGGCATCCAGCTGGACGAAGCGGGCGTGCGCCTCTCCCAGATCGTGGGCAGCGGCGTCGGCATGGGCGGCGGCCCCCGCTCCACGGCCGGCGGCGCGGGCCGCGGAGCCGTGGAGGCGGGCGCGGGCCAGCAGGGTCAGGGCGAGCTCGAACCCGGCGCCGAGCCCGGCGAGCAGGTCGACGGCCTCGTCGAGGCGTTCGGCCGCCCGGGCCGGGTCGGCTGCGAGCACGGCCTCGCCCCGGGCCACCGCGGCGACCGGCCAGCGCCCGCCGGCGGCGGCGGCGTCCGACCGCAGCGTGTCCAGTGCGCGGTGCGCGTCGGCGGTGCGGCCCACCGCGGCGAGCGCCTCGACGTGAGCGGCCTGCCACCACAGCACGCCCGGATGGCGGATCCCCTGGTCCGCGCTGATCACGGACAGCGCCTCGGTGTGGGGCAGCGCGTCGCCCGGACCGCCGTCGGCGTCGGCCGCCAGTGCCAGCACCTCGTGGGCCCAGATCACCAGGCTGCGCCACCCCGTCCGCCGCCCGACCTCCAGCGCCACCGTCGCGACCGGTCGCGCGGCCGCGGTGCGGCCCCGCACGGCGTCGATGCGGGCCAAGCGGAGGTGGCCCTGGTGCACGAGGGGCTGGTCCTGGTCCTGCCCTTCGGCCAGCGTGAGGGCGTGGGTGATGCGCGCCGCGGCCTCTGCCCAGCGCCCCTGCCGCCACTCGAGCTCGCCGAGCTGGTCGTGCGCCAGGGTCGTCATGCCGACGTGGCCCGTGCGCTCGCCCTCGGCGATGACGCCGACGATCAGCTCGCGGGCGGCGTCCCAGCGCTCGGCGGCGATGTGGGCGAAGCTCAGCACCTGCGCCATCGCGGAGGCCCCCTCGACCTGGGCACCCAGCAGCGCCGGGCACATGTCGGTGAGCGGGGCCAGCATCCGGTCGGCGGTGTCCGCCTCGCCGACCAGCAGCCGGCCGAGGCCCTCGAGGGCCTGGGCCATGAACGACACCCCGACGTCGCCCGCCGCCAGGCCGTGGGCGCCCGCGCGGGACGCGGCGTCCACCACCGCCCGCGGGTCGAGGGCCAGCAGATGGGACTGGGCGGCGTAGAGGTCGAGGTAGCCGGCGAGCACGGCATCGACCCCGCCCACCCGGTCGGCCTCGGCGGTCAGGTACCTCGCCCCCGCGGCCGGGCCCTCCCACCAGAGCACGGCCTGCCCCACCGGCACGGCGAGCCGGGCGCGCCGCAGCGGGTCGGGCTCCGCGGCGACGAGCGGGCGGCCTGCCCGGAGCACGGCCTCGGTCTCCCCTGCCAGCCAGCGGGCCTCGATGCCGGCGAGGCGTCGGGCGGCCCGGCTGTCGTCGTCGGGTGACAGATCGGCCGCCGCGTCCC
>DASUQS010000253.1:0-3723 GCA_036280455.1 Acidimicrobiales bacterium
CAGACGAACGAGGTCGGTCGCTCGGCGGTGCTCGCCCCGGGGTACGCGGCGATCGCCCGGCGCTCGGGCCTGCCCCTGCGGCTGCTGGAGCTGGGCGCGAGCGGTGGGCTGAACCTGCGCTGGGACCGCTACTGGTACGACACCGGGGAGACGACCCTGGGCGACCCGGCGAGCGAGGTGCGGTTCGAGGGCGCCTGGCAGGCACCGGCGGGCGGCCTGCCCGATCTGCGGGGACCCGCCGGCACCGGCGTCCGGGTGGTCGAGCGGGCCGGCTGCGACCGCAACCCGCTCGACGTCACGACCGAGGAGGGACGGCTGACCCTGCGGTCCTACCTCTGGCCCGACCAGGTGCTGCGGCGTGACCGGCTGGAGGCGGCGTTCGCTGTGGCGGCGCGCGTGCCCGTGTCGGTCGTCGCCGCCGATCTGGGCATCTGGGTCGAGGAGCAGCTGGCGGAGCCGGTTCCCGGCGTCGCGACGGTGCTCGTGCACACGATCGTGTGGCAGTACGTCGACCGGGAGTCGCGCCGGCGGATGCTGGCCGCGCTGCACCGGGCGGGTGAGCGGGCCACGCCCGACGCGCCGGTCGCCTGGCTGCGGTTCGAGCCGGCGGGCCCGGTCGGCGACCTGCGGCTCACGTGGTGGCCAGGCGGCGAGGAGACGGTGCTCGCCACCGCCGAGTACCACGGCGTCCCCGTCTACTGGGGCGCCACCCAGGCGGCAGCGCGCTGACCCGGCGCCCGAGCGCTACCCGGCGGGGCGGGTCTGCACGACCACGGCGCCACGGCGTGATTCCCACACGGTGGTCGCCGTGCGGGCGATCAGGTAGCCGACGCCCAGGCAGATCAGGCCGCCGACGCCGTCGATCCAGTAGTGGTTGCCCGTCACGATGATGCAGAACAGCGTGAGCACCGGGTACGAGATGGCCAGCGCTCGCAGCCAGCGGCGGCGCATCAGCGGGGCGAGCACCAGGGCCGCCCACGTCGACCAGCCGATGTGCATGCTGGGCATGGCGGCGTACTGGTTGGAGACGGCCGCCATCTCCTCGCTGCCGAACGACGCCCATCCCCCGTAGACGGCGATCGTGTCGACGAAGCCGAACTCGTCGCACGGCGGGTCGCCGGCCGTCTCGACGCCGGACTCCGCCAGCGCGTCGGGGGTGGTGTCGGCGTACACCTGGCACCCGCCGTAGATGCCGGGGTCGTCCATGAGGCGCGGCGGCATCAGCGAGAACGTCGCGAACCCGATCAGGGCCAGCAGGGTGGTGAACGCCAGCGTGTTGCGCCACACCCGATACCTCTCGGGCGCCTGGCGGTACAGCCACACCAGGGCGAACGCGGCCACCACGAAGTGCAGCACCCCGTAGTAGACGTTCCAGAACCGGATCAGGCCGTCGAGCGGCAGGTCGAGGTACCACTGCTGCAGGCGGTCCTCGAAGTAGAGGCCCATGTTGCGCTGCAGTTGGATGATCGCCTCGCCGTGGTGGAAGGCCGGGTCGGGGTCGACGCTGTCGCCGGCGCCCGAGCCGAACTGGTTGCGCACCGCGGAGTACGCCACGTACACGAGCACGATGTAGACGACCTCGCGCCACCAGCGCAGCCGTGGGCCGCGCGCCTCGAGCGCGTCGCCGCCGAAGTCGTCGTCCGACGGATCGGTACCGACGGTGACGCGGTCGTCCACCTGGTCGTCCAGCCCGTCGACGGAGGTGGGCGCATCGGCGTCGGTGGCCCCGGTGGTGCCGGTCGGTCCGTCCGGGAGGCCTGTGCCCGGTGCGGCCGTCGTGCCGTCGCCGGTCATGCGCTCGCGGGGGTGCGGGCTCGACCGCCCGTGGCGAACGCGGGCGCTCCCAGGAGGCTCACGACCAGGTTCAGGAGGTAGAGCAGCAGACCGAGGGCGATCGCCTGCTCGCTGGCGACGCCGAGGGGGCCGAGGAACAGCACGAACGCACCTTCGCGCACCCCCAGGCCCGACATCGAGATGGGGAGCACCTGTGCGATCAGGACGGCGGGGAAGAACGCGAGGAGCGCCGTGAGCCCCGCCGGCCTCAGCCCCAGCGCCTGGGCGGCGGCCACGGCGGCGAGCACGAGGGCGAGCTGGTAGGCGAACCCCGCCACGAGCACGTTGGCGGCGGCGCCCGGGTGGGTGCGCAGCCGCTCGATGCCGAGGTGCACCGCACCCACGAACCGGCGCCAGCCGGAGTTGGTGGCGAACCGACCGCCGATGCGGGCGCTACCGGCCGCGGCCAGCACACCGACGAGCAGCACGAGCGTGCCGAGCGCCAGGGCGAGGGCGACGCGGGTGGCGCTGCCCAGCTGCCGCAGGCCGGGGTTGACGGCGAAGCCGACGATCGTGATGACGGGCAGCACGAGCCAGCCGGTGAGCCGTTCGAGCACGACGGAGGCGAACGTGCCCGGGGGCTCGCCCGTCTCGCGGGACAGGCGGCTGACGCGCAGGACGTCGCCTCCGATGGTGGTGGGCAGCACGTTCGAGACGAACTGGCCCGCCAGGTTGTGCGACATCAGACGCGGGAGCTTGGTGCGGATCTCGAGCGCTTCGAGCACCTTCTGCCAGCGCAACGCCGACAGCGCGATGCCGGCGAGCGTGAACACGGCGGCGATCGCCAGCCACAGTCCCGCGGCGAGCGACCACTCCGGCACGAGGTCGGCGAGGTCGAACGACGGCACCTTGGCGATGAGCACCACCAGCATGAGCGCGCTGACGACGAGGCGCACCCCCAGCGACACCGCCTGCTTCCGTTCCACGCCGACCTCCCGTGAAGGGGGGAGCGAGCGTCCGCCGTCGGTGCCCACTCCAGAGACGGTCGAGTGTACGACGACACGGGTCAGAGGACCGCGCGCGTTCACGCATCTGTCATCCAGGTGTCCGGAGGGCGGCACGGCGGCCTCCCGATGCACCGCTAGGGTGGCGAGCGCCGCGCGTTCGGTGGGCGCGCTCACCGGCGGGATCGGTGACCCACCTCGTCAACCTGTCGTCCAGACTCCGACGAGGAGGCGCCCGATGCGCCGCATCCGCTCCGTTCCCCTGTTGTTGTGCACGGTGGCGCCGTGCCTGGCCATGATCGTGGTCATGACCGCATCCGCCGGCGACCACCCCGACGACCCGGCGGAGGCCGCCGACGGGGTGGGACCCCGCTCGCTCCTCGCCGCGGCCGACACCACCCGCGCCGCCGTCAGCGCCCGCGTCGAGCTCCGCACGATCGTCGCGGGGCCCGCCGGCCCGGTGGCGCTCGTGCACCGCGGCGCGTTCGCCGACGGCGGGGTGCGCGCTCGGGCCGAGTCCGACATGTCGGAGGTCGCTGCCGCGCTGGAAGCCGCCGGCCAGGAGCTCGACGGCGACTGGACCCGGCCGACCGGCATCGTCGTCGACGGCGACAGCGTCTTCTCGCAGCTCGGGCCCATGGCGGAGGCGCTCGGCCGGGCACCCGACGACTGGGCCCGGGCGCGGCTGTCCGAGGTCGCCGGTCCGGCGTCCGTGGCGGACAACGACACGCTCGCGCTGGCGCTCGATCCCCTCGGGCCGCTCGACCTGCTGCGCCACCCCGTCGTCGACCTCGTCCTCGTCGGCGACGACGAGGTGCGGGGCACCCCCACGCGTCACGTGCGGGCCCGGCTCGACCTGACCGCCGCCGGGGCGAGCCCCGGTGACGACGGGCCCGCCGAGACCGACCAGACCGGCGATGGGCCGGACGAGACCGGGGGGGCCGAC
>DASUQS010000254.1:0-4807 GCA_036280455.1 Acidimicrobiales bacterium
GCGCACGGCGGTGATGCCGCACTCCGCCTCGAGGAACCGCCGCGTCGTGTCGACGAAGAACGCCTGTTCCTCGGTCAGTTCGAGCTCCACGAACGCCTCCTCCAGGTGGGGTCCCCTGCGGCTCTCGGCGACGGCAGTCGCATTGGTGAGTGCCGTGCCGGAGCGTATACCGTTTCTAACGGTCGAGTCACATCACGCGGCCGTCATGGAACCGGCCCGGCGAGGGGATCCGACGTCGGGGGCCGCACACCTGAGGAGCATCCTGTGAGCGAGCCGAGCGAGCCGAGCGAGCCCATCGAGCGAACCGCGACCGAGGGACCCGGCGGTACCGGAGGCACCGACGGCGCCGCGCGGGTCGCGCTCGTCACCGGCGGCAGCAGCGGCATCGGCCGCGAGGTCGGACGGCTGCTCGCCGCGGCGGGCTACGACGTCGTGCTCACCGCTCGGCGCCCTGCCCCGTTGCAGGAGGCGGCTGACGAGATCGGCGCCCGATGGGTGGCGGGCGACACCGCCGTGCCCGACGACGCCGCCCGCGCGGTCGCCGAGGCCGGCACCGTCGACCTGGTCGTCCACGCCGCCGGAGTCATGGACGGCACCTTCGTCCGCAAGGAGACGCTGGCCGGTTTCGAAGCGGTGGTCCGCACCAACCTGACGTCCGCGTTCGTGCTCGCCCACGCGGCCCTTCCGGCGATGGGGCCGGGTGGCCGGTTCGTGTTCCTGTCGTCGTCCTCGTCGCACGCCCCCCAGCCGGGGCGGTCGGCCTACTCGGCGTCGAAGGCGGGGCTCAACGCGTTCGCCGGCGCCCTCGCCGGCGAGGTGGAGCGCGACGGCATCGCCGTGCACGTCGTCACGACCGGGCCGGTGGCGACGCCGATGCTCGACGACGTGCGCTTCCCGATGCGCACGCTGCGGGTCGGCGACGTGGCGGCCGCGGTGGTGTGGCTCGACACGCTGCCGCCCAACGTCGTGTTGCCGGAGATCGAGGTGTCGTCGGTCGACGCCGGCCCATTCGCCCCGGACGCCTTCGTCCCGGAGGCCGCCCGGAGGCTCGGCCGCACGGAGCTCTGACGCGAGGTCCGGGGGCGCGCGGGTTCTCGGGATGCGATAGAATGCCCGACTAAGTCGGTGGACTAAGTCCATGTCGATGGCGGAAGCTCCGCCTCACCAAGGAGTCCAAATGGCTGTCGTCAACGTGCACGAAGCGAAGACGCACCTGTCCCGACTTCTCGATCGGGCCCAGGCAGGCGAGGAGATCATCGTCGCCAAGGCCGGAAAGCCGGTCGCCCGGCTGGTGCCGCTCGAGAGCGGTGCACCGGTTCGCCGGCCGGGCGGGCTGGACGGGAGGGTCATCGCCGACGACTTCTTCGAGTCGCTGCCCGACGCCGAGATCGCCGCGTGGGAAGGCGGATGAACGGCCTGCTCCTCGATACCCACGCGCTGGTGTGGTGGTTGACCGACGACGAGAGCCTGTCGGCGGCCGCACGGCAAGCGATGGGCGATGACACACGCGAGGTCGTCGTCAGCGCCGCCAGCGCCTGGGAGATCGCGACGAAGCAACGGTTGGGCAAGCTCGACGCCGTGCCGCCCGTGGCCGAGTGGTTCGGCGCGCTCAGCGCCGCCAACGGGTTCCGGCACCTCGACGTGACCTATCTCCACGCCTTGCGTGCGGGGGGCTACTCGTCGGCGCATCGCGACCCGTTCGACCGCATGCTCGCGGCCCAGGCCGAGATGGAGGACCTGTCGCTCGTCACCCGTGATCCGGCTTTCGAGCTCTTCGCGACGTCGACGGTCTGGTAGCGCGCCGCCAGCCCTACCCGAGCAGGGCCGGCAGCTCGGTGCGGACGATCTTGCCCATCGCGTTGCGGGGCAGGGTCTCGACCACGGTGACCTGCTCGGGCACCTTGTACCTCGCCAGGTTGGCCAGCAGATGCGCCCGCACGTCGTCGACGTCGACCTCGGCGCCCGGCGTCGGCTCGATCACCGCCGCCACCCGCTCGCCGAGCCGCTCGTCCGGCACGCCCAGCACGGCGCCCGCCTGCACCGCCGGGTGCTCGTGGAGGACCCGCTCGACCTCGGCGGGGTACACGTTGGCACCGCCGCGCAGGATCACCAGGCTCTTGCGATCGCGCACGTGCAGCCGCCCGTCGTCGTCGAGGAACCCGATGTCGCCGGTGTGCAGCTCGCCGGCGACCAGCGTGTCGGCCGTGGCGTCGGGGCGCTCCCAGTAGCCGAGCATCGTGCGGTAGCGGTCGTCGGCCGGCCCGATGCAGATCTCGCCCTCCTCGCCGGCACGGAGCGACGCGCCGCCTTCGCCCTCGATGCGGACGGCCAGGTGGGGGAGCGGTCGCCCCGACGCCCCGGCCACGTGATCGTCGCCCGAGCGGCCGTCGATCGCCACGACCGTGGGTGCCTCCGACAGCCCGTAGGTGGCCAGCACCGGCAGGCCGAACTTGCGCTCGAACGCGGCGCGGATGGCCTCGGGGCAGTCGGCCCCGCCGGTCCACACCTCGTCGAGGCTCGCCAGGTCGGCAGGGTCAACCTCGTCCATGTGGGCGAGGCTGTGCAGCAGGGCGGGCGGGCCGTTCCAGGTCGTGATCCGCTCGCTCCGGATCCACTCGGCGACCCCCGCCGCGTCGATGCGATCCATCACGATCGATGTCCCGCCCGCCTGCGACACGAGCAGGGTGGTGAGCACCGCCATGTTGAGGATCGTGAACGGGAAGCAGTCGCCCTTGCGCAGCTGAGGGCCGTAGCCGCGGGTCTCGACCAGCACCGCGCCGGGCAGCAGCAGGTTGTGCTGGCTGTGCACCGCGCCCTTGGGACGGCCGGTCGTGCCGCTCGTGTAGGCGAGGCCGGCGGGGGCAAAGGGG
The DNA here is from genome assembly GCA_036280455.1 of Acidimicrobiales bacterium. Classification (GTDB taxonomy): domain Bacteria; phylum Actinomycetota; class Acidimicrobiia; order Acidimicrobiales; family VFJN01; genus ZC4RG19. The sequence continues at coordinate 2,871 of DASUQS010000254.1, forward strand.
TCGACCTCGATGCCGAGGGGCCCGTCGTCCGGTGCGGCGTCGACCGCCGCTCGCCAGTCGGCGATGTCCAGCACGTGCACGCCGGCGTCGTCGAGCGGCTCGTCGGTGAGGAACAACGCCGCGCCGCAGTCGGCGAGCTGCCACCGCTTCTCCGGCGGGGCCAGGGCGCGGTTGACCCCGACCCACACGGCGCCCAGGCGCATGGCGCCGTGGAAGGCGACCACCACGTCGGCCTCGTTGGGGAGGCAGGCCGCAACGCGGTCGCCGGCCCCGACGCCGAGGTCGGCGAGAGCGTGGGCGGCCCGGTCGGCGTGCCGGTCGAGCTCGGCGTAGGTCAGCCGACGCGTGCGGGTGACGAGCGCCTCGCGCCCGGGGTCGTCGGCCAGCGCCCGGTCGAACACCCGCGCAACGGTGTCGGGACGCGGTGTCTCAGCCATCGACCTGGGTGCGGAGCTCGCGCTTGAGCACCTTGCCCGAGGGGTTGCGGGGCAGGGCGTCGATGAAGGTCACGGCCTTGGGCACCTTGTACTTGGCCAGACGTTCCCGGCAGTGCTCGACCAGCTCGTCGGCCGTGACGGTCGCGTCCTCCCGCAGGGCGACGAAGGCGACGGGCACCTCGCCCCAGCGCTCGTCGGGGCGGGCCACGACGGCGACCTCCGAGACCGCGTCGTGCTCGTACAGCACCCGCTCGACCTCCGAGCCGGCGATGTTCTCGCCGCCGGACACGATCATGTCCTTCAATCGGTCGACGATGAACAGGTAGCCGTCCTCGTCGCGGACGCCGATGTCGCCGGTGTGGAACCACCCGCCGACGAACGCCTTGGCGGTGGCCGCCTCGTCGCGCCAGTAGCCCGTGAACACCTTGGGCCCGCGCAGCACGATCTCGCCCCGTTCGCCCGCGGCGACCGAGTGCCCCTGCTCGTCCCAGATGTCGAGCTCCAGGTGCAGGCACGTGCGCCCGACGCTGCCGAGCTTGGTGATGATGCTGTCGCGATCGAGGAACGTGTCGCCCGAGACCGTCTCGGTGAGGCCGTAGGCGTCGGCGAACCAGGCGGAGGGGAACGTGCGCTGGATGCGTTCGATCAACGGGATCGGCATCTTCTCGCCGCCGTTGATGATCACCCGGACCGACGACAGGTCGCGCTGGGAGACGTCCGGCAGGGCCATGATCGCGTTGACCATGGCGGGGGCCAGCCACACGGTGGAGACCCGCGAGCGTTCGAGCTCGTCGACCACGGCGGCGGCGTCGAACTGCCGGTGGATGATGACCGTCGCCCCGGCCGCGATCAGCGTGGTCGTGGTGAGGTCGAGCGCCCCGACGTGGTAGAGCGGCCCGCAGGCGAGCCCGAGGTCGGCGCTGGTGAAGCCGAACTCGACGATGTGGGCGAGGTTCTTCCACGCGAGGTTGGCGTGGGTGAGCATCACGCCCTTGGGGTGGCCGGTCGTGCCCGAGGTGTACATCAGGCGATGGACGTCGTCGCCGGTGGTGAGGACGGGAGCGGCGAGGCCGGCCGCGTTCCCGGCGGCGCGCAGGTCGGTGAGGGCGGTCCACCCCTCGGGCGCGGCGTCGGCGACGCATGCCCGCAGGAGCGTGGTCTCCAGGCCCTTGGTGGCGTCGTCGGCCAGGGGGATGCACGTGTCGTCGCAGACGAGCGCCTTCGCCTCGGAGTGGTCGAGGATGTAGCGCACCTCCGGCGGTGCGAGCCGCCAGTTGATCGGCATGGCGATCGCGCCGAGGTGGTTGGCGGCGAAGATCGTCTCGAGCATCTCGGGGCAGTTGTACGAGAGCAGTCCGACCACGTCGCCGCGCCCGATGCCACGCTCGGCCAGCCCGGTGGCCAGCGCCGCGACGCGGGCGGCCATCTGGCCGTACGTGGTCGTCCCGCCCTCGAAGACCGTCATCGGCTTGTCGGGGGTTCGGGTGGCGTGGTGGGCGA
>DASUQS010000255.1:0-18603 GCA_036280455.1 Acidimicrobiales bacterium
TCGTTCCCGATCCTGCGCCGGCCAAGCTGAGCGTCGCCGGGCCGACGGTGGCGGCGGCGTTCGCCGCGCACGACCAGCTGGTGGCTGGTGCACTGCGTGCAGAGGGCCATGCGGCCGTCGGGCACTACCGGCGGCGCGCCACGCTCCCGTACCACGTCGCCGCACAGGTGCCCGGCCTCCTCACCGCGCTCGGCCGGGACGACGTCGTGGCGTGGCGAGGCGGGCGCAACCCGGTGCCTGCCCGCTTCGGTGTCGATGAGGACCGCGCATGGTTGCTCGGGCTCTACGTCGCCGAGGGGTACCGCCGTGCGCAACAGGTCGTCGTCTCCAACACCGACCAGAGCATCCTCGACCGAGCCGCCGCCACGCTCGACGGGCTCGGCCTGACCTACCACCGCGGGCCCGAAGCCCTGAGCATCGGATCGTCGGTGCTGTCTGCGCTGCTCGACTGGATGGGGACGGGCGGCAAGGCGTCGGCCAAGCGGGTTCCGCCGGCGGTGTTCGGCTGGTCGCGCCCGCTCGTCGAGGCGTTCCTCGCCGGGGTCGTCGACGGCGACGGATCGGTCGACGGAGGCCGCACCTCGGTCTGGACGACATCGGCAGGCCTCGTCGGTGATCTTCTCCTCCTGTTCACGAGGCTGGGCCGTCGCGCCGGCAGCTGTCGACGGCCCGCGCGCGCCAATGCCGTGCCGTGCTGGCAGGTCTATGCACCGGACAACGAGCACAAGCTGCTGACGTCGGTGCCGCTGCCGGACGAGCTGCTGGTCGCGTTGCGTGGTGCCGCAGGCCTGACACAGGCCGCGGCGGCGCAGCTGGCGGGCTACACCCATCCCACCGACCTGAACAACATCGAGCGCCGCTGCGGCCGTGACGCCGTCCGCCGCAGCACCCTCGGTCGACTCCGTGACGCGTACGTGGAAGCAGGCGCCGGGAGCGATGATCTCGCGACCCTCGATCGACTGGTCGACGGCGACCTGCTGTGGGACGAGGTGGTTGCCGTGCACGACACCGGCGTCACGGAGACGATCTTCGACCTCGAGGTTCGGCCGTCGGGACGCAAGATCGAGAACTTCCTCGCCGGGAGTGGGGGCGTGTTCGTGTCGAACACCGCGGGCTTCATCGACGCTGGTTTTTCGGGGCACATCACGCTCGAGTTGTCGAACGTGGCCAACCTGCCGATCACCCTGTACCCGGGCATGAAGATCGGCCAGGTGAGCTTCCTGCAGATGACGACGCCGGCCGACGTGCCGTACGGGTCGTCCAAGGTCGGGTCGAAGTACCAGGGCCAGCGCGGCCCGACCCCCAGCCGCTACTGGGAGAACTTCGAGGGCACCGCCGCCGACGGCGCCTGATCGACGACGGCAGGCGGGGTACCCGCTGGTCGGCCGAGGTGACAGCACGACCCGCCCGCCCGTTCCTCGGCGGCTGCGCTCGCGCCTACCCGTGCGGGATCGTGAACGACGACTCGTCGACGGCGGTGCCGCCGGCCACGACCGCGGCGGTCACCGTCGTGTCCTCGGTGGCACCGTCGTCGTCCGACGCGACCGGGTGAGCCAGAACCAGCACGTCCGCGATCGTGAAGGTCTCGCCCGCACCGATGCGCTCGATGGTGCAGGTGACCGTGTGGGGCAGGCTGCCGTCGGTGAGCGCGCCCGGCCACGTGACGGCGTCCACGTCGGCGACACAGCCGGGTGGCAGAGGTGCGGCGAGCGCGGCGCGCAACGGATCGCCTGCCGTGACGCCCGGGCGGGCCGCGATGGCGAGCATCGCGGCCTCCACGTCGGTTCCGGAGGGCACGAACCCACCGTCGCCGCTGAGCGTCAGTGCGACCGTGACCGACACGGCGTCATAGCCCGATCCGTTCGTGACACCGACGCTGGTGCGGACCACCGTCGACCCCGCGACCTCGTTCGGGACGAGGTCGCCGAGCGAGAGTACCGGCGCGTACGGCGTGAGCTCGATGACCCGCTCGCCCTCCTTGTCGCCGTCGCGCGTGATCGTCGCCGTTGCGGTCTGGGCTACGGATGCCTGCCCCACCTGGAGGTCGAACGTCTGGGTCTCACCGGACGGCGGCTGCTCGAACGTGCAGGTGATGTTGGCTCCGGCGACCGTGCAGCCGTCCGGCTGGTCGCCCGTGGCGAACTGCGCCCCCCCGCTGATGTGGACCTCGAGCTTCAGGCCGCTGGCTTGTGCGGCATCGGACGCCGACAGCGGGGTGATGTCCGCCCCGCCTGGCTCCGCCTCGCCGACCGTGAGCGACAGCGTGCCGGTGCCAGGGCCGGTCGGGGTCCAGGCCGAGGCGTCGGTGAACACCAGCGGTGCCGGGGTTGGAGCCGGGGGCGGATCGGTCGTCGGCGGCGTTGTCGTCGGCGGCGTGGTCGTCGGCGGCTGAGTCGGCGGTGGCGTGACGGGCGGCGGTGGATTGGTCGCCGGCGGGGGCGGCGGGGGCGGGGTCGGCCGAGGCGGCGGCGGGGCAGGGGTGGAGGGCCGAGGCGCCGGTGACGGCGAGGGCGCCGACGGGCTGCTCGGCCCGGTCGTCCCGCCGCCCGGGCGGCTGCGCGGGCCGCTGCGGGGGAGGGGACCGGCCACCTCGTCGTCGAAGTCGTCGCCGAAGTCGTAATCGCCGAAGTCGTCGTCGTCGAAGTCGAAGTCGTCGCCGAAACCCTCGTCGAAGTCGCTGTACTCGTCGTTGAGGCCGAAGCTGTCGCCGAGGTCGAAATCGTCGGCGCCGTCGTCGAACGGGCTGAGCGCGAAGTCGTCGTCGCCGAACAGCGAGTCGCTGTCGCCCGAACCGCCGCCGTCGCCGTCGTCCCCGTCGCCCCACTCGTCGGACAGCGGGCCACCACCGCCGATGTCGGCCGCGTCCGCGGCCGAGTTCAGCGGCCGGCCGTCCTCGCGGGACACCGCGGTGCCCATGCCGACGAGACCGCCCACCACGGCAGCGATGGCGGCGGTGCTGCCCACGGTTGGCGCCATGTGCTTGAGCTTGGCGAGCAGGCCCTTGTCGGCGCCGGCCGCGCCCGCGGCAGCCCCGCCCACGGCGGCACCCGCGGCCAACTTGCCGCCGCCGACCAGCAGGAACAGCGGCAGGACGGCACGGGCGAGGCTGCGGTTGACGTCCCGCAGCTCGGCCAGCAGCGCGCGGCACGACGCGCACCCTTCGAGGTGGGAGTCGACGGCGGTGCGGTCGCGGTTCGACAGCCCGTCGCGCACGTAGGCACCCAGCTGCGAGCGCCACGGCTCGTGATCGGGAGCCGGATCGGCGAGGAGGTGCGCCTGGAGGTAGGCCTGCCGCAGCTTCTCGCGGGCCCGGTAGGACATGGCTGCCGCGGCGTTGGCGCTGACGCCCAGCACGTCGGACAGCTCGCGGGGTTCGCGGCCCTCGACCGCCGTGTGCCACAGCACGGCCTGCCACCGGTCGGGCAGGCTCTCGAACGCCCGGGTGATGATCTCCCGGTCGGCCATCGCGAGCTCGCCGGCGACGGCGGCCTCGTCGATCGGCTCGGGCACGTCGTCGATCGAGTCGTCCCCCAGCCGTTCTCCCTGCTCAGCGGCCAGACGACGCAGCGTCACGAACAGGTAGGCCCGGAACGACTCGGTTGGTCCCGCGCCTCGGCGGAGCGCCCCGAGCACCCGTTCGAACGCCCCGTTGACCATGTCGTCCGGGTCGCCCATGCGGCGATAGCTGCGCGCCAGCCGGAGCGCGGCAGGCTGGTGACGCACGTACAGCTCGGTGAAGGCTGCTTCGTCGCCGCTGCGGGCCTGTTCGAGCAGCTCGGTGTCGGTGAGGGCGGTGATCGTCATGGCGGCAGGATTCCTGGGGCAAGTGTGGCCCAAAGGACGGCCGGCCACCACCCGCCATCCCTACCCTCGGTGAGATTCTGGGTGCTCACAGGCGGAGCCTGAAGAAATTCCCTTCGAGCCGCGTCATAGGCGGTTGCCACCGCCCTCTCATCGGGCATGAAGGAGATGCAGGCGCCGCACCACCCACCCACACCGGGTGCGGATGGCGTGTTGCGTCTCCTCTCGCTCGTCGACCGGTCGGCGCCGCCTCACCGGCCGGTCGGCGGGCTAATCCACAGCTGGTACGCCGCGTCGGGTACGGCCCTCCTCTTCGACGAGTGGGCCGACCCCGCGGCCCGGCACCTCGCCGCCGTCTTCGACCGCGACGCGAGTCCCGACACCGTCGAGCAGGCGATAGTCGCCTTCGCTCAGGCCCGCGCCGGCGCGGGCCACGACGTCGACGAGGTCGGGGTCGACCTGGTCGCCCTGGTGCGGGTCGCCTGGCCGACCGGGCGTGGCTCCTGGGGCGAGATCATCGACCCCGTGGGCTTGCTCGCCCGCGCGCTGGGTGCCTGGGCGATCGAGCACACGGCTGCCACCGCCGGCCGCGGGTGCATCGATCCCGTGAGCGGGCTCGCCACAGGCCAGTACCTGAAGGAACGTGTTCGTGAGTTGCACGACCAGTGCGGCGCGCTGGCCATCTCCCCCCCGGTGACCTTCGGTGCCCTGGTCGTGCAGCTCCACCTCGCAACCGCGTCCGCGACCGACCGCATCGCGACGCGCGTCGATGTCGGTCGCGTGCTGTCCGACCGCTTCCGTGCCGGCGAGACGTTGGCGGCACCGGGGCCGAGTCGGCAGGTCGCGGTCATGCCGACGTACGGCCTCGCGCGGGCCGTCAAGGACGTGAGGGCCGACCTCGCCGCGCTCGCCGTGCGCGACGGGGTCGGCGTCACGGTCGGCCGAGCGGCCTTCGCCGAGTCCGCCGAAGCCACGTACGTATCCCTGGCGGGAACCAGGGTGGGGGTCTAGCGAACCTCCACCGGACGACGGAAGGACGGTCGAGCCGACCGTCCTTCCGTCGCGCCCCGGGGTGAGCGCCGCCGGGCGGCCACGGCGCCCACATCGCCGTCGCGCCATGATGCGCACGACATGGCCTAAGCCGGGCCGTGTCCCCGATCGTGTGATGGCCGATGACAATCGCTGACACTCCGAGGTTCAGCTTGACGGGGAGGCGGTCACGCTCTGTCGACCGGGTCCCTGGCACAGCTGGATTCGATGCTCTCTACCGGGCGGAGTTCCGACCGTTGGTGCGCATCGGGTTCGCAATGACCGGCTCGACGGCGGAAGCCGAGGAGATCGTGCAGGAGGCCTTCCTCCGCTGCTATCAGCGGTGGGGCCAGGTCGCCACTTACGACAGGCCCGGGGCATGGCTACGCCGGGTGGTGATCAACCTGGCGGCGTCACGAGGGCGCCGTGTCCGGCGCGAGGTCCTCGCCGTGGCCCGCCTGGGCGCCAGGCCCGCGGCGGCCGACACCGGTCCGCCCGACGACGGCACCTTCTGGGCCGCGGTCCGCACCCTCGCCGTGCGGCAGCGGCAGGCGGTGGTGCTCTACTACGGCGACGACCTCCCGGTGAGCGACGTCGCTGCGATCATGCGGTGCGCCGAGGGAACGGTCCGCGCGCACCTCCATCAGGCCCGCCAGACACTGGCGACCATCCTCGAGGAGGACGCTCGATGACGAGCATCGACGAGCTCGCCCGCCGGGCGGGAGACGAGCTGCAGGGCTGGAACCCGGCGATGGTCGAGCGTGAGCCGTCCGTGGCGATCGCTCGGATGCGCCGTCGGCGGACCGCCACGCGTGCGGCGGTCGGCGGCATGGCGGCCGCCTTGGTCGTCGGCGTCGGGATCTGGCAGGCCGCGGCGCAGCAGCAGGGCAGCGTCGTGACAGACCCCGCCGGCGGGGGTGAACGTCACCCCGCGACGACCATCGAACCGGACGCCTCGCCCGTGCCGTCCACGGCTGCGCCGACCGAGTCGCCCGCGACCACCGCGCTCCCGGTCGCCCCGGCACCCGTGGACATCGCGGATCCGGCGCGACCGACGGGCTGCACGGGCCGGCTGTCCGACGGCCGCACCTACGTCGTGGACGTCCCGGCCGGGTGGCACGCGAACGACGCCTTCGAGGACGTGCCCGCCTGCACCCACTTCGGCCCGGTGCCGGTCGAGTTCTTCGACCACGACGAGATCGAGGGGTGGGCGTCGAACAGCGACGTGACCATCGACCTCACGCCGCAGGCGTTGCCCGAGGGCATGACGTGGGAGCAGTCCCTCGAACTGCAGGCGAACGACGTCAGCGGCCCCATCACTCCCGAGTACACGACGATCGCCGGACAGCCGGCGGTGCGGGAGGACAGGGTGGACCCGCAGAACGGTGGCCTCCGGTGGGTGCGATGGAGGTTCCTCCTCGGCGGCGACCAGGGGGTCGCGGTCGCTGGTGAGGAGTCCCTCAACGGCACGCCGTACGAGACATCGGTCGCCGCGCTCGACAGCATCGTCCGGTCGATCCGCATCGACGGCTGATCCGCATCCACCGGCGATCTGCGGCGGATCGACGACGCGACGGAGGGCGGCCCGATGGACCGCCCTCCGTCGTGTCCCGAATGTGGACCGATGTGGGCCGAGGCCCCGCCCGCTCAGTCCCGCGGGCTCAGTCCTGCCGGACTCTCCCGCGGGATCAGTCCCGCAGGGTCTCCAGCCTCTCGGCGTCGCGGTTCTCCAGCGCCTCGAGCAGGTGCATCGAGATGTCGGCGACCTTGACCTCGTCGTCTTCCTTGCCGGCGGCCTTCGCCCCGTCGTCGATCATGATGTAGCAGAACGGGCAGGCGACGGCGATCCGCGAGGCACCGGTGGCGATGAGCTCCTCGCTGCGCTCGTCGTTCACCTTCTTGCCCGTGGTCTCCTCCATCCACATGCGGGCGCCGCCGGCGCCGCAGCACATGCCCTTGGTGCCGTTGCGGCCGGCCTCGACGATCTCGATGCCGCTCAGGCTGCCGATCACCTTGCGGGGCGATTGGTAGATGTCGTTGTGGCGGCCGAGGTAGCAGGAGTCGTGGTAGACGACCCGCTCGTCGAGGCGGGCGTCGCTCATGTCGAGCTTGCCCTCGGCGATCAGCCACTCGAGGAACTGGCTGTGGTGCACGACCTCGTAGTTGCCGCCGAGCTGCGGGTACTCGTTCTGCAGCGTGTTGAAGCAGTGCGGGCACTGGGTGACGATCTTCTTCACGCCCATGCCGTCGAGCGACTCGATGTTCTGCATGGCGAGCATCTGGAAGATGTACTCGTTGCCCGACCGGCGGGCGGGGTCGCCGGTGCAGTTCTCGGACGGGCCGAGGATGGCGAAGTCGATGCCCGCGCGCTGCATCAGCTTCGACATGGCGACGGAGACCTTCTGGTTCTTGTCGTCGAAGCTGCCGGCGCAGCCGACCCAGTACAGGTACTCGTGCTCGAAGGCGTCGCCCGGCTCGACGATCGGCACGCCGTCGACCTTGGACGTCCACGCCGCCCGGTCGGACTGGGACATGCCCCACGGGTTGCCCGAGTTCTCCATCCCCCGGTACGCGGTGCCCAGCTCGGTGGGGAAGTTGGACTCCATGAGCGACAGGTAGCGCCGCATGTCGAGGATCTTGTCGAGGATCTCGATGTTGACCGGGCAGATCTCGTCGCACGCCTTGCACGACGTGCAGGCCCACACCTCTTCCGGCGTGATGCGCTCGAACAGCGACGACGAGGAGATGGTGATCTCGGGGTCGAGCCCGATGGGGGTGGACACGACCGGTTCGCCTGAGCGGGCCATGACCTCGCCGGTCTTGAGCACGATCTCGCGAGGGTCGAGCGGCTTGCCGGTGGCGTGCGCCGGGCAGACGGACGTGCAGCGGCCGCACATGGTGCAGGCGTCGGTGTCGAGCAGCTGCTTCCAGGTGAAGTCCTCGACCGTGGAGGCGCCGAACGTCTCGAGCTCGGTCTCCATCAGGTTCGGCATGGCCTTCATGGCGCCCTTGGGGCGCTCCTTGTCGCGCAGGTACATGTTGAGCGGCGACGTGAAGATGTGGCGCAGCATCGTCACCGGCAGGATGACGACGAACAGGAAGAACGACGCCACGTGCGCGATCCACCAGCCCTGGTGCCAGCCCGACAGGCTGGCCGTGTCCTCGACCAGGCCCGCCAGCGGGTAGCCGATCACCGACCACTTCTCGTAGTCCGGGCGGCCCTCGAGCGCGATGCGGTACGCCTCGGCGCCGAAGCCCGTGACGCCGATGGCGAAGAACGTGCCGAGGATGACCGCGTGCTCGGGCTTCGACTTGATGCGGATGCGGTAGGGCCGCTGCACGTAGCGCCGGACGATCGCCCAGACCACGCCGATCAGGAACAGGATGCCGGCCACGTCGCCCACCAGGGAGTAGGCCCGGTAGACGTCGCCGTGGAGGAACTTGGCGCCCTCCGGCATCTGGTGGTTGATCTCGAGCACCGTGGTGACGGCCAGGAGGATGATGAAGCTGAAGTAGATCAGCGAGTGCATGACGCCGGCGGCCGGGTCGCGCAGCAGCGTCTGCATGTAGACGCCGGCGCGGAAGTCCTTCAGCCGCCGGCCGATGTTCTTCTAGGTGGTCGCCCGGGCGTCGGGCCCGCCCCGCTGCCAGTTCTTGATGCGGTTGGCGAAGGCGATGGCCCCGACGACGATGAGGATCGGCAGGACGGTGTAGAAGATCGCCTTCCAGGCCGACGGGATGTTGATGAAGACCTCGCGCTGCACGGCCGAGTCGTCGTGCCACTGCAAGGCGGTGGCCGCGATGCCCGAGACGACGACCACGATGGCGAAGCCGATGCCGATCGCCATGGCGACCGCGGGAGGCTTGATGCGGCGTGCACCCGACGCCGTCGGAGTGGTCTCTGGGCTGCTCATCGGCGCACCTTTCGGGATGTGCGCGACGAGATGTCGGCCCGTCGGGCCGGGCATCGCGCGGTGCCTGTGGTTCGCTCGCTGCGCTGGCTCACGGGCCCGAACCTACCCAACCTGGGCCGGCCGGGCTGAATCGCGGGAGATGCGCGATCGGCGAGGTGACCGCCGGTTACCGGTCGGTCACTTCGCCGAGACTGACCGCGGGTCAACCGCGGGACGGTGACCGACGGGGCGGATCCGCCCCGACGGCAGCCGGCCCACGAATCGTCACGCCGCCCCGTCGGGCGGCCGGGTGTCAGCCGTAGTTCTTGGAGTCGAGCTCGCGCACCCGGCCGGCCAGCACCGCCAGGATCTTGTGGGTCAGGGTCGGAACCTCGTCGAGCAGCCCGGAGAACTCGCGGGGACCGAGGACCAGCACCGTCAGCGGCGTCTTGGCCGTCACGGTCGCGGTGCGCGGGCCGTGGTCGAGCAATGCCAGCTCGCCCACGCAGTCGCCGGGCCCGAGCGTGGCGATGCTCTGCCCGCCCCGGGTCACGTCCGCCTGCCCCTCGACGATGATGAACGCTTCGCGCCCCACATCCCCCTGGGTGACGAACTCCTTGCCTTCGTCGAGGGTCAGCTCGACGGTCGCCTTCGCGATGTCTCGCAGTTCCTTGGTCGTACACCCAGAGAACAGCGGGACGGAAGCGAGATGGTTGAGGTATTCCTCGCGTGCCATGGCCGCGCAGCTTACGAACCTGTCGCCCGCTCTGCCTCAGCACCGAGCGCCGATCACACAACGTGGCTCCCGTTCCTACGTTCCGTTGTGACCTCCCGCGCCCGCGTGACGTTCATCCGTAAGAAACAAACGCGAAACCCGCTGTCCGTACCGTCCCCTCCGTGGAGGTGGCTCTCGTGCAATGGCCGGCGGAACAGGACCGGCGTGACGAGCTCCGTCGTGCTGGCCAACCACGGCTGCTCCTGGTCGAGCGCGGTGCGCCACCGATCCCCACCGACGAGCTGGAGGATTGGATCCGGCTGCCGGCCGACGACCTCGACCTCCGCGTCCGGGTCGAGGCCCTGCGGCGGCGCATCGGCACCGACAACGGTGCGGTCCCCGTGCTCGACGACGACGGGGTGCTGCGGGCCGGCGACCGGTGGGTGTCCTTGCCGCCGGTGGAGGCCCGGCTCACCCGCGCGCTGCTCGACCGGTTCGGCGCCGTGGTGTCGCGCGACGCCCTCGCCCGGTCCGGCTGGCCGAGCGGCTCGCCGGGGCGCAACGCCCTCGACGTGCACGTGCTGCGGCTGCGCCGGCGGCTCGCCCCCCTCCGCCTCGCGATCCGCACGGTGCGGTCGCGCGGCTACCTCCTCGAGCGGGTCGACTCGGGTGGCCAGGTGGCTCCGGACGTCGCCCGTTCGGCGAACGGCAACGGGCGCCGCATGACCATCGGTTGAGGGCTCGACCGGAGGCCGGCGGTCCCGCGGCTAGCGGGCGGTTACCCGGGGTAGCACTGTCCTGCCGGACGGGAGCGTTCGGGCTGGGACTGGGACCTCCGAGGAGGGGACATCGATCATGCGCGGACGCGTACGGATACCCATCGTTCTGCTGATCTGGATCATCATCGGCGTGCTCGTCGCCGTGAACAAGGGTTACGGCGAGGTGATGGACAACGCCTCCCACGTGGCGACGTTCATCCTCGCGGTGATGCTCTGGCCGATCCCGGCCCTCGACGGCACGGTGGCCATCGTCTTCTGACGGCCGCGGTCCGGGGGCCGGTCGAGACGGGGACGCGGCTCGCGCTGCGTTCCCGTCTCGCGTCAGCCCTCGACGCGAGAGGAGCGGACCGACGTCGGCGGCGGAGACGAGCCCAGGATTTCGCCCCCACTGATCCAGGTGGCGCCGGTGAGCCGGTCGTCGCCGACCGGCATCAGGGTCGTCGACGTCTCGATCCGGGCGGACTCGACGAACGCCTCGGCCGCTCCCGTGGGCTCGTCGATGGCGACGATGCCGATCTCGCGCACCGCGGGAGGCGACAGGTGCACCACCCCGGCACCGTCGTCGGTCGCGGCCTGCGCCTCGCGCCCGTACGAGAACCAGGCGCCGGCGCCCTGCACCACGAGGCTCGTGATCATGGCGCGCTGCGTCGTCTCCGCGGTGATGTTGGGCGTGATGCCCCGGGTGCGGAGGTTCGACTCGAGCGCGTCGTGGCGCCAGTTGTCGGTGCCCGGCGACAGCAAGGGCATCTTGTCGAGCGACGAGATGTCGAGCGGGTCCTCGACCGACCAGTCGGGAGGGTGGATGAGCAGCATCTCCTGCCAGCCGAGCGACGTGACCCACAGGTCGGCGGGAGCCGGCAGCTCGATGATGCCGAGGTGCGCCCGACCGTCGCGGACCTGCTCGATCACCTCCTGCGACGTGTCGGCCACGTCGAGGGCCACGCGCATGTGCCCGGCGTTGACGTACGCGCCGATCGCCGGCGACCCGATCTCCTGGGCCTGCCCACCGATGGCGCTGACCCGCAGCACCTGCTGGTGACCGAGAGAAGCCAGCCGATCGACCTCCGCCAGGATGCGGCGGGCGCTGGCGATGACTGCGACCCCCTGGCGGCTCACCCTGACCCCGCGGCCCTTGCGTTCGAACACCGTGACGCCGATCTCGGCCTCGAGGCTGCGAATGGCTCGGCTGAGCGCGGGCTGGGCGACGTGCAGCGACTCGGCGGCGCGGGTCATCGTGCCTTCGTCCGCCGTAGCGATGAGGTAGCGCAACTGCTGCAAGTTCATGGGAAGACCGCCCACCGTGCGCCGGTATGCCGGGAGGGTATCGGTTCCGAACGCAGTCGGTCTTGGACTTACGTCGTAAGGCGACTGATAGTGGTTGTGGGCGGGCCAGTCGACGCCAGCCGGGGCCGTGTACGCAGGCCCTGGCCGACTCCTCCCGCCGGGAGTCGAGCGCTCGACGTGGTGCCACCAGGTCGGTGCGGTGCGCTGGGGCACCGCCAGACCTGGGCCGACCATCAGCGGCCGACGCGTGCTGGGGCGTCGTCGGCCGCCGATGGTCGCTCCGCCAGGGCCGGCTCGTCCCCCGGCCGAGCGCCGAGCGCCGGCACGCGACGGTCCCCTGTCGGGGCGCGGGTCACGCGCGCCGGTGGAGCTCCGCCGACAGGTGGTGCTGGTGCGCGAGCCCGACGGCCGCCATCGCCACCTGGTACCGGAGTGTGTCGCCGACCACCGTGAGCCGCCGTTCGATGCTGGTCACCTGCTTGGCGGTGGCGGTGAGCGGCACCGCGGTCGATGTCAGGTGCAGGGCGAGCCCGTCGGGCTGGGCGTACACCTCGCCCTCCGAGAGCTCGGCGATGCCGGTCGGATGGGCCAGCACGAGCTCCACCCGACCCGGCCCCACAGCCCGCACGTACCCCGCCTCCGCGTGGGCGGGTAGGCCGGTGGCGAGGTTGGTGGTGGCCTGCCGGTACGTGAGGAAGGGCTTGCCGACGTGGTCGAACACGACCTCTTCGCGGTAGGCGAACGACTCGATGGTCGGGTAGCGGCCCTCGCCCTCGCCTACCCACGTGCCGATCAGGAGGGCCAGGGGCCCGAGGTCGGAGTGCACGGCGTTGCCCACCGCGGCGACGGTACCCTCTCCGCAGCGGACCGAGGCGTGGGACGGTGTGCGTGCGGGACTGGTCCGATGCCGTGGGGGCATGGAAACGGGCACCAACGGGTCTTGGACTTACACCGTAAGGCCACCCATAGTGGTTACCAGTTGGAGGTCAGCACGGAGCGGGCCAACGGCGGGCGCTGGCACGATCGCCGGTCTCCAACTGTGGTCGCAATGGCGCGGCCATCGTCATCACCCGACCATCGGTGCGCTGGGGCGCCGGCGGTCTGGGGCGGGCACGAACGAGGGCTTGACGGCGAGCTGGAGCGTCGCCGGGCGCGAGGTGCGGAGCATGGGCGGCGACGGCGAGCTGGGCGCCGGTCGCCCGGGCGATCGACCGGGGTGTCCGCCTGCGCGTGGGTGCGGTCACCTGGGCGTGGTGCGGTCAGGACGAGAGACCGAGACCCGAGGGTCGGGCGTCGGCACCCATCAGTCGGCACAGCTCGTGACGTACACCGTCGCGTAGGGGTCGTCGGGACCGCGCACGGCGAGCAGGTTGAACTCCCAACCGCCCGCGGAGATCACGAAGTCGGCCCGGGTGACCTCCACCCCGTCGGTCGTCGTCACGTCCGGCCCCTCGATCTCGCCCCACTCGCTGCGCGTCCGGGCCTCGTCCAGCATGGCCTGCACCGCGGCCGCCCCGTCCTCCGCAGCGATCACCGACGTCGAACCGCCCGTCCCGCACCACGTCGGAAAAGTGGGCAGCAGCGCCCGCGTGCCCTCCGGGAGGTGGATGGCGTCGCCCTGCTCGCTGAACAGGACGTCGCCGGCCGATCCCCCCGATGCCTCGACCGGGGACGGCGAATCCGACCCGTCGACCGCACCCTCCTCCTCGATCGTCGGGGTGCGGGGCGGCGCGGCAGAGTCGACGATGCGAGTCGCATCGACCAGCAGGACCGGGCCGTCGTCGGCAACCCACAGCTGCACGTCGACGCGATCACCGAGACCGGCGTCCTCGTCCTGCCGGCCGGATGCCTCGATCCACAGCCCCGGCGCGCCGGAGCAGTCCCGGCACGCCGGGTCGTCGATCCCGCGGATCGAGCCGTCGTCCAGGGAGAGGCCGTCGAGCCCGGCGAGCACATCCCGCACCACGGCGGGCGGATCGTCGGCGGTGACCCGGTACGCCGCGCGCACCGACCGGGCCATGATCGGCTCGGCCGCGTTCGAGCCGTACTCGTGATCGAACACGGCGGGACGGCCGACGGGCTCGATGCCCGCGATCTGGTCGAGCCCGAACGGCACATCGATCGATGTCGTCAGCACCGGCTCTGCACCGGTGGCCGCGACGTCACCGTCGTCGTCACCGCAGGCGACGACGCCTGCGCTCGCGACGACCACACCGAGGACGGCGAGCGGGACGCGCCGGATCGAGAGCATCCGGCGACCCTAACCCCGCAGGTCCGAGCGGCCGCCGCGGTCCGGCCCGGCCCGTCGCGGTCCGCTGCGGGCAGGACGGGCGGCGGCGGGGTCAGCCGCCAGCCTGGCGGGCGACGGCCTCGGCCGCGGCGCGGATCTCCTCCGGTGAGCGCAGGTAGCGCTCCTCGACGGGGATGTCCTCGAGCGGCAGGTAGTCGTCGCCCAGCTCGTAGACGAGCGGCTCACCCGTCGGGATGTTCAGCTCGGTGATCTCCTCGTCGGAGATGCCGTTCAGGTGCTTGACGAGCGCCCGCAGGCTGTTGCCGTGGGCGGCCACCAGCACGGTGCGGCCGGGTGCCAGGTCGGGAACGATGTCGTCGTACCAGTACGGGAGCATGCGCACCACGACGTCGGCCAGGCACTCGGTGTCGGGGACGATCTCGGGCGGGAGGTCGGCGTAGCGCGGATCGTTGCGCACGTTGCGCTCGTCGTCGCGGGCCATGGTGGGCGGCGGCGTGTCGTACGCGCGGCGCCACACCTTCACCTGGTCGGCGCCGAAGCGCTCCGCCGTCTCCTTCTTGTTCAGGCCCTGCAGGTCGCCGTAGTGACGCTCGTTCAGCCGCCAGTGGCGGCGCACCGGGATCCACGACCGGTCGAGCTCGGCAAGCGCCAGCTCCGCAGTGCGGATGGCGCGGGTGAGCACCGAGGTGTGGAGCACGTCGGGGAGCACCCCGCGCTCGGCCATCAGCCGCCCGCCGGCGATCGCCTGCGCCTCACCGTTTGGGGTCAGCGGCGAGTCGTACCAGCCGGTGAACAGGTTCTCGAGGTTCCACGCGCTCTCGCCGTGGCGGAGCAACACCAACGTCCTGGCCATGGCGGGCAAACCTACGGCCGGGGGGACCCCGGCGACCAACCGCCCAGGATGGACCGGTCGCCGCCGCGCCGCCGACGGCGATGGCCGGCTCGACCGTCAGCCGTCGGTCTCGGGCGGCGGCTGCTCCGGCTCGCGGTACCGGCCGATCACCACCGTGACCGTGTCACCCGGGTTGGCCTGGCTGCCAGGCCCGGGGCTCTGGGTGAGCACCTGGCCGTCCTGGCCCGGGTTGGAGATCTGCTCGTCGTTGCTCGCCATGACGAGGCCGGCGCTCTCGATCATGGTGCGGGCGTTCTCCTCGCTCAGGCCCTCGACGCCGGGCACCTGCACCTGGTCCGGCCCGGACGAGATGATGAGGGTGATCGTCTGGTCGGGCGTCACCTCGGTGCCCGGACCCGGGTTGGTGCTGATCACGTTGCCAGCCGGGATGTCGCCCGACGCCTGCGGCTGCGTGGTGATGTTGGTGAGGCCCACCCCCTCCAGCGCCGATCGGGCGGCGGCCTCGGGGGCGCCGTCGACGTTCGGCACGGCGACCGTGCTCTGCCCCGCGGACACGTTGATCGTGACCGTGGCGCCTGGGGGGGCCTCGCCGTCGCCGGGCGGGTTCTGCTCGATGACGACGCCCTCTTCGACGTCGGAGTCCTCCACCGGGACGGGTTCCACCAGGAAACCGACGGCGCCGAGCGCCTGGGTGGCCTCGAGCTGGGTCATGCCGACGACGTTGGGGACCGTGACCGCGTCCGGCCCCGAGCTGACCGTGAGGGTGACGGTGGAGCCGACCTCGGCCTCCTCGGCTGGCGCCGGATCCTGTGCCGTGACCTGGTTCTCGGGCGCGTCTGCCGCCTCGAACGTGGTCCTCACCTCGAACCCGACGTCCCTGATGGCGGCTTCGGCGGCGGTGAGATCCATGCCCACGACCCTCGGCACTGTCTCCATCTCGACCGGAGGCTCGCTGTCGTTCATGTTGTTGACGAACAGGAAGAGCAGGCCGGCCAGCACGAGCAGCAGCAGGATGAGCGCGGCGAGGAACCACTTCGACCGCTTGGGCTCCTCCTCGTCCTGGTAGTCGTCGTACTCGTCGTAGTCGTCGTAGCCGTCGCCCTGGTAGCCCACGGGCCCGGACACGAGAGCGGTCTGGTCGCCGTACCCCGTGGGGGCCATGAGCCCGGTCGCGCCGGGATCGACGGGAGGGGCCAGCACCGGCTCGGCCATGATGCGGCTGCCGTCGAGGTAGCGGCGCAGATCGGCCCGCAGGTCCTGGGCGGACGGGTAGCGGTTGGCCGGGTTCTTGGCCAGGCACTTGAGGGTGATCGCCTCGAGCGTCTCCGGCAGCGCGGGGTCGATGCGCCGCGGCGGCATCGGGTTCTCCTGCACGTGCTTGTAGGCGATCGCCACCGCGCTGTCGCCGGAGAACGGCGGGTTGCCCGTCGTCATCTCGTAGAGCACGACGCCCAGGCTGTAGAGGTCGCTGCGCGGGTCGACCGGCGCACCCCGGGCCTGTTCGGGCGAGAAGTACGTGGCGGTGCCCATGACCGAACCGGTCTTGGTCAGGTTCTGGTCGGAGCTGTCGCTGAGCGCGCGGGCGATGCCGAAGTCGGCCACCTTGACGTCGCCGTCGGGGGTGATCAGGACGTTGCCCGGCTTGACGTCGCGGTGCACCACGCGGTTCTTGTGGGCGAAGCCGAGGGCGGCGGCGATGTCGGCCGTGATCTCGGCCGCGCGGTCCGGGTGGAGCCGGCCCTCCTCGCGGATGGTGTCGGCGAGGGTGTGCCCCTCGACGTACTCCATCACGATGAAGTAGGTGCCGTTGGCCTCGCCCCAGTCGAACACGCTGACGATGTTCGGGTGCTGCAGGTTGGCGGCCGCCTGCGCCTCGCGGCGGAACCGCTCGACGAAGCCGGCGTCGGTCGCCAGCGCCGGGAACAGCACCTTGACGGCCACCGGGCGGTCGAGCAACTGGTCGCGCGCCAGGTACACCTCGGCCATGCCGCCGCGCCCGAGCCGCCGGTGGAGCTCGTACCGGCCGTTGAAGATGACTTGGTTCTGCTGCGACATGCGATCCCCAGGTTACGAGATGGGGGTATGTGCACCCGAGTCAGGCGGTCTCACGTCATCCACCTGCACTCGATTCCCCGTCCTGCTCCGCCCGGTCGGGCGGAGCGAGTGCCCGCTGCATCACGGCCGCGGCGATCGGCGCCGCGACCTGGCCACCAGTCTGCTCGCTGGCACCGTCCTGTCCCTCGACGATGACCGCGACGGCCACGTGCGGGATCTCGCCCGGCGGGCCGGCGAAGCCGATGATCCACGCGTGAGACTTGGGCGGATCGGTGCCGAGCTGGGCCGTTCCCGTCTTGCCGCCGACGTCGAAGTCCTCGAGGCCCTCGTCGAGCCGGCTGGCCGATCCGTCGGCGACGACCGACATCATCGCCTCGCGCAGGGTGCCCGCCGTCGAGGCGGACATCGGCCGGGCGATCACCTCCGGATCGTACTCCTCGACCTTGTCGCCCTGGTCGTCGCGCACCTCGCGCATGACGTGGGGGCCCACGATGTTGCCCTCGTTCGCCACCGCCGCCGCGACCAACGCCATCTGCAGCGGCGTGGCCCGGTTCTCGAACTGGCCGATGGCCAGCTGCCCCACGTTGCCGGGGTTCTGCGACAGCGGCGTGCCGTTGATCTCGGTCGGGATCGTCGACTGCACACCCCCGGGCAGATCGAAGGGCATGTCCCGGTTGTAGCCGAACGCCTCCGCCGTCTCGACGAGCCCGTCGCCGCCGACGTCCTCGACACCCATCTGGGCGAACGAGCTGTTGCACGACCGCTGGAGGATGACGAACAGCGTGCCGCCGCAGCTGTTGCCGCCGAAGTTCGGGATCGGGGCGCCCGACGACGGCTCGTAGGCCGAGACCGACGGGTAGACCGGGTTGTCCTCCGTGACCCCGCCGCGCTCGATGCCGGCGGTGGCGGTCACGACCTTGAACGTCGAGCCGGGGAAGAAGTTGTCCCGGTAGGAGCGGGCCAGGATCGGCTCGCCGTTCGCTCGATCGTTCAGGCGGGCCGACTCGGCCTCGGCCGCCCGGAAGTCGTGGTCGGCCAGCAGGTTGGGGTCGTAGGACGGGAACGACCAGAGCGCGAGAATTTCGCCGTTGCGCGGGTCGATCGCCACCACCGACCCCGCTCGATCGCCGAGCTCGGTGCGGGCCACCTCTTGCACGTCGGCCCGCAGCGACAGGATGACGTCGCCGACCACGTCGCGGTCGACGAACAGGTCGCCCAGCCGGTCGAAGCTGAAGCCGATGTCCTCGCCGTTGAGGTAGCCGTTGTAGCTGCGCTCGACGCCGGTCGTGCCGAGCTGGAAGGCGAAGTAGCCGGTCACGTGCCCGAACAGGTCGTTCGTGGGGTACGTGCGCTGCAACAGGTACTTGTCGTCCGCGGGCACCGACTCGGCGAGCACCACGCCGTCCGCCGACACGATGTCGCCCCGGGGCGCCGAGAAGTCGCGGGTGATCTGGCGGGTGTTCTCCGGCTTGTCCTGCAGCGCCTGGGCCTCGAACACGGTGAGCCGGTTCACCTGCAGGAACAGGGCCGTGTAGCAGAGCGCGAGGAACACGCCGAGGTTGCGGATCTGCTTGCTCACGCCGGAACCTCCCGCCGGGCGGGGACGGGGGCCGGGGCGGTGCGGTGCGCGCCGCTGGGCTCGCCGTGCGGGCGCATGGTCAGCCGACCTCCGTGAGCTGCCCGGCGGCCGCCCGCTCGGTGTCCCGCTCGGACGCGTCGTTCGAGACGCGCAGCAGCAGCGCCAGCAGCACCCAGTTGGCCAGCAGCGACGAGCCGCCGTAGGAGATGAAGGGCAGGGTCACACCGGTCAGCGGCAGCAGGCGCACGACGCCCGCCATGATGATGAAGGCCTGGAACCCCAGCAGGGTGGTGAGGCCGGTGGCGAACAGCCGCTCGAAGCCGTTGCTCGTCCGCTGGGCGATGCGCAACCCGGCGCCGATCAT
>DASUQS010000256.1:0-10950 GCA_036280455.1 Acidimicrobiales bacterium
AGCGCCCGCGCCCCGGCGGCGACGGCCTCGGCGACCTGGCCGCGCACGAACTCGGCGGCCGACGGGCGGACCAGCGGACCGAGTGTGGTCGCGGCGTCGAGCGGGTCACCCAGCACGTACGCCGAGGCTCCCGCGGCGAACGCCTCGACGAACTCGTCGACCCGCTCCCGCTGCACGTAGATGCGCTCCACGCCGCAGCACGATTGCCCCGCGTTGAAGTACACGCCGTCCACCAGCCCGGCCACGGTCTCGTCGAGCGGGGCGTCGGCGCGCACGTAGGCCGGGTCCTTGCCACCGAGCTCGAGGCCGGTGCCGACGAACCGCCGCGAGGCGGCCCGCTGCACCGCCCGGCCGCCCGCGACCGACCCCGTGAACGCGACGAAGCCGACCCGCGGGTCGGCCACCATGTCCCCCACCGTGTCGTGGTCGGCGTGCACGAACTGGAACACGCCCTCGGGCAGGCCGGCCGCGGCGAGGCCCTCGGCCCACCGCTCGGCGACGAGCGGGGTCTGCGAGGCCGTCTTCAGCACGACGGCGTTGCCGGCCAGCAGCGCCGGCACGACGGCGTTCACCGAGCACAGGTACGGGTAGTTCCACGGCGCCACCACCAGCACGACGCCGACGGGTTCGTGACGGATGAACCGCCGCACCCCGCTCACCACCCCAGAAGGATTTTCTCCACTGGATTGGTCGCTGGAGCGACCAGATCCGTGGGGGAAATCGCTCTCGGGGTCGATCTCGGTGTCGGCGAGGGCCCCGGACGCGGCGTCGGCCAGCCACGTGGCCCGCTCGGCGAAGCCTCGGGTGATCTCACCGGGCGAGTGGGCGATCGGCCGCCCCATCTGCAGGGTCAGCTCACGGCCGATGTCCGCGGCGTGCTCGACCATCCACGGCACGAGGCGACGCACGACCCCGGCCCGCTCGTCGAGTGGAGCCCGGCGCCACGCCCGCTGGGCGGCGGTCGCACGGTCGAGCACCGCGTCGATCTCGGCCCGGGTGGCCAGGACGCGCTCGACCACCACCGAGCCGTCGCGGGGGCTGATCGTCTGTTGGATGCGCACCTCGAGCGCGTCGGGCATCGCCGCTACTCCGGCGTGACGTAGGCGGCCGTGATGCCGCCGTCGACGAGCAGCTCGGACCCGGTCATGAACGACGCGTCGTCGGAGGCGAGGAACAGCGCCGCCTTGGCGATCTCGTGCGCCTCGCCGAACCGCCCCATCGGGATGTGCACCAGGCGGCGCTGGCGCTTGGCCTCCGTGTCGAGGAACTTCATCAGCAGCTCCGTGCGCAGCGGGCCGGGGCACAGGGCGTTGACCCGGATGCCCTCACGGGCGTGGATGACCGCCAGCTCCCGCGTGAGCGCCAGCACCGCGCCCTTGCTCGCCGTGTAGGCGACCTGGGAGGTGGCCGCGCCCAGCTTGGCCACGAACGAGGCCGTGTTGACGATCGATCCGCCGCCGGCCCGCCGCAGCGCCGGGATGCCGAACTTGCAGCCGAGGAACACGCCCTTGGCGTTGACGTCCATCGTCGTGTCCCACGTGGCCTCGTCGGTGGTGAGGGCGTCGTCGTCGCTGCTCAACATCACCCCGGCGTTGTTGAACAGCACGTCGAGACGGCCGAACGCGTCCTCCGTGGCGGCGACCATCGCCTCGCAGTCGGCGGCCCGCGACACGTCCGCCACCACGGCGATCGCTCCCTCACCCGGGATTTTCTCCACAGATCCGGTCGCCCCAGCGACCGATCCCGCGGCGGAAATCCTTTCGACCGTCTCCTTGGCGGCGGCCTCGTCGCGATCGACGGCCGCCACCCGCGCGCCCTCGCTCGCGAACAGCAGCGCGGCCTCCCGGCCGATGCCGCTGCCTGCGCCCGTGATCAGCGCGACCTTGCCCTGCAACCTGCCCATCGTCGGTCAGATCCTCTCGAAGTAGCGGCGGCGCTCCCAGTCGGAGACCGCACTGCTGTACGCCTCCCACTCGGTGCGGAAGAAGTGGGTGTAGTGGTCGACCACCTGCTGGCCGAACGCGGCCTTGGCGAACGGGCTGGCGGCGAACAGGTCGGTCGCCTCGGCGAGCGACCGAGGCACCTGCGGCAGGTCGCGGGCCGCGTAGACGTCGCCCTCGAAGCACGGGGGTGGCTCGGTGCGCTGCGCGATGCCGTCGAGGCCCGCGGCCAGGAGCGCGGCGAGCGCCAGGTAGGGATTGCAGTCGGCGCCGGGGATGCGGCACTCGACCCTCAGGCTCGGCCCGCGCCCGACCACCCGCACGCCGGCGGTGCGGTTGTCGTAGCTCCAGGCGATGCGGGTGGGCGCCCACGACCCGTCGACGTAGCGCTTGTAGGAGTTCACGGTCGGGGCGAGGAACACCATCACGTCCGGCACGCGGGCCAGCACCCCGCCGAGGAACCACCGGAACTCGTCGGAGCACCGCACCGGACCCAGCTCGTGGTCGCCCGCGAACGCGTTGTCGCCGTCGCGCCACAGGCTCATGTGCACGTGGCAGCTCGACCCGGCCTGCTCGGTCGCCACCTTGGCCATGAACGTCACGCTCGCGCCGAGCCGGTCGGCGAACTCCTTCAGGCACTGCTTGTAGATGACATGGCGGTCGGCCATCGACAGCACGTCCGCGTAGCGGATGTTCAGCTCGTGCTGGCCGACGCCCCACTCGCCCTTGCTCGACTCGACCGGCACCCCAGAGTGGCGCAGGTGGCGGCGCACCTCGGCCGTGAAGTCCTCGGTGCGGGCGCCCTGCATGAGGTGGTAGTCCTCGAGGTACCAGCCGGCGGGCTGCAGGTCGGCGTAGCCGCCGGCGGCTGCGTCCCGGTACGACGAGCGGTAGAGGTAGTACTCCAGCTCGGTGGCGGCCATGCTCGTCAGCCCCTCGCTCGCCGCCGCGTCGACCTGCCGGCGCAGGATCGTGCGGGGCGCCGCAGCGACCGGTGTCTCGTCCCGCCCGTCGGCGACGTCGCACAGGACGAGGGCAGTGCGGTCGAGCCACGCCGCCCGGCGCAGCGTGGCCATGTCGGGGACCAGGTGGACGTCGCCGTAGCCGAGCTCCCAGTTGGCGAGCTCGTAGCCGGGGACCGGCTCCATCTCCATGTCGGTGGTGAGCAGGTAGTCGCAGCCGTGGGTGCCGTGGGCAGCCACCTCGTCGAGGAACATCCCGGCGTCGTAGCGCTTGCCCACCAGCCGGCCGTAGTGGTCGGTGAAGCCGACGACGACCGTGTCGATCTCGTCGCGACCGGCGGCGTGCTGCAGCTCGTCGAGCGTGAGCATCCCCTCGGGGACACCGGGTCCGCTCATGACCACCTCCGGTTGAGCCGTCGATACATCTTCCGCTGCGCCTTGTAGAGCGTCGGCAGCTCGGCCGACAGGCGGTCGTACACCGTGCGGTTGGCCGGATCCGGCGTGAACGTGCCCGACACGGTGGCGAGGTCGCGGACCTCGGACCGCTCGACCAGGCCGAGCGACAGCCCGGCCAGGATCGCCACACCGCGCAGCTGCGCGTGCAGCGGATCGTCCACCCGCTCGATCGTGCGGTCCATCACGTCGGCGTGGATCTGGCACCACAGGTCGGACTGGGCGCCGCCGCCGACCATGCGGATCGGGTCGAGGCGCTGCTTGGCGTACCTCTCGACGTAGCCGTGCAGCCAGTGGTTGTTGTAGGCCACGCCCTCCATCAGCGACCGGACGAGATCGGCCCGCGTGGTGCCGAGCGACAGGTTGTGGAACCCGCCGCGCACGTGGCTGTCGGTGACGGGGGTGCGCTCGCCCTCGAGCCACGGCGTGAACAGCACGCGGTTGGCGCCCGGGGGCGACCCGGCCGCGAGCTCGGTGAGGTCGGCGAAGCTGCAGTCGTCGCGCCCGTCCGCCGACAGCCCGTCGTCCGGCGTGACCACGTTGTCGCGCAGCCACTGCAGGCACAGGCCCGACGTGTCGTGGTTGTTGGCCAGCAGGTAGCCGCCGTCGATGCCGGGAACGCTGGCCATCCCGTGGAGCACGTCGGTCTTCTTGCGGTCGACCGGCAGGCTGATCCACGAGGTGGAACTGAGCGCCATGTGGGCCTCGCCCGGCCCGATGGACCCCGACCCGAGCGCGGCGGCGTGCAGGTCCGGCACCCCGGCCACGACCTGGACCCCGTCCGGCAGGCCGAGGTCGCGGGCCACGTCCTCGCGCACCGGCCCGATCACGCTGCCCGTGGCGACGAGCGGCGGCAGCTTGTCGCCGTCGATGCCGGCCCGTCGGATCAGGTCGTCGTCGTAGGCGAGCACGTCGAGCCGGCGGTTGTCGGTCAGCCACCACGCGGTGAGCGAGGCGTGGCTGGCCGCGGCGACGCCCGTGAACCGCATGGCCAGGTAGTCGACCGGTTCGAGGTACCAGCGGGCGGCCGCGGCCACGTCCGGGTGCTGGGTGGCGAGCGTGTGCATGTGGCCGATCGGGTCGTTGCCGCCGGGGATGCCCCCGGTCTTGCGCACCCAGGCCGCCAGCGCCCGCGGGTCGTAGCCCGCCACCGGTCCGCCGACGCGCTGGCGCACGGCGCGGATGCCCCGGTGGTCCTGCCACATGATGCAGTCGCCCACGGGCCGCCCGTCGGCGTCGACCGGGACGGTGCTCGCCCACTGGCCGGTGACGCACACGGCCACGACCCGCTCCGCCGGCACGTCGCCGTTGGCGACGGCCTTGCGCACCGCGTCGCGGATGACGGCCCACCACTCCTCCGCGTCCTGCACCGCTCCGCCGCCGTCGAGCCAGCGCGTGGCCAGCGGGACGTGGTCCTGCCACGCCACCTTCCCCGTCACGGACACGAACCCGACCTTCGGCCCGCCCGTGCCGAGGTCGATGGCGAGGACGAGGCCGTCGCGCTGTGCGGTTGTCGCCGCGGTTCCCCCCGTGGCGGTCACGACGGGATCCGGGCCTGCTTGTCGAGCATGTCGCCCATGACGCCGCGGATGAACTCGTCGGCCTCGTCGGTGAGCCCGCCGGCCACTCCGCCGTAGATGGCGGCGGAGAACGGGGCCTCGTCCTTGCGCTCCTTGGCGATGGCGACGGCCTCGTCCAGGTCGGCGGCGAACTGCTCGGCCACCCCCGGCTGCGTCTGTGGTCGGGTGACCGCCATGTGGATGGCGTTGGGGTACTGCTGGCCGTTGAACCGCCAGCCCTTCTCCCGCATGACGTCGTTGACGTGGTAGATGTCGAACTCGTCGGAGGTGAACGAGAAGCAGAACGTCGGGCTGCCCATGATCCGCAGCTCGGGGTGGGAGCGCACCGCCGCCATCATCTCCGCCGCGGTGGCGAAGATCGCCTCGGCGTAGCCCCGGTAGCCGTCGCGGCCGAGCTGCACCATCGCCGCCCAGGTGGCGGCGAGCAGCCCGCCCGAGCGGGAGCCCTCGATGCCCGGCGACATGTACTTGCCGCCCGTCCACCCGGACACGAAGAAGTACTGGCCGTTGCGCAGCGCCTTGTCGCGGAACAGCAGCGTCGAGCTGCCCTTGAAGGCGTAGCCGTACTTGTGGGTGTCGGCCGAGATCGAGGTGACGCCCGGGACCCGGAAGTCGAACAGCGGGATGTCCTCGATGCCCAGCTCCTCGCCGAACGGCAGGATGAACCCGCCGAGGCAGCCGTCGACGTGCAGGCCGATGCCGCGCTGCTGGGCCAGCTCGCCGAGGGCGGGGATCGGGTCGATGGTGCCGTAGGGGTAGTTGCAGGCCGAGCCCATGATGGCGATGGTCTGGTCGTCGACGAGGGCCGCCATGGCGTCCACGTCGACCGTCGTGGTGACCGGGTCGGTCGGCGCCACCCGCAGCTCGATGCCGAACAGGTGGCACGCCTTGTCGAACGCAGGGTGCCCGGTCTCGGGCTTCACGAAGTTGGGGCGGGTGACCCCCCGGGCCACCGCCTGCTCGCGGTAGGCGAGGACCGCGTGGAGGATGCTGCCGGTGCCGCCGGTGGTGACGAGGCCGGCCGGCTCGCTGTCGGTGACCGCGTCAGCGTGCATGAGGTCGAGCGCCATCGAGAGGATCTCGGCCTCGAACTTCGTGGCGCTCGGGCACATGTCGCGCTGCAGCACGTTGACGTGGGCGAACAGGCCGAACGCGTCGTTCATGAAGTCGTAGTGCTCGTGGTCGCCGCAGTACATGGTGCCGGAGCACTTTCCGGTCTCCCAGAAGGCGTCCTCCTCCTTGGCCATGGCCTGCATCTCGGCCAGCACCTCGTCGCGTGGCCGCCCCCGGTCGGGCAGGGTGCGGTTGACCGGGAACCGGTCCTCGTACGGAAAGCTGGCCATGCGGTGTCTTCCCCCATCGGTGGCGCGGTGAGGCGAAACGTAGCACCACTCTGGAAGTTCTTCCAGAGTCCGGGTACGGTCCACCGCCATGGCCGAACGCCACCCCGCCGGACCCCAGGGCGACCGCATCGGCGGACCTGCAGGCGGGCCATCCGGCGGTCCGCGGCGGCACCGTCCGCAGGCGCAGGCTCGGCGGGACGCGCTCCTGCAGGCCGCGGTCGAGGTCGCCGCCGAGCGCGGCACCGCCGGCACCACCCATCGGGCCGTGACCGAGCGAGCCGGGCTCCCTCTCGCCACCGCGTCGTACTTCTTCTCCTCGATCGACGAGCTGGTGGCCGAGGCGCTCCGCACCCACGTGGCGGACGAGGCGGCGCGCCTGGAGGAGCTCGCCGGGGAGCTCAGCGGCGACGACCACCATCCCGACGACATGGCTGCGGCGCTGGCCGAGGCGTCGATGCCCGAGGGCCCCCTGCCGTTCGCCCTCGCGCAGTTCGAGGCCTACCTGCAGGCGGCCCGCGACCCCGCCCTGCGCGAGCCGGTGGCCGACGCACTGGCCGTCTACGAGCGCGTGGCGGAGGTGGCGCTCCGGGCCGCCGGCGCTTCGCCGGACGCAGCGGCCGCGGCCGGGCCGGCCTTCAACGCGCTCGCCGACGGCTTCTCGCTGCATCGGCTCGCCCGGCCTCAGGACGACGACGTCGAGGCGCTTCGCCGGGCGCTGCGCCTGCTCTTCCTCGGCCTGCTCGTCGACAGCGGCGACACCGACCGCGCCGCGGCCCTCGCCGCCGGCGACGTGCCCGAGCGACCGGCCGAATAGGACCCTCTCCCCTGCTTCATCGCCGCTGTGACCGCTACCGCCGGATCACAACGCGGCGGCGCAGATCCGACGCTGGTTGGAGGGGCCATGCCGGGGTGTCGACATCAGCCGGGCGTTGGAGGACAGGTCGCTGGTCCGACCTCGAACAGATCGCCGAATCCCGTGACCGCACCGCGGACCGGCACCTCCGACGCGAGACTCGGTCGATGCTGCGATCGCCTCGCTTGGTCCCGGGCGACCGCGTCGCCGTCGTGTCGCCAGCAAGTACACCCCGGCGTGACGCCGTCGAGCGATGCGTCGAGGAGCTACGTCGTTGGGGTCTGCGTCCGGAGATCGGCGCACACGCCTTCGACGAGCACTCCTTTCTCGCCGGGGTCGACGACGACCGGCTCGCCGATCTCAACACTGCGCTGCGCGACCCGGGCGTCCGCGCCGTCTTCGCCACACGGGGCGGCAAGGGTTCATACAGGATCGCCGACCGACTCGACTTCGACGCCATGCGACGCGACCCCAAACCGCTCGTGGGGTTCAGCGACATCACCGTCCTGCACCTGGCCGCAGCGCGCCATGCCGGCGTCGCGACCCTCCACGGCCCCATGGTCAGCTGGGACGAGCACCTCGTCGGGCGCGCCGCCGTCGATCGGCTCCGGGCAGCCCTCATGACGACCGAGCCCATCGTCATCGAGACCGACGCTGGACAGCCCACCGCAGCGCTCACGACCGCCGGACGAGCGACCGGCCTGCTCCTGGGCGGCAACCAGGACAGCGTGGCGACGGCGGCGGGTTGGGCCCTCCCTGATCTCGACGGTGCCATCCTGCTGCTCGAAGGCTTCAACCTCCGCCTCGGTCACATCGACCGTCAGCTCACGATGCTCGAGAACGCCGGCCACCTCGGCGGCCTCGCCGGCGTCGCCATCGGCCAGTACACCGAGTGTGGGCCCGACCGGAACGAGCCGCAGAACTGGTCGTACCTTCCACTTCTCCGAGGCCACCTCGACGCCCTGGGTGTCCCGATCCTCGGCGGCCTCCCCATCGGTCACGGCGTGGACCCGCACTCGGTGCCGCTCGGCACGGCCGCGACGCTCGACGCCGACGCCGGCACGCTGCAGGTCCAATCGGCCGTGCAGTGATTCATTCGATCGGTCATACCGCTCTGGGCCGCCAGGCGGCGCGATGGCTACACGAGACGCGTGCCCTGCTGCCGGGCGCCGGTGCGTGGTGTCAGGGTCCGGGAACGGCACGGCTGAAGTGTTCGGCGGCGAACCCTGCCGGGGCCCTCCCGAGGAGCAGCGCGAGAAGCTCGGCCCCGGTGCCCGTGATCGTCGAGTCGGCGCTGTCGCCTGGTCGCGACACGACGGTTGGTCCGTCGACGGTCACGACCTGGCTGACGCTCATGTCCGTGGCAACGAGCAGCCAGGAGCCGCGGACCGACGTGTCGACGGCTCGATGGTTCGATCGTCGGGTGTTCAGCCACTCGAGTCGCATCGGCAGCACATGACGGACGAGCACGTCGCTCCATGGACCGAGACCGATGGCGAGGTCGGTACCGTGCACCTCGACCTCGGTCAGCCGCGCCAACGCCAGGCGACCGAGTTCGACGGGGCCGAGGTCGAGATTGTCGGGCGGCTCGACGATCCGGATCGCCCACTCCTCGACGGTGCGCCATTCCTCGTGCAGCGCGTGGCTCTCGTGGCGCAGCGACTCGACGACGTCGGCGCGGGACTCGCCCTGACGGGGAGCAAGCGTCATCGGCCGCTGGGCCGCCCGCCCCGGCCGGGTAGTACGACGTGAGCCGGCCCGAGAGGGCGTCATCGGTCATCCGCCGCAGCGCCTCCGCTCCGTAACGGAGGTGGCAGGCGATCGTCAGCCGCGACCAGCCGGGCAGCCGACTCGGCGCGTCGAGGTCGGCATCGCTCAGGGCGGTCACGACGCTCGCAGTCGCACGATCGAGCTGACCGAGAACATCTCGCACGTCCGAAGCCTGGCGCGACCGGCGCTGTCACGAGTAGCGAGATCTTGGCCGGTCGAGCTGCCGCTGCGACGACGCCCCTCACGCGCGTCCGGAACGCCGTCCGACGACCCGGACGTGGCATCCTCCGGACCGTGTCTGGGCGGAACGGTGGGCTCGAGGGCTCGCGCGTCGAGAAGGCCAGTCGGATGAGGATGCGATGACCCCAGGCCCCTGGGCGACGTCCGGCTATCCGCGGCGTGCGTCTCGAGCGCGGGTGATCGCGGCGATCGGGCTCGGAACGGCCCTGTACCCCGCCAGCTTCATCGCGTTCATCCTGACCATGGGTAGTGCCGAATCACGGATCTTCAGTGGCCAGCAGATCGACGATCCGAGCCTGCTCGAGGCGATCGACCGCGCATGCGCCGGCCTGCAGGGCGAGCTCGAGAAGATCTCGGCTCGGGATGCTGAGCGAGTCCGCCAAGAGAACTCCGCGGTCGAACGGTTCGTCGATCGCGTGAAGCGGTCGACCTCGGCGCAGGACCGGGCGGACGACACGCCGACCGAGGACTGGCTCGACGACTGGTTGCGTCTCGTCGCCGTGCGCGACAGCTACGCGCAGGCCCTCGACCAACCGGCGCACGCCCCACCCCCGATCACCCCGCGGGAGGGCGACACGTCGATCACCGTGCGCATGGAATCCGCCGAGGCGGGCTGCGCTGTCCCCGGCGTGATCACCGATGACCTGGCGCCCGGTCGGTGACGGCAGACGTCAAGTGACCACCTCGCCCGGTGTCTCGGCGCGGTAGGTTCCGCCGGTGGTCGAGCAGATCGTGCCGATCTTCCGGGTTGCCGACGGACACGCCGCGGCCGAGTGGTACCGGCGCCTCGGGTTCACCATCGAGGGCGAGCACCGCTTCACCCCCGACCTGCCGCTGTACCTGTACCTGCGCCGGGGCGGCAGCTACCTGCACCTGTCGGAGCACGAGGGGGACGCCAACCCCGGCTCGCTGGTGTACTTCTACGTCGACGACGTCGACGCCGTGGCCGAGGAGTTCGGCGCCACCATCACCCACCAGCCGTGGGCTCGGGAGGTCTCGCTGACCGACCCGGACGGCAACCGCCTGCGCATCGGCACCGTCCACGGGAGCTGACCGCCTGGAGACTGGCCCGGCATTCGCCGACCGGTCGGCGGCGCGCCAGGATGCGGCGATGGACTTCCCCGACTTCGCCGTCGCCTCGGGCGAGGAGGCATCCGACCCGCTCGTGCTGCACGAGGGCCGCGTCGTGCGCGTCGACCAACTGGGCGCCAGCGGTCACCTCGGCCGCCTCGACGACGACCTGGCCGACGTGGCCGCACTCGGGGTGACGGTGTGGCGCTACGGGATGCCGTGGGCGCGCACCGAGGTCGAGCCCGGCACCTACGACTGGTCGCTGTGGGACACGGCGCTCGCCGCGTGCGAGCGGCATGGACTCACCCCCGTCGTCGACCTGTGCCACTTCGGGCTTCCGGACCACTACCCGGGCTTCTGCGACCCGGCGTGGATCGACGGGTTCCGCCGCTACGTCGACGCGTTCCTGGCGCGCTACCCCGAGCCTGCGTGGTTCACGCCGGTGAACGAGCCCGGCGTCACGGCCCTGGCCTCGGCCCGGATCGGGTTCTGGAACGACCGCCGCGCCTCGGTGGACGACTACCTCGTCGCCCTCGGCAACATCGTGCTGGCGAACCTGGAGGCGCTCGCCCGGGTGCGCGCCGACCGGGACGGGTGGTGGATCGGGGCCGAGGGCTTCGGCTGCGACATCGTCGAACCCGGCGACGAGGACGCCGAGCGGGACGCCGCCACCGAGATGGCCCTGCAGTGGGCGGTGTGGGACCTGCACCTCGGCGTCGAACCTCTGCCCGGCGCCGC
>DASUQS010000257.1:0-2976 GCA_036280455.1 Acidimicrobiales bacterium
GGCGTCTACCAGCGCGGCGGTGTTCCCGATGTCGAGCTCGTCCGCCTGGTCGCGGCCGCATCGGAGCGTCCCGGGGTGGAGACGGCCACGTTCCTCAGCCAGGAATCCCGGTTCGACGTGCGCGCCACGTGGCCGACGGGCTCGGCGGAGCTGGGCCAGCTCGTCGCGTGGCTCGAGGGCCAGGACATCGCGGCGCGGCTCCGCCGCCCGATCCCGTTCACGCTCACGGGCCCAGACGGTGTCGCGACAGCGGAGGGTTGGGTCTCCGGGTTCAGCCCGCCCGAGTGGGAGCCGCATCCTCTGCCCTTGCCGGAGGGTGTCGTGCCGTGGCCGGAGGATCCGTCGGCGCCGTCGTGCGGCGGCGACGACCTCGAGTTGACCTGGGGCGGGTCGGATGCCGCCATGGGGCAACGTCGCGGGGGGCTCCTGGGCCGCAACGTGTCGGGACACCCGTGCGCGGTGGAGGGCGTTCCCGACGTCGAGCCGCTGCGGAGCGACGGACAGCCTCAGGTCGATGTGACGACGGAGCCCTTCCGCCCAGGCGTGGTCCCGGCACGCGTCGTCATCCCCCCGGGCGAGACGGCCCTGGCCGCCATCGACTGGCGGATGATGTCCGCAGGGAGTGAGCTCGAGTACACGACGGCCATGCGCGTGGTTCCGGTGCCGGGCGCATCGTCGACCGAGGTCCCTGCCGACGAACAGCTGGACATCCTCGACGGCGCGGTCCTCGCGGTGAGTCCGTGGGTCCAGGACCTCGACTAGTGGGCACCCGCCAGCTCACCTGGCGGTCTCCCGCACGGTGAGGGCGGACGAGCCTGTGAGCGAGGGCGGTCCAGCAGCTGAACGGAACGCTCTCCACCTGCACCGATCCCTCCCGTTGCTGCCGCCGCCGAACGAAGCGCAGGGCTAGCGTCACCGGCCATGGCGGGACACCTCTTCGTGACGCGTGGCGACCTGTTGCATCTCGCGTGCGATGTCATCCTCGTGCCGAGCGGCACCGACGAGCACGGTCGGCGGGGACACGTCGTCGACCCGTGGGCCGGCCTGGTGGGCATGTCCGACGGGTTCGCCGCTCGGGTGCCGCAGCCGCCCGACCGCGTGGTGAAGCTGCGCGCGGCCGAGGGTCGCATGCCGGCCGTGTGGCTCGGGCACACCGGCGAGACCGGCACCGAGCCGGCCGAGTGGTACGCGGAGGCGATCGTCGAGTTCATCCGCCGCGCCGGCGTCGACGTGCCGGCGGTGCGACCGTTCGGCCAGGTCTCGTCGCCGCCCGACGGCCGTCTGCTGCTGGGGATCCCGCTCGTCGGCACCGGCGAAGGCGGGATGAGCCACGACAAGGGCGGTGTCGTGCAGGTCGTGCTCGACCACGTCCACGAGGAGCTGCAGCGCACCGACGTCGATGTCGTGCTGGTCGTCCACGATGCCGCGGACCACTCAGCCGTCCAGCAGGCTCGCGTCAACAAGGCCGGATGGTGGGACCTGGACGACGGCCACCTGGACGCCGCCGAGGACCTGGCTCGTCGGGCGCGGAGGGGCGAGCTCGTGCTGTTCACCGGGGCGGGCACGGGCTACGGCGCCGGGCTGCCGATGTGGAAGGACCTGCTCGAAAGGATCGCGGAGAAGGCCGGGCTGGACGACATCGAGCTCACCAAGCTCGCGAGGCTCGACCAACGGGACGCTGCCACCGTGCTCCGCAGGCGACTCGAGGCCAATGGCGGGAACGTCGCGGCGGCGGTGAAGGAGCTGGTGGACAAGCCGCCACACGTCTCGCTCGTCCACCAGCTGCTGGCGTCGCTGCCGGTATCGGAGGCCGTGACGACCAACTACGACTGCTGCTTCGAACACGCGTGGCGGGACGCCGGACGCACCGATGTCGCCGTCCTACCGAAGGACACGTCCCGCCGGCGGCGCAACTGGCTGCTCAAGCTGCACGGCTCGGTCGACGATCCGGAGCGGATCGTCCTGTCCCGCGACGACTACCTGCGGTTCGAGAGCGACGGCGTGGCGCTCGCCGGGCTGGTGCAGGCGATGCTGCTCACCAGGCACCTGCTGTTCGTCGGCTACTCGCTGTCGGACGACAACTTCCACCGCCTCGTGCACCAGACCCGGGCGGCGATCGGCGCCACCGACGTCGAGGTCGAGGCGTTCGGCACCGCCCTCACGCTTGAGCCCCCGGGATTCTTCGACGAACTGTGGACAGGCCGGGTCGAGGTCGTGTCGACCGCAGACGAAGGCCAGCTCGCCGCCCGCGCATTGGCGATCCTGCTCGATCGGATCGGCGCGCTCGCCGCTGCGCCGGCGGCGCACCTGCTGAACCTGGAGTACGACCGTGTCTTCGACGACGACGAGCGCGCCCTGCGCACGACGCTCCAGGACGTGCTGGCGCGAGCAGAGCGGCTCGGCAAGGCCAACCCACTCCGGCAGGCGGTCGAGGAGGCCATCGCCGGCCTCGCTGACCCGTCCGACCCCGGATGACATCGATGACAACGATGACATCGATGACGACGATGACATCGATGACGACGATGACCAGGCGCCGGCAACGTCGCCTGCGGTGACGTCCGGGTCGGCGGCGACCCACGGCGCGGACCACCCCGACGCTGCGGCCGGGCGTCAGCGGCGCCGGTAGAGGCGGGCCGGGCGGCCCACCGTCCCGTCGGACAGGCGGTCGAGGTCGATGAGCGACGGCACGACCTGCCGGCGGAACGTGTCCTTCTGGATCGGCTCGCCGAGCACCGCCTCGTGAGTGCGCCGCAGGTCGAGCAATGTGAACGGCTCGGGGGTGAGCGCCGCGGGGTCGGGGGCCGCCCGGTAGCGGGCCCGCAGGTCGCGCGCCGCGAGGGCGGCGATGGCGTCGTGGTCGAACGGCAGGTGCGCCTGGCCCGCCGGGAGCGCCACGGACGCGGGTGAGGTGTCCGGCACCGCGGCCCCCGCCGTCGGGCTGGCGGGCCCCGCAGCCCCCGCGGCCGGGCGGTC
>DASUQS010000258.1:0-28489 GCA_036280455.1 Acidimicrobiales bacterium
GGCGTCGACCTCGTCCTCAGGCGGGGCCGAAGGTGAACCGGCCGGCGTCGAGCACGACCCGGCCGTCGCCCCCCACGGTCTGGAACACGGCGTCGCCGTCGCCCTGGAGCCACACCCGCACGGTCAGGGGCTCGCCGGGGAGAACCGGGCTCGAGAACCGACCGCTCATGGAGCGGAACAGGCTCGGGTCGCCTCCGCACACCGTGTGCAGCAGGCCCCGGCCCGTGAACCCGTAGGTGCAGAGCCCGTGGAGGATCGGCCGGTCGAAGCCCGCCATCGCCGCGAACTGCGGGTCGGAGTGCAGGGGGTTGCGGTCGCCCGACAGGCGGTACAGCAGGGCCTGGTCGATGCGGGTCGGGTACGTGACCTCGTGGTCCGGGCCGCCCTCCGGCACGCTGAAGCTCGACGAGGGCCCGCGGTCGCCGCCCCAGCCGCCCTCGCCCCGGATGAACATGCTCGACCGGGTGGTGAACAGCGGGTCGCCGTCCTCGACCGAGGTGGACACGGTCTCGCTGACGACGACGGCGCCCTTGCCCTTGTCGTAGATGCCGACGATCTCGGTGACCGACTCGAGCTCGCCCTGGGGCGGCAGCTCGCGGTCGAGGCTGACCGCCTGCTCGCCATGGACGAGCATCGCCGGGTTGAACGAACCGATGGCGCCGAGGCCGCCGATCGAGGCCAGCACCACGGCCGTGGTGGGGAGCGCCCGCTGCTCCACGTCCTTGCTGTTCTCGGTGGTGAACTCGAGCTCGGACAGCGGGTCCTCCGCGCCCGCGCCGACGCCGAGGGCGTAGATCAGGCTGTCCTTCGAGCTCCACCGGCGGCGGGCCGGCTCGGACTTCGTGCCGACGGCATCGGGGTTGATGGGCATGGCCTCTCCTCGTTCGGTGTCAGGGGTGACGGGGCGTCGCCCGTCGCCCCGGCCTCGTCGGCGCACCCGCTGGGGACGGCGGCGGCCGGCGTGCAGATCGTGCCGGCCGCCGTCCCGCCCCTCAGGCGTCGATCACTTCTCGTCGTAGCCGTTCATGCCGGCGTTCGGGCGGGCCTCGGCGACGAGGTCGAGCACGGCGTGGCCGAGCACCTCCGGGTCGTCGTCGGGGTTCTCGATCGACGGGCCCCGGTGCCAGCCCTCAGACACCGACAGCATGCGCCCGGTGACGTCGAACACCCGACCGGTGACCGACGCGGACAGCGGGCTGGCGAGCCAGCACACGATCGGCGCGATGTGCCGCGGCGAGAGCTGCTCCTTGATCTCGTCGGGCGCCTGGCCCATGCCGAGGTCCTCGGTCATCCGGGTGAGCGCCGCCGGTGCGATGGCGTTGACCGTCGTGCCGTAGCGGGCGAGCTCCTTGGCGGCGATGATCGTGAAGCTGGCGATGCCGGCCTTCGCCGCGCCGTAGTTGGTCTGGCCCACGTTGCCGTAGATGCCGGACGGCGAGGACGTGTTGATGATGCGGGCGTCGACGTCGTCGCCGGCCTTGGACCGGTCGCGGAAGTGGTTGGCCGCGAAGTGCGAGGGGGCGAACGTGCCCTTGAGGTGCACCTTGATGACGGCGTCCCACTCGCCCTCGGTCATGTTGACCAGCATGCGGTCGCGCAGGATGCCCGCGTTGTTGATGAGCACGTCGAGCTTGCCGAACGCCTCGACCGCGGTGCCGACCAGCTTCTCGGCCCCGGCCCAGTCGCTGATGTCGTCGGTGTTGGCCACGGCTTGGCCACCGGCGGCGACGATCTCGTCGACCACCTGCTGGGCGGGACCGGTGTCGCCGCCGCTGCCGTCCATCGAGCCGCCGAGGTCGTTGACGACGACGCTCGCGCCCTGTGCCGCGAGCAGCAGGGCGTGCTCCCGGCCGATGCCTCGGCCGGCTCCTGTCACGATCGCTACTCGTCCGTCGCAGATTCCCATTGGGTGGATCTCCCCTTTCGTGGGCAGCACGCCGCCCTTCCTCGGGGCTGCTGGTCACTGTTCGTCACTGGATTGTCGTCCGCCGGGAACGTAGCAGCGCGACACTGGTGGCCGTGACAGACGTCCACCAATGCCCGTACTGCGAGTTGCGCTTCATCTCGCGCAACGAGCTCGAGGACCACGTTGCGGGCGATCACCCACGCACGGTCGACGACGACACCACGCCGAGCGACGACGACAGTGCCGCCGACTCCTGACCCGCGCGGCGCCGCACACGGTCCGCGTCCGGCCCACCGCGGGCGCCCGGGCCGATGCCACCTGCCCGTGCGTCCCCACGTGGGGTGGTTAGATCCCTCCCCCCCGAACGTGGCAGGGTAGGTGGTCGTGGACGGGAACGAACGTAAGTCCGCGCCCGAAGGCGTGGATGCTGCCGGGGCGCCCGCGGAACGGCCCGAGCAGGACTCGGCATCGCCGCGCCCCGACGCCGACACGACGGCCGGGCCCCCCGAGCCCACACCCGCATCCGGTGCTGCGCCGCAGCCGCGTCGCGATCCGCTCGCCCCGGTGCCCGACCAGCCGGCGCACCCGCCCGCGGGCACGGCGTCCACACCGCCCCCGTCCCGCCCCGACACGCCGACGCCGCCCGCCGAGGCCAACCGGCCCTCGTCGCCGACACCGCCCCCGCCCGGCCCCGCGCCTGCGGCCGAGGCCCCGGCCCCACCGGGCCCCGCGCCGGCAGCGTCGGCCGACCCGGCCCCCAACGGCACCAACGGCACCGACTCCCGTCCGCCGGCAGGGGTGCCGGCCCCCTCGCCGTCCGGCCGACCCGGCGATCCGGCGTCTCCGGCAGATCCTCCGGCCCCGGCCGCCTCCCCCGCCTACAGCGGCTCCCAGGGCGTCCCGCCCAAGATCTTCGACCTCCCCGACCAGCCGGGCAGCAGCAAGTCCGCCACCGGCACGATCGTGCTCGGGGGCGCCGCGGCCGCCGAGGGACGCACGACCGGGCCCAACCCCCGCATCGCCGGCCCGGCCGCCTCCACCTCCCGAACGACCGAGGGCGACCCGACCACCGAGGCGGAGGCAGCCGACCGCGGCCGCCACTTCTCGTCGGGCGGCATCCAGGGCGAGGGCCGCGACTGGCTGCCCGTCGTGCTCGCGGGCATCCCCGTCATCCTCCTCGTCCTGTTGATCGGCGGATGGGCGGTCGACACCGCCGCCTTGTCCGGCCAGGTCATGCGCAACGTCGAGATGGCCGGTCGTTCCGTCGGCGGACTGGGCGAGGCCTCGCTGCCCGAGGTCATGGAGGAGATCGACGCGGAGATCGCGAGCCGCCCTGTCGTCGTGACCAGCGGCGACCTGCGCTACGAGACGACCGCCGGCGAGATCGGTCTCTCCGTCGACACCGAGGCCACCTCCGATGCGGCACTCGACGCCGGCCGCGGCGACTCGCTGTTCACGCGGCCGTTCTCGTGGTTGCGGTCGTTCTTCAGCCCGCGCGAGGTCGACGTCGAGTACACGGTCTCCGAGTCGCAGGTCGTCACCAAGGTCTTCGAGCTGCAGGCCCAGGATGTCGTCGGCTCGCAGAACCCCACGATCCAGCTCACCGACCAGGGCTGGGTGCCGGTGCCCGGCGTTCCGGGCGAGGGCGTCGATGCGGCGACGGTGGCCGCCGCGCTGCCGGAGGCGGCCGAGGCCAGCCCCACGGGAACGATCGAGGTCGAGGCAGAGCGGGTGCAGCTCGCACCCCAGTTCACCGACCAGGAGGCGCAGGAGCTCGCCGACCGCGCCAACGCGATGACGGCCAACGGCATCACGCTCACCGCGGGCGACGCGTCCAAGGAGGTGAGCGCCGAGCAGCTGCGCACGTGGATCGGGCCGACGACCGCCGACGGCCAGCTCGACCTGGTCATCCTGCCCGATGTCGTGAACCCGGCCCTCACCGAGCTGTTCGCCGACGTGTCGGCCGAGCCGGTGGACGCCACCTTCGACCTGCAGAACGGCACCCCGGTCGTCGTCCCGTCGCAGCAGGGCATCACGTGCTGCGGCCCCACCAGCCCGGACCTGGTCAAGCAGGCGCTCGACGCGGGCGAGACCACCGCCGCCCTCGAGGTCACGGTCATCGAGCCGGAGATCACGACCGAGACCGCCCAGGGCCTGGGCATCGTCGGCCCGGTCGGCGGCAACCACGCCTGGCGCGACGGCGGCCCCACGACCGCCGGCCCCGGGTTCACCACCTACCACGACTGCTGCTCGGCCCAGGTCGCCAACAGGGTCACCAACATCCACCGGATGGCAGACATCGTGCGCGGCACGATCGTCCTGCCGGGCGAGACGTTCTCGATCAACGACACCGTCGGCCAGCGCACCGCGGCGAAGGGCTTCGTGCCCGCCGGCGCCATCGCCCAGGGCGAGCACGTCGACGAGATCGGCGGCGGCGTGTCGCAGTTCGCCACGACGACCTTCAACGCCGCCTACTTCGCCGGCCTCGACATCCCCGTGTATCAGGCGCACAGCGAGTACTTCTCGCGCTACCCGCTCGGGCGCGAGGCCACGATGGGCTACCCGAACCCTGACCTGCAGTTCACGAACAACACGCCCTACGGCATCATGATCTGGACCTCCTACACGGATTCGAGCCTCACGGTGACGCTCTACTCCACCCCGCACGCCACGGGCGAGCAGACGGGCATCAACGAGTCGATGGAGGGCCAGTGCCGCATCGTGACCACCACGCGTACCGTCACGTGGCCTGACGGCCGTACGGAGAACGACACCTTCCGGGCGCGCTACCGCCCCGGCCCGAACCTGAACTGCGACGGCCAGCCGATCAACCCCAACCCCGCTCCCGACTGACGATCCGGATAGCGTCGACACCCTGATGCCCTCCGCCGACGTGATCGTCGTCGGCGCCGGTCCCGCCGGCGTCGCGGCTGCCGTGACCCTCGCCGACGCCGGGCGCGAGGTCGTGGTGGTCGACAAGGCGCGATTCCCCCGCGACAAGATCTGCGGAGACGGGCTGACGGCGGGCGCGTTGCGCCTGCTGGAGCGCCTGGGCCTCGAGCCCGCCGAGATCCCGTCGTGGCAGGTGGTCGACGACGTCGTCGTGCGCGGGCCGTCGGGCCACGAGGTCACCTTCCCGATGCCCCGAGGCCGGGGCACCTACGCCGCCGTCGCCCGCCGGGTCGACCTCGACGCGGCCCTGGTGGAGCGCGCCCGCAGCGCCGGGGTGAAGGTCCTCGACGGTCACGCCTGCCTCGCGGTCGAGGAACGCGACGACGAGGTCGAGGTCGACGTCGAGGGGGTGGGCGCGGTCTCGGCCGGGTTCCTCGTGGCGGCCGACGGCATGTGGTCGCCGGTGCGCAAGCACCTCGGCCTGGCGACCCCGGGCTACCGGGGCGAGTGGCACGCCTTCCGCCAGTACTTCACGAACGTCGGCCCCCGGGCCGCCTCCGAGCTCGTCGTGTGGTTCGAGCCCGACCTGCTGCCGGGTTACGCCTGGTCGTTCCCACTGCCCGGGAACCGGGCCAACGTGGGCTTCGGCATCCAGCGCGGCGGGAAGGTCGCCCGGGTGCAGGACATGGCAGCCATCTGGCCGGACCTCCTCGAGCGCCCCCACATCCGGGCCGTCCTGGGCAGCGACGCCACGCCCGAGTCGCCGCACCGGGCCTGGCCGATCCCGGCCCGCATCGACGAAGCCGTGCTGACCGGCGGTCGCACCCTGTTCGTGGGCGACGCGGCCACGGCCACCGACCCGCTCACGGGCGAGGGCATCGGCCAGGCACTGCTCACCGGGGTGCTCGCCGCCGAGGCGATCGTCGACCACGGGCCGTCTGCCGCCGCGGTCACCGAGGCCTACGCCACGGCCGCCCGGCGGGCGCTCGTGGCCGACCACAAGATGTCGATGCTGCTCGTGCGGGCCGTGCAGCATCGCAAGGGCGTCCGCATCGGCCTGCGCATCGCCGGGGCGACGGGTTGGACTCGGCGCAACTTCGGTCGCTGGCTGTTCGAGGACTACCCCCGCGCCGCGGCCGTGACGCCACGCCGCTGGCGCCGCGGGCTGTTCACCGGCGCGGGCGCCTACCGCAGCGACACGGACGGCTGACGCCTACCGCGAGCGGCCCGCCGCTTGACCCGCCGGTCAAGCCCGGTCAGCATCGTCGCATGATCGCCACCCGGTTGACCGAGGCCCTCCAGATCGACCACCCGGTGATGCTCGCCGGCATGGGCGGCGTGTCCTACCACCGCCTGGTCACCGCGGTCAGCGAAGCCGGCGGCTTCGGCTGCCTCGGCGCCTCGACGATGGCCGACGACCAGATGCGCGACGAGATCGCCGCCGTGCGCGGGGCGACGGACCGACCGTTCGGCGTCGACCTCCTGACCGCCCTGCCCCGGGGACTGGAGGACAAGGTGCGCGACATCGTCGACGGCGGCGCGACTGCGTTCGTCGCCGGGCTCGGCGTACCCCGCGAGGTCGTCGACCTGTGCCACGAGCGCGGCCTCGTCGTCGTCAACATGTGCGGCAAGGTGCGCCACGCGGTCGAGGCCGTCGAGGCCGGGTGCGACATCGTGGTCGCCCAGGGCACCGAGGCCGGCGGTCACACCGGCCGCGTCGCCACGATGGCCCTGGTGCCCCAGGTGGTCGACGCCGTGGGCGACCGCGTGCCGGTGGTGGCCGCGGGCGGCATCGTCGACGGGCGCGGGCTGGCCGCCGCCCTGGCCCTCGGGGCGGACGGCGTGTGGATCGGCACCCGCTTCATCGCCACGCCGGAGGCCCGTGGCGTGACCGGCTACAAGGACGCCCTGCTGCGCAGCCACGAGGACGACACGGTCGTCACCCGGGCGTA
Organism: Acidimicrobiales bacterium; assembly: GCA_036280455.1. GTDB lineage: Bacteria > Actinomycetota > Acidimicrobiia > Acidimicrobiales > VFJN01 > ZC4RG19. The sequence goes on from DASUQS010000258.1 coordinate 6,751, forward strand.
CACCGGCAAGACCTGCCGTGTGATCGCGAACAGCTTCACCCGGCCCTACGAGAGCGGCGAGGCGCAGGCCGAGCGGTTCCCCGAGCAGATCCTGCGAACCATGCAGGACGGCGTCAACCACCTGGGCGGCGACGAGAACACGCCGGGGGTCGACCCCGATCGCGAGTTCTTCCCGGCCGGCCAGGGCGTGGGGGCCATCGACAGCCTCGTGCCCGCCGGCGATCTGGTGCACCAGATCGTCGACGAGGCCGAGGCCGTGCTGGCGAAGCTGCGGCCGTAGTCGCGACGCGCTCACGGCAGCCGAGCTGCCGCTCGGCTGCTCGGCCCGCCTCAGGCGTGCTCGGCCCAGTCCTTGAGCTGGGTGACGAGCGCCGGGGCGTCGGGAGCGATCGGCGTCACGTTCAACGAGGTCACGCCCGCCGCCTTGTAGGCGGTGAGGCGGTCGCGGACGTAGCCCTCGGGCCCGCAGATCGTCGCCGCCTCGAGCAGGCCGTCGGGCACCGCCGCGGCGGCCTCGTCCTTCTTGCCGTCGAGGTACAGGTCCTGGATCTCCTTGGCCTCGGCCTCGAAGCCGTAGCGGCAGGCCAGGTCGTTGTAGAAGTTGCGGCCTCTGGCGCCCATGCCGCCGACGTAGAGGGCGATCATCGGTCGGGCGAGGTCGCGCAGCTTCGCCGCGTCATCACCCACCGCCAGCAGGCCGCCGGCCACGATCTCGAGCGGGCCGAGGTCGTCGGCCCGTGCGGCGGCGCCGGCGCGGAGGTCGTCGCCCCAGACGTCGTCGACCTTCTCGGGCAGGTAGAAGAGGGGCAGCCAGCCGTCGGCGACCTCGGCGGTCATGCGCACGTTCTTCGGGCCGAGGGCGGCGACGTAGATCGGGATGCGCGGGCGCACCGGCTTGGTGATGAGCTTGAGCGGCTTGCCGAGCCCGGTGCCCTGCTCGGGGGGCAGGGGCAGCGTGTAGGCCTTGCCCTCGTAGGTGACCCGCTCGCGCGCCCACACCTGGCGGCAGATGTCGATGATCTCCCGGGTGCGGGTGAGCGGCTGGGTGTAGGGCACGCCGTGGAAGCCCTCGATGACCTGCGGGCCCGATGCCCCGAGACCGAGGATGCAGCGCCCGTCGGACAGGGCGTCGACGCCGGCGGCGGTCATGCCGAGCAGCGACGGCGTGCGGGTATAGATCGGCAGGATGGCGGCGCCGATCTCCACGGTCTCGGTGACGGCCGCCAGGTAGCCCATGAGACTGACCCCGTCGAAGCCGTAGGCCTCCGCGACCCACACCGTGTCGAGGCCCGCCTTCTCGAGGGCGATGGCCTGCTGCGCCGACTCCTTGAACCCGCCGGCGTAGCTGAGCGGCATGCTGACCTTCATGTGGCTTCACCTCTCGCGGCCCAGGGGGCCGTGCGCAGTGGTCGGGTAGGCAGTGGGCGGGCGCGTCAGGCGGCGGACAGCCGCTCGCGCGCCCGCTTGGAGCGGTCGAGCAGCAGGGCCGGCACGACCACGCCGTTCACGGTCTTGTCGCCGCCCCCACCGGCGGCGGCGGTGCCACCGTCGTCGCCGTTGTCGCTGGCCACCGCTTCCGCCGCCTGGGCGGCCTCGGCGCGGCGTTCGAGCGCGGCGTCGTAGTCGTCGGGGCGAGCGAGCGCACTGCCGTCGATCGAACCGATGTCGACGCCGTTGTCGAACAGCACCCGGTAGCGCGTCCACACGAGGCCGTCGACCAGGTACACCCGCCCCTTCTCGCCCTGGGGCACACCGGGGAGCGGGTCGAGGGTCTTCACGGTCTCGCCCCGCTTGAACACGTCGGGGGCCGCACGCTTCGCCATGACAGTGATCCTGCCAAACCGGGGCGGGGCGACGCGAATCAGGACCCGGATCGGGGGGAATGTTTCGCTCAACTAATTAGTTTGGTGAAGTGATGTCCACACCTCTCCACCCTCGATGACCCAACGGCTCAAGCACGCCACCAACGACACCTTCCGCTCGTTCGCCAGCCGCAACTTCCGCCTCTTCTTCGGCGGCCAGATCGTCAGCCAGGCGGGCACCTGGATGCAGTCCGTCGCCATCGTCTGGATGGTGCTCGAGCTGACGGGCAGCGGCCTGGCGCTCGGACTCGTCACCGCCGCCGAGTTCCTGCCCGTGCTCGTGCTCGGGGCGTGGGCGGGGGTCATCGCCGACCGCGTCGACCACCACCGGTTGATGGTCGCCACCCAGGTCGCCTTCCTGGCCTTGGCGTTCACGCTCTCGACGCTCACGCTCACCGGCCGCATCGACGTGCCGACGCTGTTCGCCCTCTCCCTCGTGTTCGGCATCATCAACGCGTTCGACAACCCCTCCCGCCGGGCGCTCGTCGTCGAGCTGGTGCCCCAGGCCGACGTGCCCAACGCCGTGGGCCTCAACAGCGCCCTCATGACCGGCGCCCGGGTCGTCGGCCCGGCGCTCGCCGGGCTGCTCATCGCCGGGCCGGGCGTCGGTGCCGCCTTCGCCGTCAACACCGTGAGCTACCTCGCCGTCATCGCGGCGTTGCTGCGCATGGACCGCTCGCAGTTCCGGACGTCGCCCCGGGTCCGCCGGGCCAAGGGGCAGATCCGCGACGGGTTCCGCTACGTGTGGCGCACCGCCGAGCTGCGCCTGCCGCTCATCATGCTCGCCGTCATCGGCGTCATGGCCTTCAACTACCAGGTCACGCTGCCGCTGCTGGCCGAGCGCACCTTCCACGGCACCGCCACCACGTTCACCCTGCTCTTCGCCACCCTCAGCGCCGGCTCCGTGGCCGGCGCGCTCGTCGTCGCCCGCCAGACGGAGCTCAGCCTGGCGTTCCTGGTGCGAGCGGGCACCGGTCTGGCGGTGTCCACCCTGGCGCTGGCGCTGGCGCCGAACCTGCCGCTGGCCCTGCTCGCCGCCCTGGCGGTCGGCTTCACCAACGTCGAGATCATCTCGGGCGCCAACGCCGTCGTGCAGGTCCGTGCGGCACCCGACATGCGCGGCCGGGTGCTGGCCCTGCTGGGCGTCGTGTTCCTGGGGTCCGTCCCGATCGGGGGACCGATCAGCGGCTTCGTCGCCGAGGCGCTGGGACCCCGGGTGGCGATCGCCATCGGCGGGCTCGGCACCGCGGCCGTCGTCGCCTGGGTCGCGCGGGCCGCCCGAGCGGAGCCGCACCTGCACCCGGTCACCGGCGATGCCCCGGACGCCGACGGCCACAGCGCCGAGCCCGACTCCGAGCTGGTCGCCGCCTAGACCCGGCTCACAGGACCGGCTCGGCTCACAGGACCGGCTCGGTTCACAGGATCGCCTCGGCTCACAGGAACGCCTCGGGATCGAACTCGTCGAGATGGATGACCCGCAGCCGCGGCAGCACCTTGTTGAAGGCACCGGCGTCGTCCTCGAGGTCGAAGATCTGGAGGCCCTCGTCGACGAGGTCGGCGTAGCGGGAGCTCATGAACTCACGGAACGCCACGAGCCCCACGCGCCGACGACCGTCGAGCAGCGCCTGCACCTGCGGCAGGAAGTCGACGTCGTGGCTGCCGAGCATCACGTCGCCCTCCCGCTCCACGATGGCGTCGAGCGTGCGCTGGATGCCCACGTCGACCACCTTGACCCCGGGCGGGCCCGACAGCAGCACCGGCCGCATCCCGATGGCGGTGAGGGCCTGGAGGAACGGCATCGGCAGCTCGCCCGAGCTCGCGTTGATGAAGAACAGCGCCTTCACCGGCCCGCCCCAGGTCGTGCGGCAGAAGTCGAGAAGCCGCTCCCAGCGCGGACGATCCTCGGGTGCGGGCCGATGGTTGAGGACGTTGCCGAGCGTCGCATCCAGGTTCTCGCCGTCGATGACGAGGTAGGTCACGGGACCGTCCCCCGGGCCGTTGGCGGTGTCGTTCCCGGAGGACCGGGTGTCGCGTGATGCCATCGCTGTCGTCTCCCTGTCCGCGGCGCGAACGGATCGTACGACGGGCGCCACGGTCCGGACGCCGAGCCGGCCGGGGTCGCGTGGCGGAGCGGTGGGCGCGATCGACAAGACTGGCCCCCATGCGCGGCATCATCCTCGCCGGCGGCTCGGGCACCCGGCTGCATCCGATCACCCAGGGCATCAGCAAGCAGCTGGTCCCCGTCTACGACAAGCCGATGATCTACTACCCCCTGTCGACCTTGATGCTGGCGGGCATCGACGAGGTGCTGGTCATCACCACGCCGCACGACGCCGCCCAGTTCGAGCGCCTGCTCGGCGACGGTGCGCAGTTCGGCATCTCGATCAGCTACGCGCAGCAGCCCCGGCCCGAGGGCCTGGCGCAGGCGTTCGTCATCGGCGCCGACTTCCTGGGCGACGAGGCGGCGGCCCTCGTCCTCGGCGACAACATCTTCTACGGCGCGAACCTCGGTACCCGGCTCGACCGCTTCGCCGACATCGACGGCGGCGCCGTCTTCGCGTACTGGGTGGCCAACCCGACGGCCTACGGCGTCGTCGAGTTCGACGAGTCCGGGCGGGCGCTGTCGCTGGAGGAGAAGCCCGCCGAGCCACGCAGCAACTACGCGGTGCCCGGCCTGTACTTCTACAGCAACGACGTGGTCGAGCTGGCGGCCGACCTGAAGCCGTCGGACCGGGGGGAGCTCGAGATCACCGACCTCAACGCCATCTACCTCGACCAGGGGCGGCTGCAGGTCGAGGTGCTCCCCCGCGGCACCGCCTGGCTCGACACCGGCACGTTCGACTCGCTGCTCGACGCCGGCAACTACGTGCACACGCTGGAGGCCCGGCAGGGGCTGAAGATCGGCTGCCCGGAGGAGATCGCCTGGCGCCAGGGCTGGCTCGACGACGACGCCCTGCGCACGCGCGCCGAGGGGCTCGCCAAGAGCGGCTACGGGTCGTACCTGCTCGAGATCCTGCAACGGGGCAGGTGAGCCCGCAGACCCCCGGGCGGCGGGCTCACGACGTCGCCGCCCTCAGTCAGCGGCGGCGCGACTCCGCCCAGGTCTTGCCCGTCTCGACATCGGGCTCGTGGGGCAGGCCCAGCACCCGCTCCCCGATGATGTTGCGCTGCACGTCGCCGGTGCCGCCACCGATCGTGAGCGCCTGCGAGAACAGGTAGGCGTGGTGCCACACGCCGACCGGCCCCCCGAAGGGACCCACGTCGGCGAGCATCCCGCCCGCGCCCGAGAGGGCCTTCGCCAAGGCGAACACGTGCTGGCCGTGCTCGTCGGCGAGGACCTTGCGGATCGAGGCCTCGGGGCCCGGCTGCTCGCCGCGGATCGCCGCGCTCACGGTGCGCAGGCGGATGAGCCGCAGGAGCTCGCTCTCGATGTGCAGGCGGACCACCTGCTCACGCAGGAAGGGGTCGGCGACGCCGTCGTCGCCGACCTGGTCGCGCACGAGGTCGATCAGGTCGCGGGCGGTCGGCCCCTGGCCCCACACCGCCCCGCCGGTCGACAGCGAGACCCGCTCGTTGGCGAGGGTGACCTTCGCGAGGCTCCACCCCTGCCCGACATCGCCGACCAGGTTCGCGGCCGGGATGCGCACCTCGTCGAAGAACACCTCGTTGAAGGTGTGGGCACCGGTCATCTCGATGATCGGCCGGATCGTGATGCCCGGGGCGTCCATCGGGCAGATGAAGTAGGAGATGCCGTTGTGCTTGCCCACGTCGGGGTCCGTGCGGGCGATCAGGATGCCGAACGCCGCGTGCTGCGCCAGCGACGTCCAGATCTTCTGGCCGGTCACGACCCATTCGTCGCCGTCGCGCTCGGCGCGGGTGCCCAGCGCGGCCAGGTCCGACCCGGCGCCCGGCTCGCTGAAGAGCTGGCACCAGATCTCCTCGCCCGCCAGGAGGGGTGTCAGGTAGCGCTCCTTCTGCTCGTCGGTGCCGGCGTGGAGGATCGTGGGACCCGCCCAGCCGATGCCGATGAGGTTGGTCGGCCGCCGGACCCCGGCACGGCGCAGCTCGTCGTCGACGATCAGCTGGTGCACCGGGTCGGCGTCGAGGCCCCACGGCCGCGGCCAGTGGGGGGCGACCAGTCCGGCCTCGGCCAGCTCGCGGGCCGACGGGGCGGGGTGCTCGGCCAGCCAGGAGCGGACGTCGGTGCGTCGAGCATCGTCGTCGGGCGGCAGGTCGAAGTCCACGACCAGCGACGCTAGTGGGGCGGCTCGCCGAGGCCGGAACCTGGAAGCGGGCCACCCGGTCCGTGTCGCCGCAGCCGAGGACCCGCGCCTGCGCGCCGGTCAGCGGAGATCGAGCCCGTCGATCACGGCGTCGGCCTCGCCGCGCGGCACGTCACCCGACAGCGTCACGACCCACAGCCTGCCGCCGTCGATGGCGGCCACCGCCATCCCGCCGTCGGTCGTGTCGCAGCGGGCGCCCGCGACCCCGCCCACCGTGGCGGCCGAGGGTGGCGCCGCGCAGTCCACCCCGGGCGCGTCGTTCAGGACGCCGTCCGCCCCCGTGGAGGTCGACGCCTCGTGCGTGTAGGCCCCGACCGCCACGCGGTCGCGTTCGAGGACGACGCGTCCGGGCTCGACGTCGCCGGTCGACCAGCCATCGGGCAGCGTGAGGCACAGGCCGGCCGCGTCGCAGACCGGGGCGGGGTCGTCGTCGCCGAGCAGGATCGAGACCGCGACCGCGCCGCCGGCCATCGCCAAGGCCACCACGCCGAAGATCAGGTTGCGGTGGGCCCGGCTGCGGCCTCGCCGGGTGACGGTGGGATCGCGGGGCGGGGGCAGCGACGCGGCCGGGACGCGCGGGAGCCGCGACACCGGCGGTGACGGACGGTTGCCGGGCCCCGCGGGTCGGGCAGGAGGGGGTGCCGGCCGGGCCGGTGACGCGCCGGGGGCCGACGCCCCGGGGGGTGACGCTCCGGGCGGCGGCGGCAGCGGTGGACGAACCGGCGCATAGGCCATCGTCCGGTCGCTGTGGTCCGCCACCGTCGGCGCGTGGTGCGCGTCGGCCTCGGGCGAGACGACGGTGGCGTCGGGATCGACGGCCGGTACCGCGGCCGCATCGGGGACCGCTGCCGTGCCCACGTCAAGGCCCGCCTCCGGGCCCGTCGCGGGCGCCAGGACGGGCGACCGCAGCTGGGGGCCACCCGGGCTCAGCAGCACCGGGCGCAGCTCGGCGGCGAAGTCGGATGCCGGCGCGGGACGGTCGCTGGGCGCCTTCGCCAGACCCCGTCCCAGCACCGCGTCGAGGCGCGCGTCCCCCGTGGGCGGCACCGCCTCGCCGGCATGCGCCATCAGCAGGGCGACGTGGTCGTCTCCGGCGAAGGGCCGTCGGCCGGTCGCCAGCTCGTAGACGACGCACGCGAACGAGTAGACGTCGGCTGCGGGGCCCACCTCGCTCGGCCGGGCCTGCTCGGGGGCCATGTAGGCCGCCGTGCCGAGGGTGCCCGTCGTGTAGCGGCCGGCCGTGCGGGCCGTCACCGCGATGCCGAAGTCGGCCAGCCAGGCCCGGGCCGGGTCGTCGGTCTCGAGCAGGATGTTCGACGGCTTCACGTCGCGGTGCACGATGCCCTGGGCGTGCGCGTGGTCGAGCGCCGAGCCGACGCGGTCGGCGAGCGCCGCGATCTCGGCGGGGGTGAACCGGCGGCCGTCGACCAGAGCCTCCTCGAGCGAGCGCCCCTCGACGAGCCGCATCGCCATGAACAGCAGGTCGTCCTGCTCGCCGGCGTCGAACACGGGCACGATGGCGGGGTGGTCGAGGCTGGCCACGGCCCGCCCCTCGTTGACGAAGCGCCGGGCGACCGTGGGGTTGCGGTGGGCACGCGGGTCGAGCACCTTGAGCGCCACCGGGCGGTCGAGGCTCGTGTCGCGGGCCCGGTAGACGGTGGCGAAGCCCCCCGCCCCGATGGCGGACTCGACGACGTAACGACCGAGCACCCGCCCCAGTTCAACGTCGCCCGACATGCCGGGAGAGGCTAGTGCCGCCCACGGCGGGGCCGGCCGCACCCCCGGCGCCGGCCCGCGTCCGATCCCGCACCCGTCAGCTCTAGGGTCTCGGGCCATGCGGCGGACGATGCGACGACCCCTTGCCCTCCTCGCGGCGGTCGCCCTCGCGGTCCTGGCCGCCTGCGGCGGCGACGACGGCGAGGGTGCGGCCGACACGATCGATTCGCGCGACGACGCCCCTGCGTCCACCGAGGCCGACCCGGCGGAAGGCGAGGGCGACGGGGAGGGCGCCGGCGACGACGGGCAGGCCGACGACGACGCGGACGACCAGGACGACGACGACAGCGACGAGGGCAGCGACGAGGGCAGCGACGACGAGTCGGGGGACGGCGACGGCGCGGTCACCCTGACCTCGAGCGGCGACCACGACTGCGGGGGCGAGGACGTCGCCGTGCGCGGCACCGACCTCCAGGTCGGCCTGACCGGCAGCTGCGGCGTCGTGACCGTCGGCGGCAACGGCAACGTCGTCACCGTCGCCGACGCGGCCTCGGTCACGATCCAGGGCGCCGGCCAGAACGTGGAGGTGACCGGCTCGACCGACGCGATCAGCCTCACCGGCGCCGGCCACCAGGTCACCTATGCGGGCAGCCCCGAGGTCGACGACGGCAGCGCCGGCAGCACCGTCGGCTGACGGCCCTCGCCACCACGGCGCGGGGGTGGTGCCCTCCCACGGCGGCGCGGTCAGCGTTTCACGCGTGTTTCCGGGCTTGACTACCCTCCCGCGATCGTCGTTCGGCCTACCACCGAGCGTCGCCACGCCACGAACCTCGCGAGCAACACGAAGGGACCATCGATGCCGGGTTGGAACTTCGCCGACGTCTGGGAAGTCATCGCCGAGCAGATCCCCGACGCCCAGGCCCAGGTGCACGGCGATCTCCACGTCACCTGGAGCGAGTTCGACCGTCGGGCCAACGGCGTCGCCAAGGTCCTGCTGGACCGGGGCGCCGTCGAGCAGGACAAGGTCGCCCAGTACCTCTACAACGGCCCCGAGTACATCCAGTCCATCCTGGCCGCCTTCAAGGCCGGCCTCGTGCCGATCAACACCAACTACCGCTACCAGGACGACGAGCTCGTCTACCTGTGGGACAACGCGGACTGCGTGGCCGTCGTGTTCCACGGGGTGTTCACGGAGACGATCGAGCGCATCCGCGACCGGGTGCCCCGCGTCACCACCTGGCTGTGGGTCGACGACGGCCACGGGCCGTGCCCCGAGTGGGCCCTGCCGTACGAGGACGCCGCCACCAGCCACGACGAGCGTGTCGTGGCCCCGTGGGGCCGCAGCGGCGACCACATCATGATGACCTACACGGGTGGCACCACCGGCATGCCCAAGGGCGTGATGTGGCGCCAGGACGACCTGTTCCGCAACCTCGTCTCGCAGATGAACCCCGCCTACAAGGAGGCGGAGGCCGACCTGGAGCTGGTGCGCCAGAACGTCAAGATCGCCGGTCCCGTCGGCCTGCCCGCCTGCCCGCTCATGCACGGCACGGGCCTCTACACCCAGCTCATCATCCTGTCGCTGGGCGGCAGCTCGGTGACGCTCACCTCCCGCAAGCTCGACATCCACGAGATGTTCGACACCATCGAGCGCGAGGGGGTCAACCAGATCGCGATCGTGGGCGACGCCTTCGGCAAGCCGATGCTGAAGGCGCTCGACGAGAACCCGGGGCACTGGGACCTGACCAGCCTGTTCCTCGTCGCCTCGTCCGGGGTCATGTGGAGCGAGCCGGTCAAGCAGGGCCTGCTCAAGCACCATCCGGGCATGATGCTCGTCGACGCGTTCTCGTCGTCGGAGGCCGTCGGCATGGGCAGCTCGGTGTCGTCGGGCACGAGCGCCACCCAGACGGCGACGTTCACGCTCGGCGACAACACCATCGTCATCAGCGACGACGGCCGGCGCGTCGAACCGGGCTCCGGTGACATCGGCCGGGTCGCCGTCGGCGGCCACCAGCCGATCGGCTACTACAAGGACCCCGACAAGTCGGCCGCCACCTTCATCGAGTTCGAGGGCAAGCGCTACTCGTGCCCCGGCGACTACGCGATGGTCGAGGCCGACGGCAGCCTCACCCTTCTCGGTCGCGGCTCGGTGGTGATCAACACCGGTGGCGAGAAGGTCTTCCCCGAGGAGGTGGAAGAGGTTCTGAAGACGCATCCCGCGGTGCGGGACGCCGTCGCGGTGGCCGTGGAGGACGACAAGTTCGGCGAGGTCGTCGGCGCCGTCATCGAGACCGCACCGGGCGAGTCGGTCGACGCGGAGGCGCTGAAGGCGCACGTCCGGACGAAGCTGGCCGGGTACAAGGCGCCGAAGCACATCTTCGCCATCGACACCATCGGCCGGGCCCCGAACGGCAAGGTCGACTACAAGCGCCTCAAGGCGTATGCGGCGGACACCCGCGCCTCCTGACCTGGTGCTGCGTGGTCGTGTGGCGACGCGATCGCGCACGGGCCGACACGATGTGACCAGCTGGTGAACGGGCGGTAGCGTTCGGCCGTGCCCGAGCCCCACCTGCAGCCACAGCGCAGGTTCCACCAGGTTCTCGACGAGATCGACGGGAAGGTCATCCGGCTGTTCGCGCTCGTGAGCGAGGGCGTGGCCGCCGCCACGGACGCACTCCTGGCGGGCGACGTGGATGCGGCACGGGAGCTCGCCACGCAGGACCAGCTCGTCGACATGCTCGAGGTCGATCTCGAGCACGTCGCCGAGCGGGAGCTGCTCCTCGAGACGCCGATGGCGGGAGACATGCGCTACCTCGTCTCGGTCCTGCGGGTGGTGCCCGAGCTCGAACGCAGCGGCGACCTGGCCGAGCACATCGCCCAGCGGGCCCTCACCGGGCTGGCCACCCGGCTCACCCCCACGGTCCGCGGGCTCCTGGAGGAGATGGGGGCCATCAGCGTCGAGCTCTGGCGCGCCGCCGCCGACGCCTGGGCCGAGCGCGACCGCAACGCCGCCGACGCGCTCGACAAGGCCGACGACCGCCTCGACGACCTCCACGTCCGGTTGAGCGCCGAGCTCGAGACCGCCGACATCGCTCTGGCCGACGCGCTGCAGACCACGCTCGTCGCCAGGTTCTACGAACGCCTGGGAGATCACGCCGTGCACGTCACCGAACGCATCCGCTACCTCGCCGACGGGTCCTGACCGATGCGGTTCCGCCTCATCCCGACCGACGACGCGTTCTTCGAGCTGTTCAACGACTCGGCCGCGAACGTCGCCGACTGCGCCCGCCGGCTGCGCGACCTGCTCACCGAGCCCACGAACGCAGCGCTCCACGAGAAGGTGGCGGCGTGCGAGCACCGGGGCGACGAGATCGTCCACACGATCCTGCAGCGCCTGAACACGAGCTTCGTCACGCCGTTCGACCGCGAGGACATCCACGCGCTGGCGGAGGAGCTCGACGACGTGGTCGACGACATGCTCGAGGTCTCGTACCGCATGCAGATCACGGGCATCACCACGGCGCTGCCCGAGCTCAAGGAGCAGGCCGACCTCGTGGTGCAGTGCGCGGACGAGACGCAGCAGCTGATGGGCCGGCTCGAGTCGATGAAGGGCGTGCAGCCCCACCTCGACGCGATCGACCGCCTCGAGAGCGAGGGTGACGCGGTGCACCGTCGCATCCTCGCCCGCCTCTTCGGCGGCGAGTTCGAGGCCCTCGAGGTGCTGCGGTGGAAGGACGTCATCGAGGCGATGGAGGGCGCCTTGAACACGCTGGAGGACATCTCCGACGTGGTGGAGTCGATCGTGCTCAAGCACGCGTGACCGTCGACCGATCCCCCGCCGGCTGAGCCACACGTCCCATGGAACTCTCCGTCATCTTCGTGATCGCGGTCGCGCTCGGCTTCGACTACGTCAACGGCTTCCACGATGCGGCCAACTCGATCGCCACCGTGGTCTCGACCCGGGTGCTGTCGCCACGCGTCGCCGTGATCTGGGCGGCGTTCTTCAACTTCGCCGCCTTCCTGGTCTTCGGCGACGCGGTGGCGGCCACGATCGCCAACGACGTCGTGACGCAGGACGTGCTGTCGATCGGCCTGGTGTTCTCCGGCCTCGTCGGCGCCATCGTGTGGGACCTGATCACGTTCTGGTTCGGCCTGCCGACCAGCTCGTCGCACGCGCTCGTCGGGGGCATGGCCGGTGCGGCGGTGGCCAAGGCCGGCTTCGACGTGCTGATCGCCGAGGGCCTGCGCAAGATCGGCATCTTCATCGTGCTCTCACCGCTGATCGGCCTGGCCATGGGCCTGATCATCACGCTGGTGATCTTCTGGGTGTTCCACCGCACCCGCAACACCGAGCGGCTCAACCGGGGCTTCCGCACGGGCCAGCTGGTCTCCGCCGCGGCGTTCAGCCTCGGTCACGGCGCCAACGACGCCCAGAAGACGATGGGCATCATCCTCGCCCTGCTGATCGCCAGCGGGCACGCGGCCCCCGACGCCTCGACGCCGCTGTGGGTCGTGCTCGCTGCACACACGGCCATCGGCCTCGGCACGCTCACCGGCGGCTGGCGCATCGTGAAGACCATGGGATCGAAGATCACCCGCCTGCAACCGGTGGGTGGCGTCGCCGCCGAATCCGGTGCCGCGCTCACCCTTTTCGCCACCTCGGCGGCGGGCATCCCCGTGTCGACCACCCATACGATCACCGGGGCGATCGTCGGCGTGGGTGCCGCTCGGCGGCTCTCGGCCGTGCGCTGGGGCGTCGCCAGCCGAGTCGTGTGGGCCTGGGTGCTCACCATCCCGGGAGCGTTCGCCATCTCCTGGTTGACCTACGCCGTCGTCGACCTGCTGTCATGACCGACGTCCCGCCGAGGAGCGCCTGATGGACCGCCGAGCGATCTTCTTCTTCGGTGCCGCTGTCGCGTGCTTCCTGCTCGTGCCCGTGTCCAACGGCTACGCCTGGGTGTCGGCCAGCGTCGGCGGCGTGTACGTCGTGCTGGGCGTGGGCTCGTGGCTCGACGCCCGCTCGCACCGCCGCATCTGAGGCCGCGCAGCCGCTCCCGTCCGCTCGACAGGGTCGATTCGGAGGCGCTGCCGCGAGGCCTCTACGCTGGGCTTCATGGCTGATCTCGGATTCGACGGCAAGGTCGCGATCATCACCGGCGCGGGCGGTGGCCTCGGCCGCTCGCACGCACTCGATCTCGCCCGCCGCGGCGCGCTGGTGGTCGTGAACGACCTCGGTGGCTCGGTCGACGGCACCGGCAGCGGCGCGACCGCCGCCCAGGCCGTCGTCGACGAGATCGCCGCGGCCGGCGGCGAGGCCGTCGCCAACTACGACTCGGTGGCGACGCCCGAGGGCGGCAAGGCCATCGTGCAGACCGCGCTCGACACGTGGGGCCGCGTCGACATCATCATCAACAACGCCGGCATCCTCCGCGACGCCTCGTTCAAGAACATGGACCCCGACAAGGTCAGCGCTGTGCTGGACGTACACCTGCGGGGTGCGTTCAACGTCACCCAGCCGGCCTGGGAGCACATGCGCAACCAGAACTACGGCCGCATCGTGTCCACCGCGTCCGGCGCCGGCGTGTTCGGCAACTTCGGTCAGGCCAACTACGGCGCCGCCAAGATGGGCCTCGTCGGCCTGACCCGCGTGCTCGCCGTCGAGGGCGCGAAGAACAACATCAAGGCCAACGCCATCGCCCCGGTGGCGAAGACCCGCATGACGGAAGACCTGCTGGGCCCGGCGGCCGACAAGCTGCTGCCCGAGGCGGTCACCCCGCTCGTCGCCTTCCTCGCCCACGAGGACGTGCCCGTGTCGGGCGAGCTGTACTCCGTCGGCGGCGGCCGGGTGGCCCGGGTGTTCCTCGGCGTCACCAAGGGCATCGTCGACCCCGGCCTCACGGCCGAGACGGTGCGCGACCGCTTCGACGAGATCCGCGACGAGACCGGCTACGAGGTCCCGGCCAACCTCAACGAGGAGCTCATGCTGGCGCTCAAGTCGCTCGGCTGAGCCCTGGGCGTGCTCTGAGGGTTCGTCCGACGGCCCCCGCCACGGCGGGGGCCGTCGCGCGCCCACCCGCCGGTTGGATCTTCACGACCGACCGGCGCGCTCCCCCGGGCCGACGTCGGACCGGGTGGGTCTCGCCTCCCTGGAGCTATGCGTCGGCGACGGGATCGGGGTGTCGGGCGCCGTCGCCCACTGCGGGCAGCAGCGACCGCACGAGACGCTCCACAGCGGCGCGCGCCCGGTCCTGTTCGTGGCCGGCCTCGACGCGCAACGAGTCCCACACAGGCCACGATGTGGCGGCGGCCAGCGCGTCGGTGAGCTCGGACCGGTCGGAGGCGGGCGTGGCGGCCAGCTCCGGGGCGAACGCCTCGGACACCTCGTCGCGCAGGTAGGCGTTGCCGCGAGCCAGCGCCCCGCGGATCTCGGGTGCGAACGGCCCGTGCACCGCCGCGGCCCGCCGGAACGGCGTCACCGCGTCGAGCAGGGCCGCCCGGTGGCTGACGAACGCCGCCACCCGGGCGTCGAGTGGCTGGTCGGGGTCGACCGGCACGACGAGCTCCGCCAGCCGCTCGACCACGCGGTCGACGACGGCGGTGTGCAGCGCCGGCAGGTCGTCGAAGTGCTGGAACACCGAGCGCACGGACACGCCGGCCCGCTCCGCGATGCGGGGCGCGGTGGGGCGGAGGTCGCCCTCCTCGACGAGCGCGACGGTGGCGTCGACGATCGCCTCACGGGTGCGGACGGCTCGGGCCGCCCGTCCGTCGATGGGTGCGGCGGATTCTTGCACGGGACCTGCAGGTTAGTCCTGCGCCGTGGGTGCCACCGGCGAGCCGTGGTGGAGGACCATGCGCCACCGGCCGTCCACCCGGCGGAAGACGTTGACGGCCGCCACGGTGGCGCCCACCTGCTCGCCGATCAGGTTCTCGTCGACGGTCACCCAGGCGACCTCGCCGGCGAGGTGCACCCGCTCGTCCGTGAGGATGAACTGCAGGTGCTGGGGGCCGCCGAACAGCGCGAACCACGACCCCGCCACCGCTCCCCAGCCGTGCAGCGTCTTCCAGCCCGGATGGGTGCAGGTCACGTCGTCGTCGTGCAGCCAGATGTCGGACATCGCGTCGAGGTCACGCGCCTCGAACGCCTCGTAGTAGGAGCGGTTGGCCGCCCGCACGGCCTCGACGTCGACGATCTCGGGCATCGCTGGACCCTACCGGCGGCGAGGCGCTCGGCGTGCGCCGGCCGCTCCCGGGTCGCCACGGCCCTGCGGCCGTCCGGCGCTGCTCCGTTGCGTCGGGCGCAACGGAGCGACGCCGGAACCCGTCCTCCCGTGGGCGGGTTGGGTCGCCGGCCGGCGCCGCTGCCAGCATGGCCCCATGTCCCCGGCGTCGCAGGCCCCCGTCCGCCAGATCCCGTCGTCGGACGGCGTCATCCTGGCGCTCCACGACCTGGGTGGCGACGGCCCGCCCGTGCTGCTGTGCCATCCCACCGGCTTCCTCGGGATGACGTGGGCGCCGCTCGCGGCCGAGCTGGCGGACGTGGCGCACTGCTGGGCGCTCGACTTCCGCGGCCACGGCGACAGCACGTCGCCCGCATCGCTCGACTTCTCGTGGTCGGGCATGGGCGACGACGTGCTCGCCGTCGCCGACGACCTGGGGCTGACCGAGGTGCGCGCCGCCGGGCACTCGATGGGCGGCGCCGCCCTGGCGATGGCGGAGCAGCGCCGCCCCGGCACGTTCAGCCGCCTGTGGCTGTACGAGCCGATCATCTTCCCGCCCGTCGAGGGCGTCCCGACCGGCGAGAACCCGCTCGCCGCAGGGGCACGCCGGCGCCGGCCGTGGTTCGCCGACCGGGAGGCGGCGTACGCCAACTTCTCCTCCAAACCGCCGCTGAACGTGCTCGCGCCGGAGGCCCTGCGCGCGTACGTCGACCACGGCCTGCGTGCCAGGCCCGACGGCGATGCCGTGGAGCTGAAGTGCACGCCGGAGGTCGAGGCCAGCACCTTCGACGGCGGGATGGGCCACCCGACGTTCGCCCACCTGGGCGAGGTCCGCTGCCCGGTGACGGTGGCGATGAGCGGCGAGGCGCTCGGACCGGCGCAGGTCGCGCCGCTGATCGCCGAGGCCCTGCCCGACGGCCGGCTCGAGCGCCACCCCGACCTCACCCACTTCGGCCCGATGGAGGACCCGCGGGCGATGGCGGCCGCGGTGCGCGCCGCGCTCGCGCTCGGCTGACCGCTCGGGCGGCGCGATCCGGTCGGCCTCGCACCATCCGTCTCCGGTGTCATACCCCCGGCGTACCCTCGGGACATGGCCTTCCCGGTGCCTCGCACGCTCAGCCCCTCGAAGGTGTCGTCGTTCACCGACTGCGCGCTCGCGTTCCGGTTCTCGGCCATCGATCGCCTGCCCGAGCCCCCCACCCCCGCGGCCACCAAGGGCACGCTCGTGCACGCCGCGCTCGAGCGCCTGCACCTCCTGCCCGCCGCCGAGCGCACGCCCGAGGCCGGGCTGGCCTGCCTCGACGAGGCGGCGGCCGAGCTGCGCTCCGACCCCGACTACCTGGGCCTCGACCTGTCCACCGAGCAGGCCGCCACCTTCCACGCGGAGGCGGCCGACCTGGTGCGCAACTACTTCCAGCTCGAGGATCCGACGGCGATCCAGGCCATCGGGCTCGAGCTCAAGGTCGAAGCCGAGATCGACGGCATCCGCCTGCGCGGCATCATCGACCGGCTGGAGCTCGACGCCGACGGCGAGCTGATCGTCACCGACTACAAGACCGGCTCGGCGCCCTCGACCCAGCACGAGCGCAAGCGCCTCTCCGGCGTGCACATCTACTCGCTGCTGTGCGAGCAGCTGCTGGGGCGGCGGCCCCGCAGCGTGCAGCTGCTGTACCTCAAGGCCCCGCTCGCCATCACCACCGTGCCCACCGACCGTTCGACGCGCGGCACGCGACGCACCCTCGGTGCCGTCTGGCAGGCGGTCGAACGGGCCTGCGAGCGGGAGGACTTCCGCCCGCAGCGCTCGCGGCTGTGCGACTGGTGCGCGTTCCAGGCGTACTGCCCGTCGTTCGGCGGCGACCCGGACGAGGCCCGCCGCCTCTCCGAGCAGCTCGACGCCGAGCGCGCCGCGGCGCGGGAGGCAGTGGATGAGCTGGCGGCGCCCGTACCGGTCGCCGTCGGGGTCGGCCCGCACGAGCCGACCACCTGAGTCCAGCTGGTCGAGCCGATCCCGCCCGCCGGTAGGCTCCCGCCCCGATGCCCGGCCCCCTCCACCGCATCACCAAGGCCGTCGCCGCCTTCGACACCGCCATCGACCTCCGGGTCGACGGCTTCCGCGGTCACCCGCACGTCGACCGGCTGATGTACAGCGCGTCCGAGCTCGGTGACTTCAGCCTGATCTGGCACCTCATCGCGAGCGGACGCGCCCTCGGCCCCGACCGCCAGCCCATCCACGCGGCGCGCATGGCTGCGATCCTCGGGGTCGAGTCGGCGCTGGTGAACGGGCCGGTCAAGCGCATGTTCCGCCGCCACCGCCCCGCGTGGGAGCAGGAGCGTCCTCGGCGCCTCCGCCGGCCCCGGACCAGCAGCTTCCCGTCCGGCCATGCGTCCGCCGCCATGACGGCGGCCGGCGTGCTGGCACAGAACGACCCGTTGTGGCCGGTGTACTACGCCGTCGGGGCGGTGGTCGCGAGCAGTCGGGTGTACGTGAAGATCCACCACCCCTCCGATGTGGTCGCCGGCGCCCTGCTCGGCCTGGTGCTCGCCCGGGTCGCCCGGCGCGTGTGGCCCTTCCCCGGCGGGGAATGACGACGGCCCTCGCGCCGTTCATCCTCACGATGACCGATTTCGCCGCCACTTGGGACTACCGCTGTCCGTTCGCCCGCAACGCCCACGAGCACCTGATCGAGGGTCTCCGTGCCGGCGCCGACTGGAACGTGCGGTTCGTCCCGTTCTCGCTGGGGCAGGTGCACGTGGAAGAGGGCGAGCCCGACGTCTGGTCGCGCCCCGAGTCCGACACCGGCCTCCTGGCGCTGCGCGCCGGGGTCGTCGTGCGCGACCGGTATCCCGACCGCTTCCTCGACGTGCACGAGGCTCTGTTCGCCGTCCGTCACGACCACGGCCGCCACCTCGAGGACGAGGCCGAGATCCGCCGGGCGCTGACCGAGCAGAACGTCGACGCCGACGCCGTGTTCGCGGAGATCGCGACGGGTGCACCGCTCGAGACGGTGCGCGACGAGCACACCGCAGCCGCCGACGACCACGACGTCTGGGGCGTGCCCACGTTCCTGAGCGGCGACAAGGCCGTGTTCGTGCGCCTGATGGACCGCCCCCAGGGCGACGGCGCTCGAGCCCGCCGGACGATCGACCGGGTGATCGACCTGCTCGACGGGTTCCCCGAGCTCAACGAGTTCAAGCACACCTCCCTCAAGCGGTAGCGCCTGCGGGCGGAGAGCTGCCGTCGGGCAAAGCGGCCGCCCCCCGGTGCGGGGGGTTGGCCGCAGCCGCCGCGAGCGCGGCCGACTCGGCGGGGCGAGGGAGGGGTCTCGCGCGGACGCGCCACAGCCGTCTGACGTGTCGACGACGACGGCGCACCGGCTCCTCGGGTGTCAGCAGGACCCCCAGGATGGCGGTGGCCTCAGGTGTCAGGCCCCGGCTGGCCGGCGCCCGCAGGGTCCGGTGGCGTCAGCCGGCCACCACGACGTCGTCGCGGGCCTCAGCAGGCGCGGGTGTGGCCAGCAGGGTTCGCACGTCCAGCAACAGGTCGGCGACCTCGTTCGACGACACCAGCTCTCGGTGCCCCAGGTCGCCAAGGCCCTTGTCGATGACGGCCAAGGCCTCGCTGATCATCTCGTCGAGCGCACGGGTCTCGGTCACGCCGACCACCATACCGGTGATTCGCCCTCGCACACCGGCAACTCGGCAACCCCTACGCTTCGGAGAGGCCACCACACGCCCCTCCGGGCATCGGGAGTGCCCGGAGCGGACCCGCGTCCGGGCGGGGGGCTCAGCCGTCGTAGCCTGACCGGTTGGTGACCGAGCGCAGCTACGACCTGATCGCCCGACTGGGGCGCGGCGGCATGGGCGTCGTCGACCTCGCGCGCGACGAGCAGGGCAACAAGGTCGCGCTCAAGCGGCTGACGCTGCAGGGCTCGGCCAGCGAGATCGCACGCTCGCGTGAGCGCCTGCTGCGCGAAGCCGACGTGCTGCGCAAGCTGCACCACCCCAACGTCGTACGTCTGCTCGACGTCATCGACGAGGGTGACGAGATCGTGCTCGTCATGCCCTACATGTCCGGAGGCAGCCTGGCGGAGCGGGTGGCCCAGCACGGCCCCGCCCCGGCCGACGAGGTGGAGCGGCAGGCCCGACGGTTGCTGGGCGCCCTCGCGTCGGCGCACCGCGCCGGTGTCATCCATCGCGACATCAAGCCGGCCAACGTCCTGTTCGACGACCGGGGCGAGCCCTGCCTGGCCGACTTCGGCGTCGCCCTCAGCCGCGACCAGACCCACGGCCTGACCGTGGCGGGCATGGTCGTGGGCACCCCCGGCTTCATGGCCCCCGAGCAGGCGCGGGGCGAGCCGGTCTCGCCCGCCACCGACGTGTTCTCGCTGGGGGCCACGCTGCTGTTCGCGGCCACCGGTGACGGCCCCTACGGGCATGGCGACCCCGGCCTGCTGATGGTGCGCGCCGCCAGCGGGCGCGTCGAGAAGGTGCCGAAGTCGCTGCCCGGCTCGCTGCGCAAGCTCCTGCGGGCAACCCTCGATGCCCGCCCGGAGCGACGCCCCACCGCCGCCGGGCTCGCCGGCCTATCCACCGACGGCTCCGGCGACCGGATGCCGACCACCGGCACGGGGCACCGCCGCCGGGCGTGGGCGATCGCCGGGGCCTGCGCGGCTGCGCTGGCGGTCGTCGTCGGGGTCGTGGTCGCAGGGTCGGACGGCGATGCCGACGACGCGCCCGTCGGTGGCGTCGCCGATTCCGAGGGTGCCTGCGTCGACCTGCCGTACCAGCCGTGCGGAGAGGCCGAACCGGCCCCCGGCACGGACGGGTCGGAGTGCATCGACGACCACGCCGACTACGACGGCCAGTGGGAGAACGGCTGCGAGGCGGTTCCCGACGACGAGGACGGCCGCCCGCTCGAGGATGTGATCGAGGCGAACATCGTCCCTGCGGACGACGTGGACACGTACCCGATCGAGATCCGCGACACCCTGCAGACCGGCTGCGACGGGTCGGTCGAGCTCGTCCTCGAACCTCCGCCCGGGCTCGAGCTCGCCCTCGACGTCCTCGACCCCGACGGCGCTGTGGTCGGCAACGCCACGGGCACGGCCGACAAGCCGGCGGTCGTGGTGGTGGGCGAGGAGGAGTGCGGCGGCGACTCGCTCAAGCTCGAGGTGGTCGTCAGGCCCGTGAGCCCTGCGCGCGCCGCCGAGGACTACGTGCTGCGGCGGTCAGGCGACTTCTGATCGGCCGAGCGGCGGCGGTCTGCCGTCCGCGTTCCGGGCCCTGCCGTGGAGCGTCCCGCCCCGCACACGTCGAGCTCCCGGCGACTACGGCCGCAGGTTCCCGCCGCGAGGTGCGGGCGCGGTTCAGCGCAGGGCGCCCAGCTCGGCCTCGATGCGGGCCAGGCGGCGCTCGATGTCGCCGAGCCTCTCGGCGAGCTCGGACAAGTTCGGCTCCGGCGAGCCGCGGTGCTCGGAACGTGTGGTGCGGTACTCCCCCGCCGCGAGCTGCGGCGCAGGAGCCGCACGCACCTCGACCGGTGGTGGCGGCGGCGGGTACGCGGGCGCCCGCCAGTCGCCGGCCACCGGCGCACGGCGCTCGAGCGACGCGGCCAGGCGGTGCTCGAGCTCGGCGACCCGCGAGACGAGCTCGACGTAGGACGGCGAGGCGACCTCGGCAGGAACCGGATGGCGGGAGCCCGCACCGCCTCCCGCGCCGGGCGCCTCCGCCGCGTCGGCGTCGATGTCGGACATCGCCGGCGGCGGCGCCGTCAACACCTCGACCCAGCGCGTCTGATGGTCGCCGCCGCGGGGGCCGACCCGGGCTGCGAAGGGCCGAGGCGTCCGTGCCGCCAGGGCGTCGAGCACCGCGTCGACCTCGTCGGCGGCCATGTCGGGGTGGAGGCGCTGGGCCTGGGTGCGGACCTCGGCCACCGTCTGCACGCCCCGCAGCAGCAGAACGGCCAGCACGGCCAGGTCGGCGGACCCCATGCGCCAGCGCTCGTCGGCCCGGTGGCGGTAGCGCGTCGTGCGCACCTCGTTGCTGGGCGACACGAACCGCGCCAGGCCGCGGGACTTCAGCGACAGCAGCGTGTCCTCGACCGTGCGGTCGTCGTACGCGACGACGGGATCGCGACCGTGCGCCTGGTTGCAGGCCAGGCGCAGTGCGTTGAGCGTGACGGGCACCGCCTGCGGCGCGAGCGCCTCCATCTCGACCAGGCTCCCCAGCACGCGACCCTCGGCCGCCGACAACTCCATGGGGGCGATGCTATGGCGACGGTCGACCTTGCGCGGTCACCCTCGCGTCATCCCGGCGCACGCAACGGCGCAGGGCGACCTCGTCGCCTCTCACGCCGTCGCCGACCAGCCGCGGAGTCCCGCTCGGCGGTCCAGGTCGCGGGCGTCGTCGGGCGAGCCGCTAGACATGGCCCCATGGGCATGGAACGCGCCGGAGTCACCTTCGCATCGCTGATGGCCCTCGGGCCCGACCTCGCGATCACCACCGCCCGGTCGGCTGCCGAGCTCGGCTACACCAGCTTCTGGACCGCCGAGACGACCGGCCCCGAGGCCTTCTCCGTGCTGGGCGCGGCCGGCGCGGCCGCCCCGGGACTCGACCTCGGCACGGGCGTGCTGGCGCTGCAGCTGCGCACGCCGATGCTCGT
>DASUQS010000259.1:0-22339 GCA_036280455.1 Acidimicrobiales bacterium
GCGTGGGCGGAATCGACGGCAGCTGCGAGACGTACTACGAGGGCGTGCCGTTCGACGTAGTGCCCGCTCCTGACGCGGCACCGGAGGATCCCACGCCCACTACGGTCGACGACCCCCAAGCCGCTCCCTCGCCTACCGCCGGTTCACCCGCGGTCGTGCCTGCTGCGGCTCCAGCCACACCGATCACAGCGAACCCGACCTACACAGGCTGACGAACGACGGTCCTGGACCGTCTACGGCACTCAGCCGAGTCCGGGTGAAGGCAAGCCGGGAGTGTCGCTCCTCCCACATTGACGGGGATGGACAGATCGATCTCGTCGGAGCAGGTCGTCTCGGGTGCTGTCGTCGGCGCGGCTCGGTAGCTCCGATCGCTGAGCTCGCCGACACCCGAGGTAGCGGCGTGGTCGGTGGAAGGATCGCCGGTTCGAGCGGGTGCATTGCCGTGATGGGCCCGCCCCCTTGGGCCGCCAGGGAGGCATCCGAAGCGAAGCTCGCGCTCCCCCCGCCGGGTTCAGTGTCTAGTTCGGTGCAGTAGACACCTGCCGTTGCACCCGCCTGCCGGCTTCTCGACACGGCGTATCCGGGTAACCAGCGTCTTCGTTCGCTCGGGGGGCAGGGCTCGAACCTGCGACAACCAGCTCCAAAGGCCAGGCCGGTCCGTCCAAAACGTGTCGCCCAGTTCGCCGACCTGGGTGTTGTCAGCCGGACGGTCCATCCAGTGGCGTCTAGTTCAGGGAATCCGGCCGAGATTGACTCCTGCGTAAGCACCTGGCGGGGGCCACGACGTTCAATCCAGCTGTAAGAGCGCAGGCCGGAGTCGCCAGGAGCAGACGCCGGGCCGCGCTCCAGTCTTGAGAGACGCTGCCAGAGCCCCAGTGATCACCTCGCGGCAGGAAGCATGATGCCAGCGCGGCGGCGGGCGTTCTCGGATTGGTGCCACTCGTCGGCTTCCGGCTCCTCAACGAACTCGAGCACGGACCCGTCGGCTTCGGTGAGCAGCGCCTTCACCTCGGTCGGGGTCGCATAGAAGAACTCCCGCCGCTGGTTGACCCGGTTGAGCCGTCGGTCGGCGAGGCCGTGGTGAAGCCGGTTCTCGAGCGACACAGCGTCCTCGGAGAACACGAGGGCGTGCACGTCGTAGCGGAACGGTACGGAGGCATGCCGTCCCAGTAGCGAAGGCGCGTCGCGTCCGCCGGGTCGGGATACCAACCGCGGCCGGATTGTGACCAGTGCCCATGCCCATCCACCTGTCCAGGGTGACGGCGGCGACCTGCGGACCTGCAGATCGCTCGACCCACCCGGACGGTACGGCGCCGACGTGACAATCGGCAACGGAGGGGCTCCGGCTCGGTAGCTCCGATCGCTGACCTCGCCGACAGCCGAGGCAGCGGCGCAGGCGGCGGGAAGGACCTCCGGTTCAAGCGGAGTGTGCGTCGTGCTGGGGCTCGCTCCGTGGACCGCCAGGACGTCTGCGGCCGCCCAGGAGCGGGGCCGACACGGTGGCGCTCGCATCGGAGCGATTGCCGCCCGGCTGTTACACGATTCGTCGTCGCACCTCGTCGGCGAACGCGGCGGCCCCGGCTTTGGCCAGTGCATCCAGTAGGGCAGGCAGGGTCTTCGGCTCGCGCAGGTTCGCGGTCGCCTGCTGGCGTAGCTCGTCGATGACCGCTCCGGGTGCGAGGTCGAGGAGGTCGAGCAGGAACGTATCGGGGTGGATGACCTCGATGCCGTACGGCTCGACGCTGGTCGCGGGGAAGTCGGCAGTGTTGTGGGTGGCGATCGCTCCGGCACTGCCGCGTATCGCGGCGGCGAGGACGTGTCGGTCCTTGGCGTCACAGGTCAGTCCGGCGATCAGCGACCGGTAGCTCGTCACCGCGGCGTCGGGAAACGCCCTGGCCATCTCCCCGACTAGGCGGTCGACGGACCCGGCGTCGATATCTGCCTGGACCAGATTCCTGCGCAGTTCCTCGAAGATGTCATCGGACCACAGCGCCCGGTACAGGCCGCGCTCGGCGAGGCGGAGCAGAGTGTCCCGCATGTGGGCTGGATACAGCACGCACGTGTCGAGGACGACCGAGAACGACACCGCCTCAACGAGTGCGCTTGGGTATCGCGGTCCGCTCGTACATGTCGGCCTCATCGGCGATCTCGACCATACGATCGAGCGCGTCACGACGATCCGCCGACGCACGGTCGCGATAAGCCAGCACGTCAGCAAGCCGCACCCGACGATGACGGCCCGGCTGCTCGAAGGGAATCTCCCCCGACTCCAAGAGCTTCACCACCGTCGGCCGGCTGACACCGAGCAACTCGGCCGCCTCCTGCGTAGTCAGGCGCTGGTGTACCGGAGCGATCGTCACCGCCTGCCCCTGTGCCATCGCGTCGACGACGCTACGCAGCACGTCGAACACCTCGGGCGGCAGCACCAACCGCTCACCATCGGGTCCCACCAGCGTCGTCGCCGGTTCGGCACTCAAATCGTCGAGCACCGCCGCCAGACGGGCGAGCGGCTCGGCGGGCGGAAGGATCGTTCGTTCCAATGTGGGCGTCGACATGTCGGGCTCTTCTCCTCAGACCGACAGCATCACCCAGAAACGGAAAAATCGCAACAACGCGCTATAGACCTGATGTCTAGTTCAGAGTCCATAGACACCTGCCGAAGCACCCGATTGCCGCCGTCTCGGTATGGCGTATCGATCTTGACCAGCGGCTTCGCTCGCTCGGGGGGCAGGGCTCGAACCTGCAACAACCAGCTCCAAAGGCTGGCGTTCTACCAGTTGAACTACCCCCGACGGTGCCCACCACGGTATCCGCACCCGCCGGCCCACCAGCACCGCGGCCAGGTTGGAGGGTCCCCGGGGACGCCACTAGGGTGGCGGGCCTCATGGGCTCACTCATCAAGAAGCGCCGCAAGCGCATGCGCAAGAAGAAGCACAAGAAGATGCTGAAGCGCACGCGCTGGCAGCGCCGCGCCGCCGGCAAGTAGCCGACCGGCGCCACGTCCAACCGAATCGTTCGCTCGAGCGCCCCTCGCCGGGGCGCTCGTTGCGCGTCCCGACGCAGCCGCAGAGACCCCGACCGGGCGGGCGGTGCCCGAGGTCAGGCCGACGCGATACGGGTGCCGGGGCGGACCGCCGGGCGGGGGCGGCGGGCGACCACGACGGCGGCACCGGCGGCGGCGAGCACGACGGCCGGGACCGGACCCCACACCGCACCGACGGCGATCGACAGCACGAGGGCCTGCACCGCCACGATCGCCCGCTGGGCGGTCGGCAGCAGCTCGTCGAGCCGGCGGTGGAGGGCCATCATCCGCTCCGGCGTGGTGAGGCCGACGCCGAGCAGGATCGCCAGGCCGCGCACCAGCCCGAAGCCCGTGACGACCGCCAGGGCGGTGAGGGGCGACGCCGTCAGTGCCGCGAGGGCGAGCATCAGGTACACGGCCGACGTCGTCACGTAGGTGGCCAGGCCGACACCGATCTGCCAACCGAACCCGCCGGCGTAGACCCAGCTGCGGAACTGGTCGAGCCACGTCTCGTTGACCTGCCGGGTGTGCGACGGCAGGCGAAAGCCGCCGAGCCCGAGGTCGGACGCCAGCGTGACCGCCGCGGCGAGTGCGGCGATGCCGACCCGCACCTCCACCGAGAGGTCGAGCGCACCGACGCCGGCGGCCAAGAGTGCGGCTCCGGCGCCGAGGGTGGCGCCCCCGATCACCGCGCCCGCCACGAACCAGCAGACGCTCGTCGCATAGCGGTTGCGGCGCGCCTGCTCGCCGAGCGGTGTGATGGTCGAGAGCATCGAGAGGCCACACGGCGACCAGGTCGAACGGACCGCTGCCGCCACAGCGATCACCGACGCGAGGATGACGACCAGCAGGGACATGGGCGCCATGCTACGCACCGATCGTGGTGCGATGACGGCGATCCGCGGTGACCTCGGCGGACGGACCCGGGCTGTCACCAGTAGGCGGGGATCGTCCGGGTGACGATGCGCCCCTGGCCAGGGAACTCGCCCTCGACGAACCACGTCGACCCCGAACCCGCCAGCTGGGGCGTCAGGCCGGTCGCGTCGCCGAACGCGTCTCGGAACGCGGCCATCCTCGGTTCGACCACCAGTGCGGCGGGCTCGAGGTCGTTGAGGCCGTCCGCGGTGGGGCCGCCCAGCGAGTCCCACGCTGCGTACACCGCAGGCGTCGAGCAGCCGTACGGCGGCATCGCCAGGGTGATCGTGCGGGGCTCGAACGGTAGCGGTTCGAGGATCTCCCCGATGCCGGTCACGCGGGCGTGCCCGCCCCGGAGGCAGAAGGGCACATCCGCGCCCAGCGTCTCGGCGATCTTCAGGTTGTCGCAGGCGGCCCATCGCAGGATGGCCGCGGCGTTCGACGACCCGCCGCCGAGCCCACCACCGGCGGGGATGCGCTTGCGCAGCGCCACGTGCGCCCGGCGGCCGACCGCCCGCAACGCACGACCGATCAGGTTGTCCTCCGGGTGCACGAAGCCGAGGTCGTGGCCTTCGACGACCTCGAACCCGTCGCCCTCCGTGACGACCAGCTCGTCCGCCAGGTCGAGGCTCACCATCTCGGCGTCGATCAGGTGGTAACCGTCGTCGCGGACCCCGGTGACGCGCAGCGACACCGTGAGCTTCGCCGGCGCAGGGAGGACGGTCAGGTCGACTCCTGCTGCTTCTGGAGCCAGACCCCGATGGCGAGCAGAGCACCGGCGAAGAAGAGGCCCTGGCCGAGCCCGGGCATGGCACCGAAGAGGCGGTCGCCGAAGTCGGGACCGTACTGGTCGTCCTGGGTCAGCGTGTAGAGGAAGCTGAGGCTGTAGAGCCCGGCGACCACCCAGCCGGCGATCGTGACGATCTTGGCCAGGTCGAACGGCTTCTTCGGTGCGACGTACCCCTGGTACTGCTGCTGCGAATACTGGTAGCCCTGCGCTGCGTACTGCTGCTGGCTGTAGTCCGCCGGCTGCTGACCGTACGGGTCCTGGGGATTGCTCATCCACGCACCCTGCCACATCGACCGATGGTGCCCAACCCGCCGGATGGACCACGTTTCCGCGCCGCAGGACACCCCTAGGGCGTCTCCGGGGACTCACCCGCGTCGAGGCGGGCGAGGCGACCCCACGCCTCGAGATCGAGCTCCTCCGCCCGTGCCTCGGGCCGCACACCGGCCCGCTCGAACCCGTCGGCGTCGACGAGACCCGCCAGCGACCGTCGCAGCATCTTGCGTCGCTGCCCGAAGCCCGCCTCGACCAGGCGGAACAGACGCGCGGGATCGGCGTCGACCCGAGGCTCCGCCAGCCGCTGCACGCGCACGAGCGCGGACTCGACCCGCGGCGGGGGGATGAACACGGTCGGGGGCACGCGGCCGACGACCTCGGCGTCGGCCCGGTACGCGACCTTCACGGACGGGATGCCGTACGCCTTGCTCCCCGGCCGGGCGGCCAGCCGCTCCCCCACCTCGCGCTGCACCATCACCAGCATGCGCCCGATCGCCGGGACGTCCGCCAGCAGGTCGAGCACGAGCGGCGTCGCCACGTTGTAGGGCAGGTTCGCCACCAGCGTCCACGGGCGACCGGGCGTGCCGGAACCCGTGTCAGTGCTGGAATCCGTATCCGTGTCCGCGCTGGAGTCCGTGTCCGTGTCCGTGCGGATGTCCGTGCCCGCGCCCGTGTCCGCCAGCAGTTCGCCCCAGTCGAGCCGCATCGCGTCGCCGTGGACGACCCGCACGCCGTGCGGCTCGACGACGCTGCGCAGCGGCGCCAGCAGGTGGCGGTCGAGCTCGACCGCCGTGACGTGCGCGCCGGTCTCGACCAGGGCGAGCGTCAGGGATCCCAGCCCCGGCCCGATCTCGACGACCCGGTCGCCCTCGCCCACCGCGGCCAGGCGCGCGATGCGACGGACCGTGTTGGGGTCGGCGACGAAGTTCTGCCCGAGGGCCCGGCTCGGCGCCAGGCCGTGCTCGTCGAGCAGGTCACGCACCTGGCGGGGGCTCAGGGTCACCCGCCGAGGGTACGGCTCCGGCGCATCGGGCCGCGACTTCCCCGACTACCTGGCCTCCGTGTCGACCACGGCCCGGCGGGCAACCACGCAGCGCCGGTGGCCTCGCAGCGATCAGCTCAGGCGGTACACCCTGTCCGCGTTCGCCCAGGTGGCGTCGGCCACGGCCTCGACCGCGACGCCCATCGCCTCGGCCACCGCTGCGCCCACCACGGGCACGAGCGAGGGTCGGTTGGGGCGCCCCCGGTGCGGCACGGGCGCCAGGTAGGGACTGTCGGTCTCGACCAGCACCCGGTCGAGGGGGCACAGCGCCGCCGCGGCCCGGACGTCGTCGGCCGACCGGAACGTGACGATCCCCGAGAAGGAGAGGTGGCCGCCCCGGTCGAGGCACGCCCGCGCCTCGTCTGCGCCGCCGGTGAAGCAGTGGAACACGGTGCGCTCGGGGACGCCCTCGGCGTCGAGGACCGCGAACGTGTCGTCCCACGCCTCGCGCGTGTGGATGACGAGCGCCAGGTCGTGCTGGTGGGCCAGGTGGATCTGGGCGGCGAACATCGCTCGCTGCACGTCGCGGGGAGAGTGGTCGTAGTGGTAGTCGAGCCCGCACTCGCCGACCGCCACGACCCCCGGCTCGGCCAGCAGCTCGACGAGCCCGTCGAGCCCGTTCCGGGCGTCGTGCGGATGGAGCCCGACCGTCGCCCACACGACGCCGGGATGGCTGGCGGCCGCGGCCACCGCGTCGGCGGAACGGCGGGCATCGGTTCCCACCGTGACGAGGCGTTCGACGCCGGCGGCGCGGGCGTCGTCGACCATGGCGTCGACGAGGGCCGGATCTGCCGGATCGTCGCCGTCCCACCCGAGATGGCAGTGGTCGTCGGTCCAGCGGATGGGCACGGTGGCGCAGGGTAGCGGCGCGGCCTCCGCCCTCCGGGCCCCGACTCCGCTCGGGTGGCCCCCGGATGTGTCGCCTGCCACGTCGTCGGCTCACGCAACTACGCTCGGCGCCCATGGCGGAGGAGCTGGTGGTGCGGCTGTTGGGGCCCGTGCGCGTCCTCACCGGCGAGGGGTCGGAGGTCGAGCTGCGAGGCAACGCGGCGCGGCTCACAGCGTGGCTGGCGTTGCACCCCGGGCGCGCCTGGTCGGTCGCCGACCTGGCGGACCGCCTGTGGCCCGCCGGACCTCCCCCGACGGCCCGCACCGCCATCCAGGGCCACGTCTCGAAGCTGCGCCGGCGGCTCGGCCCGGACGGTCCGGTCCGCATCGAGACGGCGGCCGACGGCTACCTGCTCCGCATCGTTCCCGGTGGCGGGGGCGGCCGCAGCGCTGACGACCCCGGCCCCGCAGGTGGCGACGGGGCCGGGCGGTCCCCCGTCGACGTCCACCGCTTCACCGGTCTGTGCGAGCGGGCGGCGGCCGAGCGGTCCGCGGGTCGCGAGCGCGCCGCCGTGCGCCTGCTGGACGAGGCCCTCGCCCTCTGGGCCGGGGACGCGCTGGCCGAGGTGCGCAACGACGATCCCGTCCTCGCCGCCCGTGCCGCCGTGCTCGACGACGGACGCCACGACGCCGAGGATGCCCTGGCCGACGCCCTCGTGGCCGGGCGCGAGACCGACCGGGCGCTGCCGCTCCTGGGCCGCCTCGTCGACGACGACCCCCTGCGCGAGCGGCGCTGGGCCCTCCTCATGACCGCGCTCACCCAGGCGGGACGCCAGACCGACGCGCTGCGGGCCTACCGCCGGGCCGCCGCCATCCTGGTCGAGCGCACCGGCCTCGACCCCGGTCCGGAGTTGCGCCGGTTGGAGACCGCCATCCTCCTGCAGGACCCGTCGCTCGACGCCGCTCGATGGCAGCCGGCCACCGCCAGCGCGCCGAGCCCCGTCACCGGCGTGGTCGGGCGCGACACCGAGCGGGCCGAGGTCGTGGGCCGCCTGGCCGACGCCCGGGTCGTGACGCTCACCGGCCCCGGTGGTGTCGGCAAGTCCACGCTCGCCATCGACGTCGCCGCGGCGGCCGCCGGCACGTTCGACGACGGTGCCGTGGTCGTCGACCTCGGTTCGAGCGGACCGGGCGACGTGGGGCTGGTGATCGCCGCTGCGGTGGGCGCACCGGTGCTCCCGGAAGGCGGCGCGGCCTCAGGGGAGGACGCCGACAGCGGTGATCCGCTGGTGCGGGCGGCGACCGTCCTCGCCCGGCGCGAGGTCCTGGTCGTGCTCGACGGATGTGAGCACGTCCGCCGCCAAGCCGCCCGGGCCGCCGTCGTGCTGGCGCAGGCCGGCCCCGGGCTGCGCATCCTCGCCACCAGCCAGGTGCCGCTCGGGGTGGCAGGCGAGGTCGTCGTGGCCCTGGCGCCCCTCGCCATCCCGTCCCCGGGAGCGGCCGAGACCGCGATCCGGCGCTCGGCCGCGGTCGAGCTGCTGGCCCGGCGCCTCGACGACATGGGCTCTCCCGTGCAGACGGGCGCCGAGTGGCGGGCGGTGGCCGACATCGTCCGGGCCATCGACGGTCTGCCCCTCGCCATCGAGCTCGTGGCCGCCTCCGCTCGCACCGAACCGCTGGCCGACCTGGCCCGCCGGGTCTCCGCCGACGTGTCGACCGTGCTCGGTGCCGACCCGCCGGTCGGGGCCGGCCGGCTCACGTTGGGCGCCACACTCGATGCGGCCGTCGATCGCCTCGACGAGGGCGCCGTCCATCTCTACGGGCTCCTGAGCGTGTTCCCCGGATCGTTCGACACCACGGCGGCGGCCGCCCTCCTCGACGGGGACGAGCCCGCGGCGCGCGCCGCGCTGGCCGTGCTCGCCGACGCCTCGCTGCTGGTGCTCGACCGCCCCGGTCGGCGGCGAGCACGCCTGCTGCAGCCCGTGCGCGCCCACGCGGCCGGCCGCATCGACGACGCGACCCGGCGCACCGCCCTCGAGCGCCTCACCCGCTGGAGCCTCGACCTCGCGGCCGAGCTCGACCGCACGCTCCACTCCCCCCGCCAGGCCGAGGTCATCGAGCGCTTCGTTGTCGAGCTCCCCACGTTCCGCGCCGTGCTGCGCCGCCTCATCGATGAGGGTGACGTCGCCCGCGCCGCCCGCCTGTTCGAGGATCTGGCCACCTGTTGGGGCGATTCGCCCGCCAGCGTCGAGGCCCAGCTGTGGGCCGACGAGCTGCTGCCCCTCGCCGATCGCCTGCCACCCGGCCCGCGCGCCCACCTCGAGGTGGCGATCGTCCACTGCCAGTACGCGTTCGAGCTGATGGCCGCCAAGCTCGACCTCGCCGAGCGCGCGCTGGCGCGGGCCGAGCAGGCCGGCGACCGGTTCGCCACCGCCGCCGCGCAGATGCAGGTCGCCATCGCGCTCGGCTGGCGCAACACCGACCTGGAGCGGGCGGAGGCGCTCCTCGACGCGGCCCGGGCCGGCATGACCGAGATCGGTCACCCCCATTGGGCGGCGGTGGCGCTGGAGTTCCGAGGGCTGGTGGCCCTGCGCCGCCTCGACATCGCGGGTGGCATCGCCACGCTGGAGGCGGCCGTCAGCGAGCACCGCACGTCCGGCGGGGCCGGCGACGTCGCCCACGCCCTCATGTTCATCGGCTTCGCCCGCCGGGCCGTCGGCGACCAGCCGGGTGCCCGCCGGGCGTTCGAGGAGGCCCGCCGCGTGCTCGGCGACGTGCGCGTCGCGACCTGGCTGCGGGCGACCGTGGGCGCCGCGCACGCCTCCCTGGCGATGGGCGACACCGAAGCGGCGGCCGAGACGTTCCGCAGCGCCCACGACCGGGCCGTCGAGGTGGGCGACCGCCGCATCGTCGGCACCGCTCTGGTCGGCCTCGCGGCCGTGGCCCGCAACCACGGTGACGACGAGCGTTGCGTCGCGCTGCTGGTCGGCGCCACCGACGAGGCGCTCGGGGGCGGCGATCCCACCGATGCTGTGGCCGCAGCGGGGATGCTCGCCGAGATGCTGGTGGCCCGGGGCGCTGTCGAGGAGGCGGCCGTCGTGCTCGGCGCAGGCGACCTGGTCGAGGAGGAGGTCGAGGTGCGCGTCGACTTCGGCCTGGCACCCGACCTCGGGCCCGTCCGTGCCACCGCCGCCGAGAGGCTCGGCGAGCACGAGGCCGCCCGCCTGGGCCGGGACGGCCGCGTGATCGGCCTGCCCGCCGCGGTGCGCCGGGCCGGCGAGCGGTTGTTCGACGATCCCTCCGGCGGCTCCGCGGTCGAAGCCGGGCGCCGGCCTCGCACCGAGGCCCGGCGCCGCTGACCACCTCGCCGGGGCAGGAGTCAGGGGAGGGAGTCCTGCCCTGGGATGGTCAGCGTTCGCCGAGCGCTCGCATGACGAGGCCTGGGCCACGGACGACCGCCCGCCCGGGATGTCCGTCCGTGGCTCCGGGCCCCGTCCCTCCTCGCAGAGGGGGTGAGGCGACGGTAAGGCCGGGGGGTCGCGCTGTCACGTGCGAGTGCCCCTCCCGTTAGTGCGCCGTTAGCACCGGGGGCCGCGGGTCCGCCCCCGCAGGCCGCCGTCCGGCCAGCCCCGGCTGTCGCGCCGGGGGAGGCGACCGGTGGCCGGTCAGCCGGCGGTCGGGGTGAGCCGGGGGAACAGCGGGGCACCCTTGGTGACCGTCAGGCCGCCCGGATAGCCGCCCCAGGTCGCCGCGTCCGGCAGCCGCTGGTCGGCCGGGGACCCATCGAGCCCGATGCGTCCCCATGCCTCGGCGCAGGTCGTCGGCAGCGCCGGGCTGGCGAGGATCGACACGATGCGCAGGGCCTCGAGCGCGTCGCCGAGCACGGCCTCGACCTCGGGGCCGGGGGCCACCTTCCAGGGTTCGTTGTCCTCGAGGAAGCCGTTCGTCTCGCGGATGAGCCGCCAGGTGGCGTCGAGCGCGGTCGACGGGGCCATGTCGGCCCAGCCCTGGGCGGTCGCCGCGTAGGCCTCGGCCGCCACGGCCGCCAGGGGGCTGTCGGCGCGGGGCGCGGGGCCGACGCCACCGCACTTCTTGCCGACGACCGTCGCCACCCGGGACAGCAGGTTGCCGAAGTTGTTGGCCAGATCGCCGTTGTAGCGATCGATCATCCGCTCGTAGCTGAAGTCGCCGTCGGGGCCCACCGGGGTGTCGCGCAGGAAGTGGTAGCGGAACCCGTCGACCCCGAACTCCTCGACGAGCTCGTCGGGCGCGATCTGGTTGAGGCGGGTCTTGCTCATCTTCTCCCCACCCACGAGCAGGAAGCCGTGCACGGTGATGTCCACCGGCGGGTCGATGCCCGCCGCCATCAGCATGGCGGGCCAGTACACGCAGTGGAACCGCAGGATGTCCTTGCCGATGATGTGGTGGACCGCGGGCCACCAGGCGGCGAAGCGCTCGTCGTCGTCGCCGTAGCCGACCGCCGTCAGGTAGTTGACCAGCGCGTCGAACCACACGTAGGTGACGTGCGCCGGGTCCCACGGGAGCGGCACGCCCCAGGTGATCGAGCTGCGGCTGATGGAGAAGTCGTCGAGGCCGCCCTTGATGAACCCGAGGGCCTCGTTCCGCTTGGTGGCGGGCCGCACGAAGTCCGGGTTGGCGGCGTACCAGTCGAGGAGCTGCTGCTGGAAGCTCGACAGCTTGAAAAAGTAGTTGTCCTCCTTCACCTGCTCGACCGGCCGGTCGTGGATCGGGCAGCGCTCACCGTCGATCAGCTCGTCGACGGTGTAGTAGGCCTCGCACGCCACGCAGTAGAGGCCCTCGTACGTGCCGAGCTCGATGTGGCCGTTGTCGTAGACCCGCTGCAGGATCTCCTGCACCGACCGGTGGTGACGGGGCTCGCTGGTGCGGATGAAGTCGTCGTTCGAGATGTCGA
Source organism: Acidimicrobiales bacterium (assembly GCA_036280455.1). Classification (GTDB taxonomy): domain Bacteria; phylum Actinomycetota; class Acidimicrobiia; order Acidimicrobiales; family VFJN01; genus ZC4RG19. The sequence goes on from DASUQS010000259.1 coordinate 11,804, forward strand.
GGAGCGTCCAGGCATCGCGGAAGCGCTCGGAGGTGCGGTCGGCCCATTCGAGGGGCGTCACGCCGTTGGCCTCGGCGGCCCGCTGCACCTTCAGGCCGTGCTCGTCGGTGCCCGTGAGGAAGAAGGTGTCGTCGCCGACCAGGCGGTGCCAGCGGGCGATCGCATCGGCGACGACGGTCGTGTAGGCGTGGCCGATGTGCGGGGCGTCGTTGACGTAGTAGATGGGGGTCGTCACGTAGAAGCGGGCCACGATCGGCAGGCTACTGGCGGCCGCCGACGACACCCCAGGCGGAATTCCCGGTGGGGGCGCCCTCCCGGGTCGGCGCCGGCGCCGACGGTCACCCGTGCTGGGTGAGGCCCGGCCGGCCGGGAGGGGCTCCACTGTGACCGGGCCCGGCGGCCACGACGGATGGTCGCGACCGCGGGGCCGTCCGCCTGCCGTCCGGGGGTCTTCCGATGGTCCGACTCGTCGCCACCATGGTCGTCGCGCTGCTCGCCGACGCGATCGCGCTGATCGTCACGGCCCAGGTCCTCGACGACATGGCGCTCGACGCCGGCGGGTTCGTCACCGCCGTCGTGATCTTCGCCCTGGTCTCCCTGCTGATCGAGCCGCTGGTCCGGCAGGTGGCGCTGCGCAACGCCCCCGCCCTGCTCGGCAGCACGGCCCTGGTCGCCACCCTGATCAGCCTCGTGGCGACCGCGATCATCGGCGACGGCCTGCGCATCTCGGGCACCGAGACGTGGGTGCTGGCCACGATCATGGTGTGGCTCATCGCACTCGTCGCGCGACTGCTCCTGCCGTTGGTGATCTTCAAGAAGGCCCTCGCCGCCCGCACCAACGCCGCCGGAACGACCGCGTGACGAGACCGTCGGCGACGAGAGCGTGGCGCCCGGTCCACCCGCGACGCGCGGTACGTGACCACACTGGTCTCCGATGGACAGTCCGACGGTGGGCATGGATAGTCTTGCCCGACCGACCAGCCGGGGCACCTGTGGCGCGACCACAGCTGAGGACACGCTCGCTGGACCCGCCGCACACGTGGAGGAACGACGCTGAGCGCATCGCAACCACCGCCGCCCGGCCGGCGAGGCGATCGCGCCGGCGCAGACCGGGGCGCACGTGAGCGACCCGACCGCGCCCGGGGGCTCGGTGGTCGACCCGCTGGGGGCCGCCAGCCGGACGAACCTCCCGAGCCCGACGACCGCGGCGGCCGTCGGCGCGGGCGCCCGGCACGCGGCGACGTGAGCGAGCGCGGCGGCCGGCGGTCCGAGCGCGACGAGCGTCGTGACCGCGGCCGGTACGACGACCGGGGTCCGGCCGCGCCGGGCGGACGCGGCGACGACCGTGGGCGGCAGCGCGCATGGGGCGCCGAGCCCGGTGGCCGGGCCGACACCCGGTGGGGCGACGACCTCTCGGACCCGAGCGAGCTCTCCGGCTGGCGCCAGCGCCAGGCCGAGGCTCGCGCCCAGGCGCAGGCGCGGGCCGCAGCGCCCCCGCCGCGGGCGTCCCGTTCCGACACCCGCGCTCCCCGGCGCAGCCCCGGCCCCGAAGGCGGCTGGGTGCCCGACATCGGTGGCCCGCCCGCCACCGACCGTGGTAGCACGGCGAACCGCTGGGGCACACGTGCTCCGGAGACCGGGCGGCACGACCTCGGCCGGCAGGACACCGGACGGGTGGACATCGGCCGACCCGACGGAGGCCGACCCGACGGTGGCCGTCCCGGCGACGGCCGCAGCCGGTACGACGCCGGGCGACCCGACGGGGGCCGACCTGGCGACGGGCGCCACGACGGTGGTCGACCCGAGGGCGGTCGCCGCGGCCGCAACGAGCCAGGCCGAGACGCCAGCGCGCGTCCCGCCGGTGGTCGCCGCGCCTGGAACGACCGGGGTCGCGACGTCCCCGGGCAGCCCGACGACGGGCGGTACGCCACCGGCCCCGACGCCCGGTACGACACCGGGCGACCCGACGACGGGCGGTACGACACCGGCCGCCCCGGCGACAGCCGCGGCCGGTACGACACCGGCGCGCTCGACCAGCCCGTCCCCTCCGGGCCGGGCACCCAGGTGCTCGACCGCGGGTGGCAGGACGAGCGCCCGGACGCCGACGACGACTACGACGACGCCCCGGAGGAGCGTGGCGCCCGGGGACGGCGCACGCGCACGGGTGCCGGGGAGGCGGGCCCGCGCCCCGAACTGCCCTACGTGGCGGGGTTCGACGGCCTGCGAGCGGTCGCCCTGTTCGCCATCCTCGCCTTCCACCAGGGCTTCGAGTTCGCGGGCGGCGGGTTCCTCGGCGTGTCGAGCTTCCTCACGCTCTCGGGCTTCCTGGTCGCAACGATCGCCCTCGCCGAGTGGGCCCAGAACGGCCGGCTCGTTCTCCCCCGCTTCTGGGAGCACCGCGCCCGCCGCATCGTGCCCGCCCTCGTCTTCACCATCGCCGTCGTCGTCGTGCTCCAGGTGGCGCTGCGGGTGGGATCGCAGCCCGGTTTCCGGGTCGACGTGCTGGCTGCCCTGGGCCAGGTCCTCAACTGGCGCTACGCGCTCGGTGACGGGGGCTTCGCCAGCGTCCTGACCGATCCGTCACCGGTCCAGCACCTGTGGGCGATGTCGCTGCTCGTGCAGCTCACCGTGGTGCTGCCGCTGCTGTTCGTCGGCCTCATGAAGCTCGTCGGGAAGCGGTGGCGCGCCGCCGGCCTGCTGTTCGCGCTCCTCGCCGCGGCCAGCTTCGGCCTCGCCGCCCTGACGGCCGGGCAGTCGAGCAACGACGGCATGGCCTACTTCGGCACACACACCCGCGCCGGCGAGCTGCTGGTGGGTGTCGTGCTGGCCTACGCCGTTCTCAGCCCCGGCATCCGCCGGCGCATGGAGTCGCCCGTCGGCATCCTCGCGGTGCGGTACGGCGCCCCCGCGGCGCTGGTCGCCCTCGCGGTCCTCTGGCACTCGACCGCCTTGTACAGCACCAACCTCTTCGGTGGCATCACCGCCGCCAACGCGCTGCTGACCGCCTGGGTGATCTTCGCCCTCACCGTGCCGGGGCCGCTCACGACCGCCCTGGGCAGTGCGCCGCTCCGCATCGCCGGGCGTCTCAGCTACGCGGCGTACCTGCTCCACTGGCCGATCTTCATGCTCCTCGACGAGGACCGGCTCGGCGTCGACGGCCCGGTGCTCTTCCTCGCCCGGCTGGTCGCCACCTTCGCCGCTGCGGCCGCCGTCACCTACGGGCTCGAGCGGCCCTTCCGCACCCGCATGCGGCTGCCCCGCCGGCAGCTCGCCATCGCCCTCGTGGTGTGCACGGGTCTCGTCGCAGCCGCCGCGCTGGTGCTTCCCGAGCAGCCGCCCGCCGGGGTGACCCTGGCGATCGGCGACGGCAACGGCGCCGGCGCCCTCGACGCCGTCGTGCCGGCCGGTGACGAAGCCGCCTCGGTCGCCGTCGTCGGTGGGTCGATGGCGGAGTCGATGCTCCCGGGGTTCGAGGCATGGAACGCGGAGAGCAGCGACCAGGTGCGGGTCCACACCCACATCGCGGCGGGCTGCCTGCTGTCGGGCCCCGGTCCGGTGCGCCTCGCCGGTGAGACCATCGCCGAGGGCACCGACTGCGCGGGCTTCGAGCCGCGCCTGCCCCGCCTGCTCGACGAGGCCGGCGCCGATGTCGTCCTCGTCGTCCCGAGCGCGGCCGACGTGGGAGCGCGCGAGATCGACCGCGAGTGGCGCCACCTCGGCGACCCGGTGTTCGACGACTGGATGTACCAGTCCCTGAGCGATCTCGCCGACGTGCTCGACGACGCCGGGGTGCCGGTGGTGTGGGCCACGTCGCCGCACGTGCGTCTGGCCCCCGGTGGCGATCTGGAGGGCGACTGGACCTCCGTCCCCGACAACGACCCGGCCCGCGTCGACCGGCTGAACCAGCTGATCCGCGACGTGGCCTCGGGACGTGAGAACAACCACGTGATCGACCTCGGGGCCTGGGCTCAGCGCCTGTCGCGTGGCGAGTTCGCTCCCAACCACCGCGCCGAGGGCAGCGACCTCAGCGAATCGGGTGCCGTCGGTGCCGTGGCCTGGATGGTGCCGGAGCTGTTCGAGGTCCTGGGCCTCGATCCCTCCGCTGCGGCCGATGCGGCGGAGGCTCCGGCGACGACCGATCCGGCCGCCGAGTAGGCCGCGACCGCCCGCGTCACGCGGCCGGTCGCGGCATCAGGTCTGCCGCATGCCGTTGAAGTTGGCGGCGCTCTCGGGGGTCCGGTGGTCGAAGAACGCCGTGGCGCCGGTGTCCATCGTCGCGATCCGGGCCATATCCTCGTCGGTGAGGGAGAAGTCGAACACCTCGAAGTTCTCCGCCATGCGCTCGCGTCGCACCGACTTCGGGATGGCGACGACCTCGCGCTGGATGAGCCAGCGGAGCACGACCTGCGCGACCGACTTGCCGTGGGCATCGCCGATCCCCGACAGCGTCGGGTCGGAGAACAGGTCGTTGCGCCCCTCGGCGAACGGGCCCCACGACTCGATCTGCACCCCACGGGCGCGCATGACCTCCTGGTCGGCGAGACGCTGGAAGTAGGGGTGGGTCTCGATCTGGTTGACCGCAGGGGTGACGTCGTTGTTCTCGGCGAGGTCCACGAGCCGGTCGGGGTAGAAGTTCGACACGCCGATGGCCCGCGCCAGCCCCTCGGCCTGGATCTGCTCCATGGCTCGCCAGAAGCTGTAGACGTCGCCGAAGGGCTGGTGGATCAGGTAGAGGTCCACGTGGTCGAGCCCGAGGCGCTCCAGCGACTGCTCGAACGCCCGGCGGGCGTTGCCTTCGCCCGGGGCCTGAATCCACAGCTTGGTGGTGATGAACACCTGGTCGCGGGGGATGCCGCTGGCACCGACGGCCTGGCCGACGGCCTCCTCGTTGCCGTACGCGGCCGCAGTGTCGATGTGGCGGTAGCCCACCTCGAGCGCCTCGGTGACGGCGCGCTCGGTGTCGTCCGGCGGGATCTGGTAGACGCCGAATCCGAGGATCGGCATGTCGACGCCGTTGTTCAGCGTGACGTTCGGGACGGTGGTGGCCATGGTCGGGTGCTCCTGTCGTGCGTCGCCTCCATGTTGGCCGCTCGAGCTCACGTGGACGCCGACGACGGCCGTGCCATCCTGGGCACCGTGCCCGGCATCCGCATGGAGACCACCATCGACGCCCCGCCCGGCGACGTGTGGCGGCGGCTCGCCGACGTCGGCGATCACGTCACGTGGATGGCCGACGCGGCCGAGATCCGCTTCACGGGCGACCGCCGGTCGGGCGTCGGCACCGTGTTCGAGTGCGAGACCCGCCTCGGTCCGCTGCGCACGACCGACGTGATGGAGATCACCGAGTGGCGCGACGCCGCGGCGATGGGCGTGCGGCACACGGGCCTGTTCACCGGCACCGGCCGCTTCGCGCTCTCGCCCGCCGGGGATGGCGCCACGGTGTTGTCGTGGGAGGAGGACCTGACCTTCCCCTGGTGGCTCGGCGGCCCGATCGGCGCCTGGGTGGCCCGGCCGATCCTGCGATGGGTGTGGCGCGGCAACCTGCGCCGGTTCTCCGCCCTGGTGACGGCCACCGACCCCGCCTGACACCGCCTGACCCGGCGGGCGGTCAGAGGGTGAGGGGTTGCGCCACCGCCAGGCAACCGGCGAAGAGCGCGGCGCCGACGAGGCCGCAGGCGATGATCGGCACCGGCGACCGGGGGCCGAAGCGCGGCCCGGCCTCCCACAGGATCCACCCGCCCAGCGCGCCGGCGACCAGCCCGCCGATGTGCCCGCCGACCGAGATGTTCGGGATCGCGAAGGTGAGGAGCAGGTTGATGACGATGAGCGGACCGATGCCCGTCTGGAACGGGTTGATGCCCCGCGCCCGCATGGCCACGAACGTGGCGCCCATCAGGCCGAACACGGCCCCCGACGCCCCGACGGTGACCGCGTCGTTGTCGAGGATCAGCGTGAGGAACGACCCGCCGAGCAGGGACATGACGTAGAGCACCGAGAACGCGACGCGCTTGACGGCCGGTTCGAGCAGGCCGCCGAGCTGCCACAGCAGGAACATGTTGAACCCGACGTGCATGAGGTTGACGTGCAGGAAGCCGCCGGTGATCGGTCGCCACCAGTCGCCCGCCGCCACGCTCGGGCCGAAGAGTGCGCCCTCGGCGGTGAGCTGGTGCAGGCCACGGAAGGGGATGTCGGCGAGCTGCTCGACCGTGATGATCGGCGAGAGCATGTCGCCGGCGAAGATCGCCAGGTTGGCAGCCACGAGCACCAGAGTCACCGCGGGCCTGGTCGCCAGCGACCGGGCGGTGACGACCTTCTGACGCCCCTTCCGGGTGCACTCGGGGCAGTGGAAGCCCACCGACGCCTGGTTCATGCACGACGGGCAGATCGGCCGGTCGCACCGCTGGCAGATCACGCCCGCGCGCCGGTCGGGGTGCCGGTAGCAGGTTCGCACGTCGGTGGTTGCCACGAAGGCCGAGGCTACCGACGCCGGGCGGAGTCGCCGCCATCGGCGATGCGCACGGGTCGCCGGTCGGATCGCCGGACCGGCGGCGTCACGCAGCGGCCCCGTCGGCCGCGTCGCCGACGACCGGCTGCTGGTGGGGCCGACCGATGCGCTCCCGCAGAACCCACTGCGCCAGGAGCCCGCTCGCGCCCAGGAGACCCGCCACGGCGAAACCGCCCCGCTCGCCCGACAGCGACACCACGAGGCCGACGAGCGTCGCCCCCAGGGCCGTCGACATGTCGAAGAACACCGAGAACGTGCCCACCGCGTGGGTGCGCTCGTTCTCCGGAGCGGCATCCATCACGGCCGTGAACAGGGACGGGTACAGCAGCGACATCCCGAAGGCCAGGGGCACGGCCGCCAGCCAGATCGATGCCATGGACCCCCACGCCGCGACGAGGAGGACGCCGACGGTCACCCCGCACAGCGCCATGGTCGAGCCGCGTCGCCAGCCGAGCCGGTCGGGCAGCCGGGCACCGACGATCCGCACGACGAGGACCAGGCCCGCGTACAGGCCGAACACGCCGCCGACGCTGGCGTGCCCGAGGTCCTCGGCGTACAGCGGCACGAACGCGGAGAAGGCGGTGAACGGGATCAGACCGAGGAACACGATCAACCCGGGAGCCACCGCGTCGGCCTGCAGGAACGTGCGCTTGGGGGCGACGTCGAGCGTGCGGCCGCGGGGGATCCACACGCTGGCGAGCGCCGCCAGCCCGCAGCTGCTCGCCAGTGCCAGCCAGACCGTGGTGAAGCCGTGGCCGACCAGCGTCTCGCCGATCGGTGGGCCGATCGCCAGGCCGCTGTACAGGGCGACCGAGAAGTAGGAGGCTGCCTCGCCCCGGCGGTTGTCCGGTGCCAGGTCCTGGGCGGCGGTGGCGACCCCGACGAACATGGCGGCCTCCCCTGCGCCGGTGACGAGACGGGCGAGCACCAGCATCCACAGGGACGTGGCGGCCGCGTAGCCGAGGATCGACACGGCGACCACCAGCGCGCCGCCCACCGCCAGGATGCGCCGCCCGTGCAGGTCCCCCATGCGTCCGACCCAGGGGCGGATCGCCGCCGCCGTGACGGCCATCGACCCGACGCCGACCCCGACGGCGAGGCCGTCGCCGGCCAGGTCCGTCTCGATGAACCGCGGCACGGTGGGGATGAGCGCGCCGATGGCGACGAAGTACAGGAACGCCGCGACCATCACCACCCCGAACTGGGGGGTGAGGAGGCTCGTCTCGTGGTCGTGGAGCGGCTGGGGAGGCGCGTCGCTGGTCACAGGGACGGCAAGCTTCCCACCCTTGCGGCCGCAACCACCAAGCCGATGCCGCGCCGCGGCCGACGCTCGGCCGGCCGTGGGGTGCGGCGCCGGGGTTCAGTCGGTTGCCGGGACGAGCCAGCGCACCGCCAACGGCGGCAGTGTGAGCACCCCCGAGTCGGGCTGGCCCTGCCACGGCGTGCCGTCTGTGGTGACGTCGGGCTGCACGACGCCGCTGCCGCCCCACTGCTCGTCGTCGGTGTTGAGCACGTCGACCCAACGACCTCCGGCGGGGAGTCCGAGCCGGTAGCCGTGGCGGGGCACCGGGGTCAGGTTGGCCGCGACCGCCACGACGTGGCCGTCGCGGCCGTCAGTCCCGTCCCGGCCGTCGTGCCGCAGGAACGCGTACACGGAGTTCTCCCGGTCGTTGGCATCCAGCCAGCTGAAGCCCGCCGACGTGGTGTCGGCGCTCCACAGCGCGGGGGTGTCGGCCTCGACCCGGTTCAGCTCGCGCAGCATGTCGCGCACGCCCCGGTGCATCGGGTCGTCGAGCAGGAACCAGTCGATCTCGCGGTCGTGGCTCCACTCGCGCTCCTGGGCCAGCTCCGCGCCCATGAACAGCAGCTGCTTGCCGGGGTGCGACCACATCCAGGCGTACAGCGCCCGCAGGTTGGCGAAGCGCTGCCAGCGGTCGCCCGGCATCTTGCCGAGCAGCGACCCCTTGAGGTGGACGACCTCGTCGTGGCTGAGCGGGAGGACGAAGTTCTCGCTCCACGCGTAGGTCAGCCCGAACGTCAGCAGGTCGTGGTGCCACTTCCGGTGCACGGGCTCGGTGGAGAAGTACTCGAGCGTGTCGTGCATCCAGCCCATGTTCCACTTCTGGCTGAACCCGAGCCCGCCGGCGGCGACCGGCCGGGACACACCGCCCCACGCCGTCGACTCCTCGGCCACCGTGAGCACCCCGGGGATGTCGCGGTGCAGGACCTCGTTCATCTCCTGCAGGAACGCGATCGCCTCGAGGTTCTCGCGCCCGCCGTGCCGGTTGGGGACCCACTCGCCGTCGCGGCGCGAGTAGTCGAGGTAGAGCATCGAGGCGACGGCGTCGACCCGCAGGCCGTCGACGTGCATCTCCTCCAGCCAGTAGCGGCCGCTGGCGACGAGGAAGTTGCGCACCTCGTTGCGCCCGAAGTTGAACACGAGCGTGCCCCAGTCGGGGTGCTCGCCCTGGCGGGGATCCTCGTGCTCGTAGAGCGCGGTGCCGTCGAAGCGGGCGAGCGCCCAGGCGTCCCGGGGGAAGTGGGCGGGCACCCAGTCGACGATCACCCCGATGCCCCGCTGGTGCAGGTGGTCGACCAGGTCGCGGAACCCGTCGGGGTCGCCGTGGCGGGCGGTGGGGGCGAAGTAGCCGGTGACCTGGTAGCCCCACGACGGCACGTAGGGATGCTCGGTCGGGGGCAGCAGCTCGACGTGTGTGAAGCCCAGGTCGGCGACGTGGTCGGCGAGCTTCTCGGCCAGCTCTCGGTAGTCGAGGCTGCGGCCGTCCGCGTGCCGCATCCACGAGCCGAGGTGCACCTCGTAGACGGCCATGCGCTCGTCCCACGGGCGGGACTCCGCCCGGCGGCGCATCCACTCGTCGTCGCCCCACTCGTGGTTCGGCCGGAAGATCACGCTGGCGTTGGCCGGCGGCAGCTCGGTGGCCTGGGCGAGCGGATCTGCCCGCAGGGTGGTCGCGCCGTCGGCTCCGAGGATCTCGAACTTGTAGCGGTGGCCGGGGCGTGCCTCGGGGACGAAGATCTCCCACACCCCGGACACGCCGATCGTGCGCAGGGGGTGGACGCGGCCGTCCCACCCGTTCCAGTCGCCCACGACCCGCACGGCCCGGGCGCCCGGGGCCCACACGGCGAAGGCGGTGCCCGCGGTGCCCTGGTGGTCGCGGGCGTGGGCGCCCAGAACGTTCCACAGCCGGTCGTGGCGGCCTTCGCCGATCAGGTGGACGTCGACGTCGCCGAGCGTCGGCCAGAAGGCCCAGGGTTCGGCCACGGTGTGCGTGCCGCCGCCCTCCCAGCCGTAGGTGACGGCGTAGCCGGGCTTCGGTTCCTCGTCGACCAGCACCTCGAACACGCCCGCGTCGTGGATGCGGCGCATCGCCCGGCCCTCGTAGGTGGCCGTGGTCGCGTCGGGCCGCCAGGCGCGCACGACGACCTGGTCGCCGTCGCGATGGACGCCGAGCAGCTGGTGCGGATCGCGGCAGGTGCCGGCGGCCAGCCCGTCGAGCCCGGCGCGGAGCATGGCGGCGTCTCCCGACCGGCCCATCAGCGCGCGTACGCCAGTGCGCGACGCACCGCCGAGGCCGGGATGCCCACCCAGTCCGGCCGGTGGGCCAGCTCGTAGCCGATCTCGTAGATCGCCTTGTCCAGCTCGAACACCCGGAGGACGGTGGCGCGGTCGGCCTCCGACGCGGGCAGCAGGGCCTCGATGCCCTCGACGTGCCGGTACCCGGCGAGGTAGGCCTCGACCGCTCGTGCCTCCCACTGGTCGGCCAGGTCGACCAGCTCGGGGTCGACGTCGCGGCCGCGCTCGGTCAGCGCCGTGCGGGCGGCGTAGTGCAGCGACCGCACCAGCCCGGCGACGTCGCGCAGCGGCGAGGACGACGCGAGGCGCTCCGCCATCGGCCGGACGGGCTCGCCCTCGAAGTCGAGCACGAACCATCCCGGGTCGGCGAGCAGGAGCTGACCGAGATGCATGTCGCCGTGGATGTGCAGTCCGACGCCGGGATCCTCCACCTGGA
>DASUQS010000260.1:0-21215 GCA_036280455.1 Acidimicrobiales bacterium
GGTTCGGCCTGGAGCGGTTCACCGACCTGCTCGGCAGCGTCCTCCACGAGGACATCCCCCCGGCTGAGGTGCTCCGCCAGCTCACCCACGCCGTGCTCGAGCACTCCGTGTACGAGCTGCGGGACGACGTCGGCATCGTGCTCGTGCGGCGGCTCGCCTGATCGACAGCGCACGCTCACGTCGCCCCGGTCTGCTGTGAAACTCGGGGCTGCTGGGTGGATGCTCGGCTGTGATGCACGGGCTGCGGGGTGGGCGTCGTGCCGCCGGGGAGAGCAGCCGGAGGGACCGGTCAGGGCAGGACGTCGACCGCCTGGCCGTACGAGAGCGTGTGGTAGCGGTCCGGCCCGAGGAGGTCACGCAGCCGCTGCTCGGCCTCCGTGACGTCGACGGCGGGCATCAGCGGGGGGAGCAGCGGATCGTGGTGGCACAGGATCACCCGAGGACGCCCCAGCAGCTCGGCCTGCTCGACGAGGAAGTCGGCGAGCGAACCCTGATGCGGCTCGCCGTCGATGTTCGGGCGACCGGCGGCGGCGAGGATCGCCACGTCGGGCCGCAGGTCCCGAAAGATCCCGGTCCAGTAGCCCGAGCTCGCGCTGACCAGCAGCGACCCCTCGGGCGCCTCGAGCAGGTAGGCGAGCTGCCCGCCGTCGCGGGCTGAGGAGTGATCGTCGGCGCCCTCGAAGAACTCCTGCAGCGGCTCGGACAACGTCGGGATGAGGTCGAGCATGGCGGCGACCCGGTCGCGGCGCTCGCGGGCGCGCACGCCGAGGTCACCCAGGCACGACGATCCGCTGTCCGGCGACGACGAGGCGAACAGGCAGGAGTGCTGCGCGGGCAGGACCCGCACCGACACGCCCTCGCCGCAGTCGACCGTCTCGCCTCCGGACACCGCGATCACCTGGTCGGGGGGTACGCCGTTGGCTTCCACGAGGTGGGCCGTCTCGTGGTTGCCGACCACGGTCGCCCCGGTCGCGAGCGCGATCGCGTCCGCGCCGAGGACGTGATCGAAGTGCGCGTGGGAGATGAACAGGTGGTCGGCCTCGTCGACCTCGGCGGCCGACAGCCCGGCCGGCGGAACCCCCGGCGCCTTGTCGAGGTAGGTGTCGAAGAACAGCGTCGACGACCCGGTCCGCACCCGGAACGTCGCGCAGCCGAACCACTCCAGCGAGAGGGTCATGCGGGCATTCTGGCTGCGGCAGAGTGCTCGATCACGGCCGGCGATGAGTTTCCGCGTTGGTCGAGGTCGTAGCAGCGTGCTCATCATCGCCGGACATGTCGACGTCGACCCCTCGGAGCGCGACGCCTACGTCGCGGGCTGCACCGCGGTCGTGGAGGCGGCCAGAGCGGCTCCCGGCTGCCTCGACTTCTCGATCAGCGCCGACATCGTCGACCCCGGCCGGGTGGTCGTCTACGAACGGTGGAGCCACGAGGACGACCTGCTCGAGTTCCGTGGCTCGGGGCCGGACGGGTCGCAGCAGGCGGCGATCTTGCGCGCCGACGTGAAGCGCTACGGCGTGGCCTCCGTCGGGGAGCCCTAGGGGTCTGCTCGACGACGACCACGACGGCGGCGACGGCGGCGGCGCAACGACGCGTCGGAAATCATTGACATGTCGGAGTTTCCCGACATAACTTGCTCGCCGTGGACACCGACGTGGTCTTTGCGACGCTCGCCAATCCGGTGCGGCGGCGGCTGCTCGAGCTCCTGGCCGACGGGCCCCGCAACGCGGGCGCCCTGGCCCAGGAGTTCGATCTCAGCCGGCCGGCGGTCTCGGAGCACCTCCGCGTGCTGCAGGACGCCTCGCTCGTCGTCGGCGTCCAACAGGGCCGCGAGCGCCACTACCACCTGAACCCCGAACCGCTGGGGGAGCTCAATGCGTGGTTGCGACCGTTCGAGCGCTACTGGCGCGCCCGCCTCACCGACCTCAAGCGACTCATGGAGGACCAGGACCGATGACCACCGAGACCATCGCGGTCGACCAGTTCATCGCCGCCCCGCCGGCGGACGTCTGGAGCGCGATCACGACACCCGAGGGCATCGCACGCTGGTGGGCACCGGGCGACATCGCGCCGACCGTCGGCCACGAGTTCCTGCTCGACATGCCGGGCTGGGGGCAGGTTTCCTGCACGGTGCTCGAGGTCGAGCCCGGTCGGCTGCTCGTCTACTCCTTCGCCGACTGGACGTTGCGCTGGCGGGTCGAGCCGGAGGGCAAGGGCACCCGCCTGTTGCTCGACCACACCGGGTTCGACCTCGACGATCCGCAGCACCGGTTCGCGTTCGACAACATGGGCCCGGGATGGCGCGACGAGGTCCTCCCCCGGCTCGCCGGCGCCGTGGAGGGCCGGCTGGCGGGATAGCGCACCGGCGGTGGACTCGGGGCCGCCGGAGCCAGCCCGCCCAACCGGGCCGGGCTGCCCAACCGGGCCGGGCCACCGGAGTCCGTGTTCGCGGGACGCTGCCCGGAGGCCGACGGGGTGCGGGTGGCCCCGACCCCGGCCGCTGTTCGCCGCACCGGGCCGGGCCGCCCCGACCCCGGCCGGTGTCCGTCGCACCGGGCCGCGCCCGGGCGCTCTCCGAATCCGCGCAAGGTTGTGGTTGCCCAGCAACCACAACCCTTCAGAGACCCGGCGCGTCACCGGCGGACGGTCGGATGTCAGGTCGGGGGGACCTGCCAGACCGAGACGTGGGAGGTGCTGTCGCCGGTGAAGGGCGACCGGTCCCACCCGGCCCAGCGGCTCCGCAGCGTCATGCCGGCGAGCCGGGCCATCAGGTCGAGCTCGGACGGCCACACGAAGCGGAACGGCGTCCTGGTCTCGTGGACGTCGGGACCCGTGGACACGAAGTGGTGCGACACGGCCTGCTGGGCGACGAGGTCGGTGTAACGGTCGTAGCCCACGTAGCCGGGGGCGTGCGCGAACACGCGGGCGTCGTCGCCCGGCGGCAGCCGACGCAGGTCGGGGACGCCGACCTCCACGAGGAAGCACCCGCCCGGCTCCAGGTGGGCTGCGGCATTGGTGAAGCACGCCGCCTGACGGTCCTGCGTCATCACGTTCCCGATCGTGTTGAACACCAGGTAGACGAGACGGAAGCTGCCGTCGACCCGGGTCGTGGTCATGTCGCCGATCGTGACGGGGATGTCGCTCCCGCCGTCCTTGGCCCGCAGCTTGTCGACCATCGGCGGAGAGAGCTCGATGCCCGTGACGGGCACGCCTCGCGCCGCGAGCGGCAGGGCGACCCGGCCGGTTCCCACGGCGAGCTCGAGTGCCGCACCGTCGCCGGCGAGCTCGGCCAGCACATCGACGGTCCGGACGAGCGTGTCGGCGTCGATCACCTCGGCGACATCGTCGTCGTACCGGTCAGCGACGTCCGCGAAGTGGTCCTCGACGACCTCGGTGCCATCGTCGTCGTACCGGTCAGCGACGTCCGCGAAGTGGTCTTCGACCATGTACGCACCCTCCCATCGCCGCCGCGGGGCGAGCCAGCGAGTTCGTGTCCCGGCTCACGGAGGGGAGCAAACGGTGCTCAGCCCGCCCCCGGCCGACGCGAGGATGGGCGGCATGGACGATCATCCCGGTCGCCGCGGGTCCGTGGCGTGGCGACTCGACGAGGTGGCCTCGGCCGGCCGTGAGAACCTCGACCCCGCCCACGTGGCCCGCTACGACGACAAGGAGGACGCCCAGGCAGCGGACGAGGTCGAGCTGCTGCGCACCCTGGGCCTCGACGGGGGATCGACGGTGGTCGACCTCGGCGCCGGGACGGGCCAGTTCACCGTCGCCGTGGCGCCGTGGTGCGCCCGAGCGGTCGCGGTCGACGTCTCGCCGGTGATGCTGGACCGGCTGGAAACGAAGGTGGCGGGCCTGCCGAACGTCGAGCTCGCCCATGCGGGGTTCCTCAGCTACGAGCACCGGGGCGCGCCCGCGGACGTCGTCTACTCGCGGTGGGCGCTGCACCACCTGCCGGACTTCTGGAAGGTCGTGGCGCTGGCGCGCATCCGGTCGATCCTGCGGACCGGCGGGCTGCTGCGGCTGGTGGACATCGCCTACTCCTTCGGGCCGCAGCAGGCCGAACAGCGCATCGAGGCGTGGCGGGCGTCGTTTCCCGCCGAGGCCGGTGCGGGAGAGTGGGTCCGTGGGGACATCGACGAGCACGTCCGGGACGAGCACTCGACCTTCACCTGGCTGCTGGAGGCGATGATCGAACGCAACGACTTCCGCATCGAGCACACCGAGCACTCACCGGAAGGGATGCAGGCGGCCTACGTGGCCCGCGCGGTGTGACGGAGGGACCGGCCCGGGTACGCAGGCCGGAGCCGGGGTACGGCTCGGTGCCCCACCGGTGCCCGACGCACGAGGTGTCGCGGCCCACACTGCGAGGCAATAGCAACCGGCGCCCGCCCAAGTACCCGAGGCAATAGGGGTCGCCGCGCCACAGTCGAGGCAATAGCGGTCGCATGCGAGCCCTATTGCCTCGGGAGTGCCGGCGCGGCCCCTATTGCCTCGGGAGACAGGCCGCCGGGCTGCGATCGGGCAAGTCAGGGGGAGGGGAGACGGCCGCTGACACAGACGAGGCGTCCGTCCGGGCCTCGAGCGGTGGTCGGCTCGAAGCCGTGCCGGCGGAGGCACTCCGAGACCCGGCCGGGGATGTCGCGGCCAGGCCGGCCCGGATCCGCCCGCTCGCCCGGCGTCTCGTAGATGACGTGCACGGCGCCGCGGGGCGCGAGGACGTCGGTCAGGACCCGGCACTCGGCCGCCGCGGGACCGGTCCAGAACAGGTTGACGTTGACGCCGAAGGCGACGTCGAACACCCGGTCGGTTTCCAGGTCGGCCAGGGCGACCTGGGCGAGCTCCACACGCCCCGCGTCGACGTGCGCGGCCGTGCGCGCCGCGGCCCGGGAGATGGCCGTGGCCGAGCGGTCGATCGCGAGCACCGATCCCTCGGTCAGCCGCTCGGCGACCAGCGCGGCCGCCACGCCGGGCCCGCACCCGAACTCGAGGACCCGATCCGTCGGTGCGAGGTCGAGCAGGTCGGCGGCCCAGGCGACGCGGGCCGGGATGTCAGGCCGTCGCGGTGCCATGCGATCCGGTGGTGTCGGATGCTCCCGGGCGGCCACGCCCGCCGGTGGGCGGCCGGGGGTCGAGCGGCGACGGGCCGAGGGCACGGTCAGAACAGCTCATGGCCCGTCTGGCGGTGCACGTCGGGGAAGTCGCGGTAGAGCGAGGCCTGGAAGTTCGTGACCAGCGAGTTCACGCCGTGGTGGGCACCCTCGATGTCCGCACCCCGCCCCGACACCAGCTCGAAGGCGGCGTCGAGCTGGGCGAGGTCACGGGTCTCGAGCAGCACCTTGAACTCGGCGCCGTGGCCGAGCCCGAGCTTGCGCCGCAGGAGCCGCCACGACTCGATGCGGCCCTGGTCGACGAGCGCGCCGAGGTAGCTGTCGAGCGCGGCGACGAAGTCGAGGTCCCGCACGCCCGGTCGCAGGTCGACGCTGATCTCGTACACGTCCAACGGCGGTCTCCTCGGGGCCGAGCGGGTGAGCGGTTGAGCCGGGCGGTCGAGCCGATCGGCCACGGTGGGGTGACGCCGAACCGGCCCCGCCCCGGCGCAGCGGTGCCGGGGCGGGGCCGGTCGGCGGTCCACCACGAGCATCGCACCACCCCCGCCGCTCAGCGCGACGATTTCTCCGGGCACCACGTCGGTCACCCGGCGGGCGGAGACGGGGACGGCGGGCGATGCGCCGGCGGAAGGACGGCGACCCGGCTCAGCGGAAGGAGTAGCGGACCGGCAGGTGCTTCACGCCGGACACGAAGTGCGACTGCGACCACGACGGATCGCCCGCCAGCTCGATGTGGTCGAGCTGCTGGCTCAGCCGGCCGAGCATGGTGCGCAGCTCGCGCCGGGCGAACTGGGCGCCGAGGCAGAAGTGCGCCCCGCCCCCGAACGACAGGAGCTTGTCGGCGTCGGTACGCCGCACGTCGAAGGTCATCGGGTCGGCGAACACGTCCTCGTCCCGGTTGGCGGACGGGTACGAGAGCAGGACCCGTCCTCCCTCGGGCACGGTGGCATCGCCGACCGTCATCTCCTGGGTGGCCTCGCGCATGAAGTGGCGCACCGGCGACGTCCACCGGATGCACTCGTCCGCCGCGCCCACCACCAGGTTCGGGTCGTCGCGCAGGGCGGCGAGCTGGTCGGGGTCGCGCAGCATCGCCTCCATGCCGCCGGACAGGGCGTAGGACGTCGTGTCGTGGCCCGCCGTGGCGACGATCACGTAGTACCAGAAGCGGTGGACGTCATCCATGGGACAGCCGTCGACCTCGCCGTTGGCGATGACGCTGGCCAGGTCGTCCTGGGGGCAGGCCCGCCGGTCGACGGTCAGCTCGTTGAAGTACTGCATGAACTGCATGGCGCTCGCCATCAGGCGGGCGGCGGGATCCTCGGCGTCGCCCAGGAACTCGGGGTCGGAGGAGCCGAAGATGCCCTGGGTGAGGTCGAGCATCAGCGGCTCGTCCTCCTCCGGGACGCCGTAGATGTCCATGATCACGCGGAGGGTGTACGGCTGGGCGATGTCCTTGGCGAAGTCGCATGTGCCGCCGAGGTCGCGCATGCGCTGCACGAACAGGTCCGCGATCTCGTCGATGCGGGCCTGGCGCTGGCCGACCGCCGCCGGCTTGAACCAGTCGTTGGTGACGGCGCGGTGATCGCGGTGGTCCTGGCCGTCGAGGTGGACGAGCGAGGCCGGCAGCGGCATGCCCGACTCCAGCATCCGCTGGGCGTCGGCGTCCGGGCCCTGGACCGACCGGGCGGTGTTGAGCCAGTGCTTGTTGTCCCGCGCCACGGCGTTGACGTCGGCGTGCCGGGTGAGGACCCAGAACGGGGCGTAGCCGGGCAGATCGTCGACGACGAGCACCGGTGAGCTGCGGCGGAGCTCGGCGACCTGCTCGTGCCAGACGTCCATGTCGGCCCAGCGGGACGGATCGCAGAACAGCTCGCCGGCGCCGGAGTGAACATCGGTGCCCATCGTCATCGGTACGACCCCCCGGTACGTCCGTGGGGGAGCCATCGTCCCCCGGCGCAACCGTAGCGGCGGGCGTGGGGACGGCGGATCCGCTCTCGGCGAGATCCGCGGACGGGACCGGCTCGCCCGTCGGGTCGCGGACGGGACCGGCTCGCCCGTCGGGTCGCGTGCGGGACCGGCTTTCCGACGGCCACCGGGACGGCGACCGGCTCGCGCCGGGGGCGAGAGCGGGGTCAGCCCCTGGGCAGGATCAGGACGGGCGCGGGGCTGCGGTGGATGAGCTTCGCCGCCTTGCTGCCGAGGGCGAGCCGGGCGAGCCGACGGCGGATGTGCGAGGTGGCGACCACCAGCGATGCCGGGTGCGTGTCGAGGTGCGCACCCACGCTGACATGGGGGGCGGCCGCGCTCCACAAGACCTGGACATCGGTCGGCACCGCGGCGAGGTCGGGTCGCTCCGCCAGGTCGCGGAGGTAGGTCTGCGGGTCGTGCGAGGCGCCGTAGTGGTCGCCGTGGCGCGACCCCTCCTCCTGGCTGACGAGGAGCGGGTCGGCGCTCGTGACGAGCGTGAGACCCACGCCGAGGCGCCGCGCCCACTCGGCGGCCGGCGCGATGGCGCGCTCGGCGGCGGGCCAACCGTCGAGCGTCACGACCACCCGCTCGGCAGACAGGCTCGCTGGTCGCACCCGGGCGCCCACCGCCACCAGGGGGGCGGCCAGCTGTGTCGCCACGCGCACCGTCGTCGAGCCGACGAGGGCGGCGGTCCGCGACCGTCCGTGCGTGGACATGCAGACGAGGCAGGGGTCGAGCTCGCGGGCGAGCGAGACGATGGCGGCGCCGGCGTCGGTGGCGTCGGAGACGTGCAGGGTCGCCCCGGGAACGCGGGCCCGCTGCACCTCGAGGATGCCGACGTGCCCGTCGTCCGGCGCCCCGGGCGCCGTGGCCGCGGACAGCAGGTGCACTCCGGCGCCGAGGCGGTCGGCCAACCAGCGGGCCGTGGCGAGCGCCCGGGCGGCCAGGTCGGAGCCGTCGAGCGGCACCAGGACCGACGCGTAGTCGGGCACGATCGGGTGCGGGTCGGTGGCCGGGGCGCGTTCTGCCGGTGTCACCGCCCCAGCATCGCCGCTCGGGCTGGTCGGTCACCAGGGTCGAAGGCCACACAGCGGGCGACGCGGGGTGAACGTACGGCGACCGGTGCATGACTGTCGCGCGACGGGCGCGTCAGCGGCCCGGCGCGGTGCGCCGCGAGCTCGCGGATCCCGGATGACGCTCCGCCTCGTGTCGAGTGGCGTGGCGGCCGGTACGGTCAGTGCACGTGAGTTCACCGCCAGAAGGAGCGTGCCGTGGACGTCCTGCTGCCGAGGAGAGCAAGGGGCACCGGTCCCGTCGACCCGGGCGGTCCGCCGCCGATCGAGAGCGGCCAGACGCTCGTCGACGTGTTCCTCGACCGGGTGGACCGCTGGCCCGACCGGGTGGCGCTGCGCCACGTGCAAGACGGCGAGTGGGCGACGATCTCCTGGTCGGAGTACGGCGCCGCCGCGCGTGAGGTCGCCGCCGGGCTCATCGCGCTCGGCATCGCGCCGACCGACCGGGTCGGCATCCTCGCCGGCAACCAGCCGCGCTGGCACATGGCCGACGTCGGGATCCTGACGGCCGGCGGCATCTCGGTGCCCGCCTACCCGACCGGGGTGGCGAGCCAGGTGGCCCACGTGTTCGGCCACAGCGGGTGCCGGGTGTGCTTCGTCGGCGATCACGACCAGCTGGCCAAGGTGCTGCTGGCGCGGGCGTCGTTGCCCGACCTTGAACGGATCGTCACGTTCGACTCGCCGCCCGACGGCCTCGACGACGACGTGTTGATGACCTTCGACGACCTGCTCGAGCGGGGGCGGGCCCACCTCGCCGAGCATCCGGCCGCGGTCGACGAGCGGACGGCCGGGCTGCAGCCGGACGCCGTGGCCACGCTCGTCTACACGAGCGGCACGACGGGCGCTCCCAAGGGCACGATGATCACGCACCGGAACGTGTCGGAGACCGTCCGCAGCATCACGCAGGTGGTCAGCGTCGGGCCCACCGACCGGTTCCTCTCGTTCCTGCCGCTGTCGCACATCGCCGAACGCTGCGTCAGCCACATGGGCCAGATCATCTCGGGTGGTGAGACGTGGTTCGCCCGCAGCCTGGCGACGGTGCCCGAGGACCTGCAGGCCTGCCGGCCGACGGTCGTGTTCGCGGTGCCCCGGGTGTGGGAGAAGTTCGAGCAGGGGGTGCACCAGGCCGTCGCGGCCCTGCCCGGCGTGGTGCAGCGGGGCGTGGAGCGGCTCGTGGAGCTGGGCCGGGCGTCGGTGGACGCGTCCGAGGGCAACCGCCATCCGCTCAGCCTCCGCGACCGGCTGGCGCACGCCGCGCTCGACCGCACGCTGGGCGCCGTCCTGCGCCGTCGGATGGGCCTCGACGCGGGGCGCATCTTCGTGTCCGCCGCCGCGCCGATCGATCCCGAGCTGCTGCGCTGGTTCGCCTCGATCGGCGTGCCCATCGGCGAGGTGTACGGCCAGACCGAGGACTGCGGGCCGACGACGATGAACCGTCCCGGTCGCATCCGCATCGGCACGGTGGGCGAGGCGCTCCCCGGGGTCGACGTGCGGATCGCCGAGGACGGCGAGGTGCTGGTGCGCGGGCCCAACGTGTGCGCGGGCTACTGGGAGGACCCGGCGGCGACGGCGGAGCTCATCCGGGACGGCTGGATGCACTCGGGCGACACCGGCGTCATGGAGGACGGGTTCCTGCGCATCACCGGGCGCAAGAAGGACCTGATCGTCACGTCGTCCGGCAAGAACATCGCGCCGCAGGACATGGAGACCGAGCTGCGGTCGCACCCGCTCATCTCGCAGGCGATCGTGGTCGGCGACGGGCGCAAGTTCCTCAGCGCGTTGGTGACGCTGGACGCCGACGCGGCGGAGCAGGCGGTCGGTGGGTCCCGGGACGTCGAGGCCCTGGCCGGGCATCCGACGATCCTGGCGGCGGTCGGCGAGGCGGTCGATCGGCTCAACGCCGGCCGGGCCCGGGCCGAACGCATCAAGTCCTGGCGCATCCTGCCCCGCGACCTCACGATCTCGGAGGGCGAGCTGACCCCCACGCTCAAGGTCCGACGGTCGGTGGTGATCGATCGCTACGCCGAGCTCGTCGAGGAGATCTACGCGGCCTGACATCCATCGATTCCTGACGCCGCGTTAGATTCGGCGCGCCACGGTCGCCCGGCGTGGGCCGCCAAAGACGTCGACAGGACAGGGGAACCGCACGATGGCCGACGGACCGACGCTCACCTCGGCGCGGGTGCTCGTGGTCGGCGCCTCCGCCGGCATCGGCCGGGCGTTCGCCCGCCACGCCGTCGCCCTCGGTGCCCGGGTGTGCGTCGCCGCCCGCCGGATCGACGCGCTCGAGGCGCTGTGCCGCGAGGCTGGCGGCGGCCACCCCGTCGCCGCCGACGTCACCGACCCGGACGCATGCCGTCGGCTCGTCGACGCGGCGGTGGCCCACCTGGGCGGGCTCGACCTCGTGCTCCACACGGCCGGCGCCGGGGCGCTCGGCCCCATCGCGGAGGCCGACCCGGAGGTGTGGCGGCGCGTGTACGACGTCAACGTCGTCGGCCCCACCCTCGTGTGCGGGGCCGCGCTGCCGGCCCTGGCCCCCGACGGGCTGATGGCGTTCATGTCGTCCGAGGCGACCGGCGAGACCCGCTGGGGGATGGGCGCCTACGCCGCGTCCAAGGCCGCGCTCGACAGCACGATCCGCTTCTGGCGGCACGAGCATCCCGAGCGACGCTTCCAGCGCATCGTCATGGGCCCGGCCCAGCCCACCGACTTCGCGGACGGCTGGGACCTCGACCTCGTGACGTCGTGCCTCGACCGCTGGGTCCGTGCCGGCATCTCGATGACGATGATGGAGACCGACGACGTCGGCCGGCAGCTCGCCGAGGTGCTGGGCGTCGTGCTCGCCCATCCCGCGATCGACGTGCCCGACCTGCGCCTTGCGCCGCGGGGCGAGGCCACGGGCTGACGTGATCGGCGCCGGTGGCGGATCGCGCCACGCCGGGTCGAGCTCGGTCGGATCGGAACGGGTCCCGTCGGGTCGGGTCGGATCGGCGAGAACGCGGCTCGCCTCCTGACAGAACGCGCGTGCAGCCGTCGGGACTAGTGTCGCCGGCGTGAGCGATCTCGACGCGGTCAACCTCGCCCTGCTCGTGCTGCGCTGTGGCATCGGCGCGGTGATGCTGGCGCACGGCCTCAACCACCTCTACGGCGGCGGCAAGATCGCCGGCACGGCCGGGTGGTTCCAGAGCCTGGGCATGCGGCCCGGCAAGGTGCATGCCTGGCTGGCCAGCCTCACCGAGGTGGCCGGGGGCATCGCCCTCGTGCTCGGCCTGCTGACGCCGCTCGGCGGCGCCGCCGTCGTCGGCGTGATGCTCGTGGCATGGATCACCAACCACCGGGGCAACGGCTTCTTCATCTTCCGGCCCGGCGAGGGGTGGGAGTACGTGATGACCCTCACGCTCGTCGGGTTCGCCATCGCGGTGGTGGGCCCGGGGGAGTGGTCGCTCGACGAGGCGCTCGACATCCGCACCGACCTGGCGGGCACGACGGGGCTGCTCATCGCGCTCCTGGCCGGCGCGGGCGGGGCGGCGCTGCTGCTCGCCACCTGCTGGCGTCCCGAGCGCCCGGCGGCCGAGGCCGACGGTGAGGCCGGCGGCGCCGAGGCCTCGGCGGCGGTCGAGGCGGACACCGAGGGCTGAGCCGAGACAAGTGGCGAGGCCCGCGCGACGGTCGAGGCGGACACCGGGGCTGAGCCGATGAGGCAAGTAGCGAGGCCGGCGCGGACGCCGATGTGATGTGACCCCTGCCGCCGCCACGCGGCAGCATGGTCGGTCGTGACCCTCCAAGAGGCCCACCCCGCCCGGACGCTGGGGCAGTCGAGCAAGTTGCAGAACGTCGTCTACGAGATCCGTGGGCCGGCGAACGCGCACGCGGCCCGGCTCGAGGCCGAGGGCCACCGCATCCTCAAGCTCAACATCGGCAACCCGGCGCCCTTCGGGTTCGAGGCGCCCGACGTGATCATGCGCGACATGATCGCGGCGCTGCCCGACGCGCAGGGCTACTCCGACTCGCGGGGGATCGTGTCGGCCCGGCGGGCCGTCGTCGCCCGCTACGAGGACGTGCCCGGCTTCCCGGACATCGACGTCGACGACGTCTTCCTCGGCAACGGCGTGTCCGAGCTGATCATCATGACGATGCAGGCGCTCCTGGACGACGGCGACGAGGTGCTGGTGCCGGCACCCGACTACCCCTTGTGGACCGCGGCGGTCAGCCTGTCCGGCGGCACGCCCCGGCACTACTTGGCCGACGAGACCGACGGCTGGAACCCCGACCTGGCCGACCTCGAGGCGAAGATCACCGACCGCACCAAGGCGCTGGTCGTGATCAACCCCAACAACCCGACGGGCGCGGTCTATTCGCGCGAGGTCCTGATGGGCATGGTCGACCTCGCCCGGCGCCACGGCCTGCTGCTGCTCGCCG
Organism: Acidimicrobiales bacterium; assembly: GCA_036280455.1. Taxonomy (GTDB): domain Bacteria; phylum Actinomycetota; class Acidimicrobiia; order Acidimicrobiales; family VFJN01; genus ZC4RG19. The sequence goes on from DASUQS010000260.1 coordinate 12,572, forward strand.
ACGAGATCTACGACCGGGTGCTCTACGACGACGCCGAGCACGTCAGCCTGGCCACGCTCGCCCCCGATCTGCTGTGCCTGACCTACAACGGGCTGTCCAAGGCGTACCGGGTCGCCGGCTACCGGTCCGGGTGGCTGGCGATCAGCGGCCCGCGGGAGCACGCCCAGGGCTTCATCGAGGGCATCCACCTCCTGGCGTCGTCCCGGCTGTGCCCGAACGTGCCCGCCCAGCACGCCATCCAGGTGGCGCTCACCGGTCACCAGAGCATCCACGACCTGGTCATCCCCGGCGGCCGGCTGCTGGAGCAGCGCGACGTCGCGGTCGAGAAGCTGAACGCCATCCCCGGTGTGAGCTGCGTGACGCCCAAGGGCGCGCTCTACGTCTTCCCCCGCCTCGATCCCGAGGTCCACGAGATCCACGACGACGCCAAGCTGGTCCTCGACCTGCTGCTCCAGCAGAAGATCCTCGTGGTGCAGGGCACGGGGTTCAACTGGCCGCACCACGACCACCTGCGCATCGTGACGCTGCCGTCCGCCCGCGACCTGTCGGATGCAATTGACCGGCTGGGGAACTTCCTCGCCAGCTACCGTCAGTGACCCCGCCGGGCCGCGCGGCGAACGTCGCCGGCTCGCCACCAACTGCGAAAGGGTCGCACGATGGACTGGAAGCTCGAGCTCGTGGCGGTGCCCGTGTCGGACGTCGACCGCGCCAAGTCCTTCTATGCCGACAAGGTCGGGTTCGTCCTCGACCACGACCACGCCGTCAGCGACGACATCCGCTTCGTGCAGCTGACGCCCCCGGGGTCGGCCTGCTCGATCGCCCTCGGCAAGGGCCTCACGGAGGCGGCCCCGGGCTCGGTCGAGGGCCTGCAGATGGTGGTCGCCGACGCCGATGCGGCACGCGCCGAGCTGCTCGAGCGCGGCGTCGAGGCGAGCGAGGTGCAGGACTTCCCGTGGGGGCGGTTCGTCTACTTCAGCGACCCGGACGGCAACAGCTGGGCGGTCCAGCAGCTGGTGCAGCAGTGACCGGGCCGTTCCGCTGAGGACGGTCCCCGGACGGAGACGAACTTCTCGGGGCGAGGTGTCGAGACCGGGTGTTCGGCGCCGACGTCTCATGTGAGCGGCGCCCAGACGGGGCGTCCACGATCCGTGGGAGCGACCACATGAAGTACATGCTGCTGATCTACGGCAACGAGGAGCTGTGGGAGTCCTTCGCCGAGACGGACATGGCGGAGCTGATCCGGGAGACCGACGCCCTCCAGGTCGAGCTGCGCGAGACCGGTGAGTTCGTCGGCGCCTACGGCGTCGCCGACCAGGCCCAGGCCAAGACCGTGCGGCTGCAGGACGGCGTGCCGGCGGTGACCGACGGCCCCTACATCGAGGCCAAGGAGTACCTGGGCAGCTTCGACATCGTCGACTGCGAGAGCCTCGAACGGGCGCTCGAGATCGCCGCCCGCGTGCCGTTCGCCAAGTACGGCTCGGTCGAGGTGCGCCCGCTCATGCACGAGGCCGCACCCGAGGGGTGATGCCCGCCGACCGCACCGAGGACCTGTTGCGCGAGCTGGCGCCCCGGGTCCTCGGTGCGCTGGTGCGGCGCTACGGGCACTTCGACGCCTGTGAGGACGCGGTGCAGGAGGCGCTGGTCGCCGCCGCGGTGCAGTGGCCCGAACAGGGCCGCCCCGACAACCCGCGGGGCTGGCTGATCACGGTCGCGTCGCGCCGGCTGACCGACCAGCTGCGCAGCGAGGAGGCGCGCCGGCGCCGGGAGGATGCCACCGCTGCGGCCACGCCCCGCGACGCCGCGGTCGTGGGCCCGGCGGATGCTGACGCCGAGAGGATCCCGGAGCACGACGACACGCTGACGCTGCTGTTCCTGTGCTGCCACCCGGCACTGTCCGCCCCGTCGCAGCTCGCCCTCACGCTGCGGGCCGTGGGCGGCCTCACGACGGCCGAGATCGCCCGCGCCTTCCTCGTGCCCGAGGCGACGATGGCCCAACGGATCAGCCGGGCCAAGCAGCGCATCAAGGCGGAGGGGGCGACGTTCGTCCTGCCGCCGGCGGGGGAGTGGACCGACCGGCTGGCGGTGGTGCTGCAGGTCCTCTACCTGATGTTCAACGAGGGCTACGTCACGTCGTCGGGCCCGGACCTCGCCCGAGGCGACCTGACCGGCGAGGCCATCCGGCTCGCCCGGGCACTGCACGCCCGGCTGCCGGCCGACGGCGAGGTGGCGGGTCTCCTGGCGCTCACGCTGCTGACCGAGGCCCGTCGCCCGGCGCGCACCGACGCCGTGGGAGCGCTCGTCCCGTTGGACGAGCAGGACCGGCGACTGTGGCACCGAACCCTGATCGACGAGGGGGTCGCGCTCGTCACCCGCACCCTCGCATCCACCGACCGGCTGGGCCCCTACCAACGGCAGGCGGCGATCGCGGCCGTCCACGACGAGGCTCCGGCGGCGGAGAAGACCGACTGGCCGCAGATCGTGGAGCTGTACGGCCTGCTCGAACGCGTGGCACCCAACCCGATGGTGACGCTGAACCGGGCGGTGGCGGTGGCGATGGTGGACAGCCCGGCGGCGGGGCTCGACCTGTTGGCCACGCTCGACGGCGACGAGCGCATCGCCGGCCACCACCGACTGATCGCCGTGCGGGCGCACCTGCTGGAGATGGCCGGCGACGCTGTCGCGGCCCGGGCGGGGTACCGGGCGGCGGCCCGGGCGACCACGAGCCTGCCGGAGCAGCGCCACCTGCAGGCCCGAGCGGCCAGACTGGTGACACCGGCTGACTAATGTGGCACATTAGGTCTCCGGGGGAGCGCTGGAAGCGTCCCCGCAGGTCGAGAGCCGGAGGGCAGATGATCGGACTCACACACGCGACCAGGCGCGTCGCGCTCCTGGTGGGCATGGCGACCGCGGCGGCTGCCGCCTGCACGCAGCCCCCGGTGCCTCCCTCGCCGCCGGGCGGGGGCGTCGTCTATCCCGGCGACGCCTGGGAGACGATCGCCCCCGAGGCCGCCGGCTTCGATGCGGGCGTCCTCGACGCGATCGCCGCCGACGCGGAGGCTGCCGACTCGACCTGCCTGGTGGTGACCCGCCGGGGTCGGCTGGTCGCCGAGTGGTACTGGAACGGCGGCGGGCCCGAGGTGCCCCAGCAGGTGTTCTCGGTGACGAAGTCCGTCACCAGCACCCTCGTCGGGCTCGCCCAGGACGACGGCGACCTGGCGGTGGCCGACCCGGCGTCCGCGCACATCCCGGCGTGGGCGGGCACGCCGTCCGCCGCGGTCACGGTCGAGGACCTGGTGAGCAACGACTCCGGCCGCCACTGGAGCCTGGCCAGCGACTACCGCGACCTCGTCGCCGCGCCCGACCGCACCGGCTACGCGGTCGGCTTGGGCCAGGATGCCGAGCCCGGCACGGTGTGGGCCTACAACAACGCCGCCATCCAGGCCCTCGACGCGGTGCTGGAGGAGGCGACCGGGCAGGACCCCGCCGCCATGGCCGACGAGCGGCTCCTCGGCCCGATCGGCATGGCGCACTCGGAGATGACCCACGATCCCGCCGGGAACACGAACACCTTCTTCGGGCTGCAGTCGACGTGCCAGGACCTGGCCCGCTTCGGCTACCTGTTCCTGCGGGAGGGTCGCTGGAGCGGTGACCGGGTGGTGTCGGCCGACTGGGTCGAGGCCGCGACCGGGGGCGCCTCGCAGGAGATCAACGCCGCCTACGGGTACCTGTGGTGGCTCAACCGCCCCGGCCCGGTGGCCGGCCCGCTGGCGCCGATGACCCTGGAGGAGAGCCGGACCGCACCGCACACCCAGATGGCACCGGGTGCGCCGGAGGACATGTACTGGGCCCGCGGCCTCGGCGGGCAGATCGTCCAGGTGGATCCGGGCTCGGAGACCGTGGTCGTCCGCCTCGGCCCCAGCCAGGTCGCCGCCGACTACGACCAGGCCGACACCGCCCGCGTCGTCACCGAGGCCCTGGTCGACCCCTGACCGCCGTGGGCGGACCCGGCCGGGCGGGGGAACGTCCCGTGCGGTCGGGTCCGCGCCGGGGCGGTGGTCAGGCGGTGTCGACGTCGATGCGGGCGAGCCGCTGGAGGGCGGCGGCCACCCGTTCGGCATCGTCGCCGAGCAGCTCGGCGATCCGGCGGTTGAGGGCGAGCCGGGCCGGCTCGATGGCGTCGAGCGCGCGGCGTCCGTCCTCCGTGAGCGCCAGCCGGCGGGCGCGGCGGTCGTCGGGATCGGCGTGCCGTCGCACCAGGCCCAGCCGTTCGAGGCGGTTGACCAGGCCGGTGACCGCTGCCTCGCCGAGGCCGAGCGTGGCGCCGATCTGGCGCTGGGACGGGGTGCCGGCCTCGGCGATGGCGAACAGGGCGCCCGCCTGCGCGGTCGAGATCCCGCCGGCGGCCGACGCGGCCCGGTCGCTGGAGCGCCGGACCGCGTTCGTGGCCTGCACGAGCAGGAAGTAGTACGGCGCATCGGGGGCGGGCATGGCGGGATGATCGCACGGCGGGGGCGGGGCCTCTGGTCCGATGCGGCAACCGACGCGATGCATCGACCGCTCACGGGCACCGACCACCGATTCGGTGCGCCGACCGGTTCCGGGCATCGGTCGATCCGATCCAGCGACCGACCCGGTACATCGGAGCCGTGGGCCTTGACCCGGCGACCGCTCAGCAAGATACTTCGCATATGAAGTATGTGCGAGGCATCCGATGCTGACGATCGACGCCTGGGCCCAGCAGCCCAACGAGCGGTTCATGCAGCAGCCCTGGCTCGACACCCTGCTGCGGTGGACGGGCATCGACCGGGTGGCACCGCCGGTCGACATGCTGCTGGCGGCGATGGACGCGGCCGGCGTCGACCGGGCGCTGCTCTCGGCCTGGCACGGGCCGACCGGCGAGCTGATCAGCAACGACGACGTCGCCGCCCTCGTCGCCCGGCACCCCGACCGCTTCGCCGGCCTGGCGACGGTCGACCTGGCCCGACCGATGGAAGCGGTCCGGGAGATCCGCCGGCGGGCCGACGAGGGGTTCGTCGGGGTGCGGGTCGTGCCGTGGCTGTGGAACCTGCCGCCGAACAACCGCCGCTACGCCCCCGTCTACGTCGCCTGCGTCGAGGCCGGGTTGCCTTTCTGCACCCAGATCGGGCACACCGGCCCCCTCTGCCCGTCCGAGCCGGGTCGGCCGATCCCGTACCTGGACGAGGTGCTCCTCGACTTCCCCGAGCTGGTGGTGGTCGGCGGCCACGTCGGCTACCCGTGGATCGACGAGGTGCTGTCGCTGGCGACCAAGTACCCGAACTTCCACGTCGACACGTCGGCCTACGCGGTGCACCGTCTCCCCGCCGCGCTCGTGGACTACATGCGCGGCCGCGGTCGCACCCGGGTCATGTTCGGCACCAACTGGCCGATGCTCAGCCCCGAGCGCGCCCTCGCCAAGCTGGACGACCTCGGCCTCGACGACGAGGCACGCGCCCTGTACCTCGGCGGCAACGCCGAGCGGGTGTTCTTCGGCGCGGCGCAGGGCTGAGCCCGGCGGCCGGCCGGTCGGCGAGGACGCCCGCACGGTCCCGTAGGGTCTCGGCGTGGCCGCATCCTCCACGCGCGAGGCGCTTCTCCGGCATGGCGCCGTCCTGTTCGCCCGCCGCGGCGTCACCGGCGTGACCGCCCGGCAGCTCCACGAGGCGGTCGGCGCGAGGAACGAGTCGGCGCTGCACTACCACTTCGGGGGCCGTGACGGTCTCGTGGCCGAGATCCTGCGGCGCCACGTCGAGGCCGTCGAGGACCGCCGCGCACCGTTGGTGGCGGCGATCGAGGCCGACGGCGCGACGGACGACCTGCGCGTGCTCGTGCACGCGCTGGCCGCGCCGATGGCCGAGGATCTGTCCTCCGAGCTCGGGCGGGCCCACCTGCGGCTGGTGGCCCAGCTGAGCCACCCGTCCCTCGCGTACGAGCGGCCGTTCCGGGTGGCCGACGCCCCGTCGGGCCGGACCGTGGTGCGGTGGTTGACCGAGGCGCTCGGCGGCCTGCCGGCGGCCGTCCGGCGGGAGCGCCTGGCGGCCCTCCGGGCGCAGCTCATCAGCCTGTTCGGGTTGCGCGCGCAGCTGCTGGACGAGCAGCCCGACGACCCGGGGACGCCCGCGGGCGGCGACCTGTTCCTCGAGAACCTGATCGACATCCTGGTCGCCGGGCTGGCGGCCGAACCGTCGGCCGAGACGCTGGCCACCCTGCGAACGTCGGCGAGGTCGGGGAAGCGGGCCCGCGCCGTCGAGTAATGGTTGACATTAACTCGGCGGTCCCGTACAACCGTCGAGACAGTTCCCGTCTCGTCGTCCGGAGAAAGCGTTGGCCACCGAACCGCAGGCAGCACGTCGTCGCACGACGCTCGACGCCGTCGCCACGGCGTACGTGTGGGGCTACCCGCTCGTGGCCGTGCACCGAGCGCGGGCTGCGGCCGGCGCCCGTGCCGCCGGCCGGCTCGTGGCCCGCACCAGGCTGTCGACCGCCGCCGACCGCTCGGTGGTGGCACCCAACAACGACACGCTCTACGCCTCGGCGTGGTTCGACCTGTCCGCCGGACCGGTGACCCTCGACGTCGCCGCCATGGATCGGCCGGACCGCTACTGGTCGGTGATGCTGCTCGACGCGTACACCAATGTCAGCTACGTGTGCCGGCGCCTGCACGGCACCGCGGGTGCGCGGGTGCAGGTGACGCTCGACGCCGACGCCCCGCACCGGCCCGACGAGAGCCTCGGCGTGGTCCCCGTCGCCACGCCGACGGTGTGGATGCTGGCCAGGGTCGTGGTCGACGGTCCCGAGGACCTCGGCCCAGCCTGCCGCGCCCTGGCCGGCATCCGCACCCACCAGACGCCGGCGGGCCCGCCGGCGCTCGGTGATCGCTCGCAGTCCGCCGCGGGTTCGGGTCCGGCGGCAGCTGGGGGCTCGCCGGCCCCGCGGGACGCCGCGGAGCGGTCGAGCCCGCCGACGGCCTCGTCCGAGCCCCTCCCGGTGCGCTCGGGGCCCGAGCCGGGGATGGCGGACGCGTCGACGGCCGCCGTCCGCTGGTTCGACGACCTCCGCGCCGCCCTGGCCGCCGACCCGCCGGCGCCCTGGCACCCGTCCCCGCCGCCGGGCCTGACCGGCCTGCTGGCCGACCCGCCCCCGCCGGACGTGCTGGCGGCAGGTGTGGCGGCCGGGGAGGCGCGCCTCGCCGCCGCGGGCGGCGGGGTCGACCGCACCGGCAACGGTTGGGGCACCCGAGCGCGCGGGGCCGCCTTCGGCGACGACGTCGCCTACCGGGCCGCGTTCGCCAAGTACAGCCTGGCCGGACACCTGCCGGCGGAGAACCGGTCCTACAGCCGGGTGATCGACGGCCGCCGGCCCGCCCTGCTGCGGTTCGACGCCGGGGAGCCCCCTGTCGCCGGGTTCTGGTCGCTCACCCTGTACGGGCCCGACATGTTCCTGGTCGACAACGAGATCGGCCGCCACAGCATCGGCGACCGCACGCCCGGCCTGTGTCGCGACCCGGACGGGTCGCTCACGGTGACGATCGGCCACGACCGCCCGGCGGTCACGGCCAACTGGCTGCCGGCGCCCGCGGGACCGTGCGTCCTGGTGCTGCGCGCCTACGAGGGCGCCGCCTCCGTCGTCGGGGCGACGTGGTTCCCGCCGGACCTCGAACCGGTGCTCGACGCCGAGGCCGCCCCGGCCGGCGCCCCTGCCTCGGCCCCGCCGGGTCGGCTGGCATGAGGGCGGTCGTCGCCGCCCTGGTGGTCGGCTGCCTCGCCGTCGCACCCGCGTGCGCGGACGGCACGGGCTCCGGCGACGCCGGCGGCGGCCCCGACCCCACCGACACCGCGGCGACCGCGGCGAGCAGGGAGGACCTGGACGAGATGACCGACGTCGACCTGGCCGCCGAGGCCTACGTGGCGGGCTACCCGCTGGTGGTGTCGATGCGCACGCTGCAGCGGCTGGGTGGGCTCCTCGGGGTGAACCACCTGTTCTGGCAGCCCGCCCTGGCCGGGCCGGACAGCCGCACCGTCGTCGCGCCGAACCGCGACACCCTCTACTCGATCGCCGTACTCGACCTGCGGTCCGAGCCCGTCGCCCTGACCGTGCCCGAGATCGACGACCGGTACTTCACCTACCAGTTCCTCGACACCTGGACCGAGTCGTTCGCCTACGTCGGCACCCGCGCCACCGGGGGCGAGGCGGGCACCTGGCTCGTCGCCCCGCCCGGCTGGGAGGGCGAGGCGCCCCCCGGCGTGGAGGTGCTGCGGTCGGACACGCCGCTCGTGTTCCTGCTCGGGCGGTTCCTCGTCGACGACGAGGCCGACGCCGCCGAGGTCGCGGCAATCAGCCGCGAGGTGTCCCTCCGCCCCTTGAGCGCGCTGACCGGCGACGACGCACCGGCGCCCCCGCCCCCGCTCGGCCAGCCGGCGGGCACGCCCCAGGCCATCCCGACGGACGCGTCGTTCTTCGACGAGCTGGGGGACGCGCTGTCGATCAACCCGCCACCGACACCGGCGCAGGACGCGCTGTTCGCCGCGCTCGACGCGCGAGGCCTCGGCCCGGGATCCGACGGGTCCGCCTCGTCGAGCGTGTCGCCGGGGCCGCCCGCGGTCCGCGCCACCCTCGACGAGGCGGC
>DASUQS010000261.1:0-4223 GCA_036280455.1 Acidimicrobiales bacterium
GCAGGACGCCGACGGTGCCGTCCACCTGCCGCCCGCGCCCGGCGACGGTCGGGACCGCCCGATGGCGGATGCTCTGGGCACGATCGTCACGTTCACGGTCGACCGGCTCGCGTACTCGCCGTCGCCGCCCGTGATCTTCGCGGTGGTCGACTTCGACGGCGGCGGCCGCCTGCCCGTCGAGCTCACCGATGTCGACGTCGACGACGTCACCATCGGTGGACGGGTCGAGATGACGTTCCGCAAGCTGTTCACGTCCGACGGCATCCACAACTACTTCTGGAAGGCCCGCCCGGTGCGTGCGGGCGAGGGGAGCTGACATGGGCTCACACGGCATCCGCGACCGGGTCGCCATCGTCGGCATGGGGTGCACCCGCTTCGCCGAGCACTGGGACAAGGGCCTCGACGACCTGCTCGTCGACGCCACCGACGACGCCTTCGCCAGCGCGGGCGTCACCAAGGACGACGTCGACGCCTACTGGCTCGGCACCGCCCAGTCGGGGATGAGCGGCATGGTGCTGTCCAAGCCGCTCCAGCTCGAGGGCAAGCCGGTGAGCCGGGTCGAGAACATGTGCGCCACCGGGTCCGAGGCCCTGCGCCAGGCCGCCTACGCGGTGGCGTCGGGCGCCTACGACATGGCGATGGCGGTCGGCGTCGAAAAGGTGAAGGACTCCGGCTACCAGGGCCTCAACGCCTTCCCGATCCCCACGGACGGCACCAACCGCACGCTCACCGCGGCGGCGATGTTCTCGATGGTCGCCCCGGCCTACGCCGAGCGCTACGGCGTCGACCGCGACGAGCTGCGCCGGGTGCTGGCCCGCATCGCCTCCAAGAACCACCACAACGGGGCGCGCAACGAGCGCGCCCAGTTCCGCCGCGAGATGTCGGTCGACCAGATCTGCGCCATGCCCGCCGTGGCGGGCGACCTGTCGGTGTTCGACTGCGCGGGCGTCGCCGACGGCGCCGCGGCCGCCATCGTCGTGCGGGCCGAGGACGCACACCGCTACACCGACAATCCGCTCTACATCAAGGCGCTGTCGTTCGTGGCCGGCAACGGGTCCGGCCTCACCGACCCGGCCTACGACTACACGACCTTCCCCGAGATCGCCGCCTGCGCTGCCGACGCCTACGCCCAGGCCGGCGTCACCGACCCTCGGGCCGAGATCGCCATGGCCGAGGTCCACGACTGCTTCACGCCCACCGAGCTGGTGCTCATGGAGGACCTGGGTTTCGCCGACCGGGGCACGGCCTGGAAGGAGATCCTGGCCGGGACGTTCGACCTCGAGGGCGACCTGCCGGTCAACCCGGACGGCGGCCTCAAGTCGTTCGGCCACCCGGTGGGAGCCAGCGGCCTGCGCATGATGTTCGAGGCGTGGCTGCAGCTCCGGGGGGAGGCGCCGGAGGAGCGCCGCATCCGCACGCTCGGTGACCGCAACCTGGCGCTCACCCACAACCTGGGTGGCTACCCGGGCGAGATGGTGAGCTTCGTCTCGATCCTCGGCACCGAGCTCTCGGCGTAGTCGCGGGGTCGCAGGCGCACGGTCACCGCTGAGCGCGCATCGGTCCGGCCGGATCGTCGTAGCCTTCCCGCTGTGGGCGCAACGGCACCCGACCTGCTGGCTTCGGCCGAGGCGGCGCTGGCGGCGGGCGACATCGACGGCGCCACGGCCGCCGTGACGGCGTCGCTCGCGGCGCGGGACTCCGGGGACGGCCGGTTCCTCGCCGGCGTGCTGCACATGATGGACGAGCGCTACGTCGAGGCGGGGCGCGAGTGGCAGGAGGCGTTCCGGCTCCACCGCGCCGGCGGCGCTCCTCGGCAGGCGGCCCGGGCTGCGATCGAGGTCGCCCGGCTGTTCGGCAGCGACCCCCGGTCCGTGGCCGTCACCCGGGGGTGGATCGAGCGGGCGCGGACCGTCCTGGCCGACGAGGGACCGTGCGTCGAGCTCGGCCACCTCGAGCTGGTGGTGATGGCGTGCGACCGCACCGACCTCGACGAGCTGCTCGCCGGCGCCGATCGGGCGTTGGCGATCGCCGTCGAGCACGGCGACGCCGCCCTGGAGGCCCGGGCGCTGGCCGACGGAGGGCTCGCGCTCGTCTCGATGGGCCGCACCCGCGACGGGTTCGCCCGGCTCGACGCCGCCCTCGCCACGCTCACCGCGGGCGATGTCGACCGCGACACCGCCGGCCTCTGCTACTGCTCGATGCTCAGCGCGGCCGACCGGGCCGCCGACCACAGCCGGGCGCAGGAGTGGAGCCGCGTCGCCACGCGACTCACCGACGACCTGGCCGGGCGGCCCCGGGTGATGCGCACCCACTGCGGGGTCGCGTACGGGTCGGTGCTCGGTGCGATCGGCGAGTGGCAGGCCGCCGAGGAGCACCTGCTCGCCGCGCTCGGGCCGCCCGGCGATCCGACGATCGCCCACCGCGCGCTGGCGGTCGCCCATCTGGCCGACCTGCGCCTCGATCAGGGACGGGTCGACGAGGCCGCCGACCTGCTTTCACCGTTCGAAGACGCCGTCACGAGCTGCGGACCGCTCGCCCGCGTCCATCGGGCGCGCGGTCAGCTCGACCTCGCCGCCGCGGTGCTGCGGCGGGGCGTGTCCGAGCTCGATGGCGATGCCCTGCGCCGTGCTCCCTTGCTGGCGCTGCTCGTCGAGGTCGAGCTCGACCGTGCCGCGCCGGCACGGGCCCGGGAGGCGGCCGACGACCTCGCCGCCGTGGCATCCGGGGTCGACCTCGCATCCGTGTCGGCTGCGGCGCAGGTCGCGGATGGACGGGTGCGCGCCGCCGCCGGCGACCGCCCCGGCGCCCGAGAGGCCTTCGCCACCGCCAAGTCCAGGCTGCTCGACGGGGACAACCCGATGGCGCTGGCGATGCTGCGGCTGGCGCTCGCCGAGGTGCTGGCGGCGGACGGCGACACGGCCGCGGCGGTCGACGAGGCCCGCGCCGCGCGGGCCGCATTCGACCGTCTCGGCGCGCAGCCGGCCCGGGACCGCACCGATGCCCTGCTGCGGGAGCTCGGCCAGGCCGGAGGGGGGCGTCCGCGCGACCCGGCCGCCGCGGTCGGATCCCTGACCCGGCGCGAGCGCGAGGTCCTCGACGCGGTGGCGAGGGGGCTCACCAACGCGCAGATCGCGGAACGGCTGTTCATCTCGGCCAAGACCGTCGAGCACCACGTGGGACGGGTGCTGGCGAAGCTGGGGGTCCGCAGCCGGGCCGAGGCTGCGGCCCTATCGGTGCGGGCGGCGGCCACGGGAAATGGGGGCTCGACCTAGGGGGATCGCCCGACGCCGGTCCTTGCGGGCCGGCGCATGCTGGCGGCATGGACACCACAGTCGACGAGATCGCCCCGGACATCTTCCGCCTCTCGACCCAGATCCCCGACGTGGGGCCGGGTGGCATGAGCTTCAACCAGTTCCTCGTGCGCGACGAGCAGCCGTTCCTGTTCCACACCGGGATGCGCGGGCTGTACCCCCTGGTGTCGGCCGCCATCGGTCGTGTGCTCCCGCTCGACACCCTGCGGTGGGTCGGGTTCGGCCACGTCGAGGCCGACGAATGCGGGGCCATGAACCTGCTGCTGGCGGACGCGCCGGACGCCGAGGTCGTGCACAGCGCTCTCGCCTGCGCCATCTCGCTGAACGACATGGCTGATCGCCCGCCGCACGCGATCGGGGACGAGACCCTCGATCTCGGGACGCATCGCCTGCGGTTCCTCGCCACGCCGCACGTGCCCCACAACTGGGAGAGCGGGCTCTGGTTCGACGAGACCACGGCGACCCTGTTCGCCGGGGACCTGTTCACGCACGCCGGCCAGGGCCCGGCGTTGACGGAGGACGACGTGGTCGACCCGGCGCTGGCCACCGAGGAGTTGTTCCACGCGACGTCGCTGGGCCCCGCGGTCGGGTCGACCATTGCCGGCCTCGCCGACCTCGCGCCGACGACGCTGGCGCTCATGCACGGCTCGTCATTCCACGGCGACGGGGCCACCCAACTCCGGGCTCTGGCTGCGGGCTACGACGCGTCGGTCGCCGACGCCACCACGGCCGCGGACTGACCGGACGACCGTGTCCCACCTGACGACGGGCAGTGGTATGCTCCTGCGATGAGTGGGACGTATACCGTCACGGTGGGAGATCGAGGAAGGATCGTCGTCCCGGCCGAGGTGCGCGCACGCGCCGGTCTTGCCGAGGGAACCCCGCTCATCCTCCTGGAGACGCCCACCGGGC
>DASUQS010000262.1:0-6945 GCA_036280455.1 Acidimicrobiales bacterium
GCTTCGGACGGACCGGGGGACCAGTCGCTGTCCGACGGTGGGATTCTGAACAACGTGGAACTTCTGGGCGGGACGCGCCCGATCCGTGCGACCTCCTGCCTGAGCGAGCCGAGTGCGCTGGCCAAGCTGTGACCGCTCCTCTGTGGTAGCAAGCGGCCGTGGCCGACCGGCAGCTCACCCGCATCTCGGCGCACGGGGTGTGCGTCGCCGACGATCATCTGCTGTTGGTGCGGCTCGCGCCGCCGGCGCACGAGGTGGGCCGGTGGAGCCTTCCGGGCGGCGGCATCGAGTGGGGCGAGACCCCGGCGGAGGCGCTCGTGCGCGAGGTGGCTGAGGAGACCGGTCTGCGGTCCACCGTCGGCCGCGTGCTCGGCGCGTACTCGACCATCTTCGAGCGGACGCCGCAGCGCCCGTTCGATCCCCTGCACTTCATGAGCATCGTCCACGAGCTCCGCGTCGACGGTCGCGACCTCGTCGACGAGGTCAGCGGCAGCACCGACCTCGCGGCCTGGGTGCCGCTGGCCGACCTGGCCGCGCTGCCGTTGGTGGACCTGGCCCGCTTCGGGTGGGGACTCGTGGACGCAGCCGACGCTGTCGTGCCCGGCGGCTGACAGCGCCGAACCTGGCGGGCGCACGGCGTCGATCCCCGGCGGCCCCGGAGGGCCTCGGGCGGCGCCGACGTCAGCGCGGCGGGCTGACCTTGTAGGTGAGGGACGCCGTGGCGGCGGTGCGGCCGCCGGCGGTGACGACCTCCACCTGGCAGAACACGATCGACCGGCCCCGCTGGGTGACCCAGCCCTCGGCGATCGCGTCCTCCCCGGCGACGGCGCCCAGGTACTGGATGTCCATCGTGAGCGTCGAGTAGCGCCAGTTCGAGGGATACGCCGCCCCCACGGCCGGGACGACGACGGTGTCGACCAGCGTGGCGATGGCGCCGCCGTGCACGAGGCCTGCGGGCTGCTCGAGCTCGGGCCGGTACGGCAGCCGCATCCGGCAGTAGTCGGCGCGCAGCTCCTCGACCTGGAGCCCGACGAGGTTGGGGAAGTACGTGCGGTCCCACCTGGCGAACTTGGCCCACCGCTCGGCAGCGGCGGGAGGCAGGGGTGCGAAGCGGTCGGCGCGCATCGGCGGACCGTATCCGTGGGCGCCGGTGCCGGACGATCCTGCGCCGGACGAGCCCGAGCTCGACGACCGGCGTCGCCGCGTGTCAGCGACTGCGACGACATCATGTGCCGTCTCGACCGTTCGAGTGCATTCAATGTGTTGCCATGCCATAGAGTGTGCATCATGCATTTCCGATATCTCTACCGGTGCCTGGTGTCCGGTGTCCTGGTCGTCGGCGCAGCCTGCTCGGACGCCTCCGGGAGCGCGTCCCCGGAGGCCGAGCCACCCGAGCCGACGTTCGTCCGGGTCGAGGCCGACGACCTGGCCGAGACGTCCACATCCTCCTCGTTGGCCGATCTGGTCCCACCGGCGCAGGCCGGTGCGCCGTGGACGATCGTCGGCTCGCTCCTCGATCCCGACCTCGGCGAGTTCACCGCCGCGGTGTGGACGTCCGCCGATGCCGCCACCTGGCAGCGGGTCGACGTGCCGCCGGCCGATCCGGAGGTCAGCGAGGCGTTCGCCGCCCTCGCGGTCCACGGCGCGGGGCGCATGGCGGCGGGTGGGATCGGGGCGGGGGCCGACGCGGACGCCGGGTTCTGGCGCGAGGTCGACGGCGGATGGCAGCGACTCGACGTCCCCGGCACCGACGGTGACGGGCGCCAAGCAGCCACCCGCCTCGTCACCGACGGCACCCGAGCCCTGGCGCTCGGGTTCGAGAACGTCGACGGCGAGGGGCGTCCCCTCCTCTGGTTCACTCCCGACGGCGAGGAGTGGCAGTCCGTCGACGGCGGCCCCGGTGGCGTGTTCGACGCCACGGGCGACGAGTCGGTTCTCGACATCGGCCTCGGTCCTGCCGGCCTCGTCGCCGTCGGCAACCGCAGCAGCGATGCGGGCAGCGAGGGTCTCGCCTGGTCGAGCACGGATGGCGTCGAGTGGGCGCCCGTCGACCTCCCGGCCGCCGATGGTGCCGCACAGTGGTCGCTCCAGAGCGTCGCGGTGGCGGACGGCTACACCATCGGCGGGTCGGCGACGATCTCGCACCAGGGCACCGTCCCCCTGGTCTGGCGTTCGGCGGACGGCCGCTCCTGGTCCAACCCGACCCCGCTGCCGCTGCACGACAACGGGCGCTTCTCCACCAACGGCGTGGCGGTCGACCGGCTGGCCGCCACGCCCGACGGCTGGGTGGCGAGCGGCGGCGATTGGATGCCGCACGTCTGGCAGTCGACGGACGGCTCGGCATGGACCTTGGCCCCCGACCTCACCGACACCTACTTCCCGGACGGGGTCGACCTCGGCGACGTCGATGCCGCGGGTGGTCTCGTGGTGGCGTTGGGAAGCCCGCCCGCGGTCCTCCGACTGTCCGACGGCGCGTGGGAGGTGAGCGAGGGCGCGGAGATGCCCAACGGCGGTGCCGCTCCCCAGGCCGGTGCGGTCTCCGTCGCCGGCGACTCGGTCGTGGTGGGCGGCCGGCGTACGGGGGCGTCGACGTCCGAGCGCTTCGCGTCCAGCACCGGCGCCGTCTGGACGCGGGCCGCGGACGGCACGTGGCGGCGCCGCACGATCGGACTCGACGCGGGCCCCGTCCACGATCTCGTCGCGACGGCCACCGGCGTCGTGGCGGTGGGCATGGAGCAGCGCCTCGGCGCCATGCGGCGCGGCGGCGCCAACTTCGGCCCCGACGGCGTCGTCTGGACGCGGGACGAGGACGAGCACTGGACCCGCATCGGTACCGAGGCCCTCCCCCCGTTCGGCTCGACGCCCGACGGGCCCTACGACGGTGCGGAGCCCCCGTCGACTGCGCCGGTCGGCGGCCCCGGCAACTCCTGGCTCGACGCAGTCGTCCCCGTCGGCCAGGGATGGATCGCCGTCGGTGGCACGTTCGTCGAGGACGGCAGCGGCGGCTTCCAGGGCGACGGACTGGTGGTGGCGAGCTCCGACGGGCTCTCGTGGGGCGGCGAGGATGCGGCGGCAGGTGGCGTCGGCGACCAGAGCTTCGACGGCGCGTGCGTCGCACCCGACGGTTCGGTCGTCGCGGTTGGCAGCTCGTCCGACCGGTCGGGTGGAAGCGCCGTCGTGCGGCACCGCGATCCGCAGGGCGTCTGGGTGGCCGGTGCACCGGAGGGAGGCGGGGCCTTCGCGGAGGAGAGCCACTCCGTCTGGGACTGTGCGGCGAGCGAGGACGGCTACGTCGTGGTCGGCGAGGTCGACGCCGGCCGAAACGACGACGCCGCGGTGTGGACGTCGTCCGACGGGATCACGTGGGCTCGGCTCGACGACGACCTGTTCGGCGGCGCCGGCGACCAGTCGGCGGCGGCGGTGGTGGCCCTTCCGTCGGGCGGATGGCTCGTGGGTGGCGCCGACGACTCGAGCGGCGACGAGGACGCAGCCTTGTGGCGCATCGACGCCGACGGCGAGGTCACCCGGCGCGACGCGGGCGAGGCCGCCCTCGGCGGCCGGGGTGACCAGCGGGTGTACGACCTGGCCGTCGTCGACGACGGACTGGTGGTCGTGGGGGCCGACCACCTGCGCGTCGGCCTGTGGGAGTCGCCGGTCGTCGACCGGTGAGCCTCACGAGGCGACGACGGCCCGCATGGGTTGGAACGGGGCCAGTCGTCGCTCGTCGACCGTGTCGAACCCGGCGGCAACGAGATCGTCGCGCAGCTCGGCGACGGTCGGCAGCCCGGTGTTGCCGTTGGTCGACCGCAGCACGGCGTCGAGGTGGGCCGCCGCCGGGTCGCCCGTGCCGGCGACCGCGGTGGCGATCACCACCGCACCGCCGGTGGCCAGATGGCGGAGGTGAGCGAGGACGTCCAGCCGGTCGCGACCGTCGAAGTAGTAGATGTTCTGCAGCGCGAGAACCAGGTCCCACGGGCCCGACAGCGCGTCGGGCAGGTCGCGCACGTCGCCGACGTGGATCGTGAACCGGTCGGCGAGCGACCACGCGTCCAGGTTGCGGGCCGCGAGGGCGGCCACGTCCGGGTCGACATCGAGCCCCGCGCCGGTGACGTCGGCCGACACCCGCGCCACGTGCCGCAGGTTCACACCTGTGCCGCATCCCACCTCCAGCACGCGCGCCGGCCGGTGGGCGCGGACGACGTCGGCGACGAGGGGTGCCAGGAGCGGCTCCACCAGCCGCGAGGTGCGGGCCACCAGCTCGCCGTGCTCGCGCAGGTAATCGCCGGGTGGGTGGCCCGCCAGCCGGTCGCCGAGCCGCCGGTAGACGTCGGTGCCGTAGAGGACCGCCTCCTCCGGCAGCGCGGCCAGGCCGTCGACCGCGGGGTCGACCATCGCCCGGGCCCGCACGCCGCGCAGGCGCCACCGACCGTCCACGAGCGCCAGCTCGCCCACCGCCTCGCCGACCCGGAGGAGCGCCTCGAGCAGCGCCCTGTCGGCCACGCCCAGTTCGTCGGACAGCTCGTCCGCGGAGCGGGGCTCGACCAGCGCGGCGAGCACCCCGGTCGCCGCCGCCGTACCGAGGAACTCCACCCGCAGCCACCCGACGAAGTCGCGCGCCAACAGGGCGTGGGCCCGCTTGTGCCGCAGGTGGAACCCTTCCAGCGCCAGATCGACCGGGTAGCGCACGGTCACATCATGACGCCGCTCCGGGCTCGGTGGGGGAGGGACCGGGAGCCCCGCCGACCCAGCGCTGCATCTCCTCGATCACGAGCGGCACGATCTCCGGCTGCACGCAGAGGGTCAGGTGCCGCACGAGCGAGCCTGCCACGGCGCGCGCCACCTCGCGCTCCACGGCACCGGCGGACACGAGCGACGCCACCGCCTCAGGCGCCGGGTCGACCGCCGTGACGACGGCGGGGTCGGTCGCCCGGTTACGTGGATGCGATCCGTTCGTCCCGGTGGGGACGGGCCCGTTCGTCCCGGTGGGGACGGGCGTGGGCGCGGAAGGGACGGGTGCCGTGGGGACGGGCTCCGTGGTCGCGGGCGGGGTCGCCGGCCTGGGGCTCGGCGGCTCGGTGGCCGCCGCCTGTGCGAGCGCCGCCTCGGTCGCGGCGAGCCAGCGGGCGATCTCCGCGTCCTCCTCCGCCCGGTCGCCGGCCTCGGAGGGAGGGTCCGCTGCCGGGATGCGGTTCGGCAGTCCCAGCTCGACGGGCAGCGGTTCGGCGTGGACGAGCGCGAGTCTCTGCGTGCACCTGGTCAGCGCCACGAACAGCGCCTGCAGGCCCCGGTCGTGTCCGGCGACGATCTGCGCCGGTTCGACGACGACCACGTTGTCGAACTCGAGGCCCTTGGCCTCCTCCGGCCCCAGCACCACGACCGGCGCCGCCATCGCCCGCAGCTCGGGCGACCAGCTGAGCCCGTCCGCATCGAGGGCGCGGGTGATCGGCGCGCGCATCCCGTCGGGGACGACGAGGCCGATGAGGCCCGTTCCCAGCAGCTCGCGGACGGTGGCGACGACGTCGTCGACGAGCAGAGCGGGGAGCGTCGCGCGGACGCTGACCCCGTCGCCGGCCTCGCGGACCGCCTGCGGTGCCGTCAGCGCGGGGCCGATCACCGGCAGCAGCCGCATGGCCACCTCGTGCACCTCGGCGGGCAGGCGATAGGCGAGCTCGAGGTGGACGAGGTCCGCCCGCACCCCATGGCGGCCGAGCAGGCGGGCGACGTCCTCCCAGCGTTCCTGCGCCCACGGGCTGGTCCCCTGGGCGAGGTCGCCGAGCACGGTCATCCATCCGGTCCTCGACCGCCGAGCGATCGACAGGAGCTGCATCGGCGACATGTCCTGCGCCTCGTCGACCACGATGTAGGCGTAGTCGCGCCTCGTGCCGTTGAGCAGGTGGTCGGCGGCGTCGAGCAGGGCGATGTCGTCGGCCGACCACTCCCACGCCCCCAGACGGGTCTCGCGGGGGATGGCGAGCAGGTCGATCTCGTCGGGGCGCAGCAGCCCCGCGGCGGCGGCATCGAGCTGACGGCGCGTGGAGAACAGCTCGAGCAGGAACGACTGCGGCGTCAGGTTCGGCCAGGCCCGCTCCAAGTAGTTGTCGATCTCGCGGCCCGCCGCCCCGCGGGGCGAGATGTCGAGCGCGGCCATGTCGCGCACCCCGCCGCGCTGGAGCTCGGCCTCGACGAGCCGGATCACGTAGTTCCGCAGCTCGCTGTACACCTCGTTGTGCGGCGCCTCCGCCAGCTGGGCGGCCCGGGCCTCCACCAGCTCGCCGTCGATGATCACGTGCCGGCCACCGACCCTGAGCGACACGGACGCGGGGTCGATGCGCTGGCGGCTGCGCAGGGCGCGCTCGATCACCTCGGCCATGCGCCGGTCACCCTTGAGCCGGCGCACCCGGGCGCCCTCCCGGCGTCCGCCGCGCACCCGGGGGCCCAGCGCGGTGACCGGCTGCTGCACGACCGCCTCGTCGCCGAGCGAGGGGAGCACGGTCGAGATGTAGCGGACGAACGCCGGGTTCGGGCCCACGATGAGGATGTCGTTCGGCGCGAGCTGGTCGCGCACGTTGTAGAGCAGCCACGACACCCGATGGAGGCCGACGACGGTCTTGCCCGTACCGGGCGCTCCCTGCACGACGAGCAGCTGCCGCACGTCGCGGCTGATCACCTCGTACTGCGCGGCCTGGATGGTGGCGACGATGTCGCTCAACTCGCCGGACCGGGCGGCGCCGAGGCTGTCGAGCAGCGCGTCGTCGAGGGCGGGTGCCTCGGCGGCGCTGTCGGCCACCGCTTCGGCCACCGCGGCGAAGACGAGCTCGTCGATGTCGAGGATGCGGTTGGACCGGCAGCGGTACGACCGCCGCGCCGTGAGCCCCTGGTCGTCGCCCGGTGACGCCGTGTAGAAGGGCGCCGCCACGGGCGCCTGCCAGTTCACGACCAGGATCT
>DASUQS010000263.1:0-9612 GCA_036280455.1 Acidimicrobiales bacterium
GAACGAGGAGACGGACGGCGGTGCGCCGACCGCGCCGCCCCCGCACCATGCCGACCGCGTCCGCCTGTCGGTCACGGACACGGGCCCGGGAATCGCCGACGACGAGACGGCGCGCCTGTTCGAGCCGTTCGAAAGGCTCGACGCGGCGGCGCGAGGGATCGACGGCACGGGTGTCGGCCTCGCGCTGTCCAAGACGCTCACCGAGGCGATGGGCGGCGAGGTCGGCGTGCAGTCGACGGTGGGCGAAGGCTCGACGTTCTGGTGCGACTTCGACCGCGCCGACGCCGCCGCGCCACCCGCCGCCCCCGCCACCGAGCGAGCCGGTACGGACGACCGCCCGCCCACCAAGGACGGCTCGATCGTGCTCTACGTCGAGGACGACGTGGCCAACCAGCACCTGATCTCCCGCGTGCTGCGGGACCGACCCGAGCACCTCGAGGTCGTGGCCGAGGGCCGGCGGGCCCTCGACTTCGCCCGCCGGGTGCGGCCCGCCGCCGTGCTGCTCGCCGTCCACCTTCCCGACATGCACGGGTACGACGTTCTGACCCGCCTCAAGGCCGACCCGGCCACCGCCGACATCCCCGTGGTGATCGTGTCGGCCGACGCCACGCGGCACACCCGGGAGCAGCTGACCCGTGCCGGCGCCGACCGCTACCTCACCAAGCCGGTCGACGTGAACGAGTTGCGCGACGTGTTGGACCGCCTTGCCCGCGAGACGGCGCGACCGGCGATCAGCGGCACTCGCTCGCCGACGTAGTCACGCGCATACGCAAACGCACCTTCGGGTAGGGCTGGGACGACGGCGTGTGCTGCCTCGGCGCGTGCCGCCTGGACAGCATCACCAACACCTGGGAGCCAGCCCATGCCGACGGAGCGCCGCTCGACCACCCGCCGCACACGTGCATCGGGGGTGGTCGCCGGCCTGGCGTTGCTGGCCGCCGCCTGTTCGGGCGGCGGGGACGACGTCCCCGTCGACGGCGAGGAGAGCGGTGGTGACGGCGACGGTGGCGGCACCTTCATCGCCGCCATCAGCGCCCAGCCCGATCAGTTCGACCCGCACCAGACCACGGCGTACGCCAGCTTCCAGGTGCTGGAGAACGTGTACGACACGCTCGTCGTGCCCGATCCCGAGGACCTGACCTACCAGCCGTCGCTCGCCACCGAGTGGGAGACCAGCGAGGACGGGCTCACCTGGACGTTCACGCTGCGGGACGACGTGACGTTCCACGACGGGTCCGAGTTCGACTCGGCCGACGTCGTCTACAGCTTCCGGCGGATCATCGACGAGGAGCTGCAGAACGCCTACCGCTTCGCCGCCGTCACCGACATCACCGCCCCCGACGCCACGACCGTCGAGTTCACCCTCAGCGAACCGACGCCCAACCTGCTCGACCACGTCGGCAGCTACAAGGGCGTCGCGATCCTCCCCGAGGGAGCCGCCGACGACCTCGACCTCGCCACCGAGGCCAACGGCACCGGGCCCTTCGAGCTGGGCGGCATGTCCGCCGGCGGGGTCACCCTCACCGCCTTCGACGACTACTGGGACGAGGGTCCCCTGGTCGACGAGGTCGAGTTCCAGTTCATCAGCGAGCCCACCACAGCCCTCACCTCGCTGGAGACCGGCGAGATCCACTGGACCGACAACATCCCGCCCCAGCGGGTCGAGGAGCTGGCCGAGTCCGACAGCATCACCGTCGAGGACGTGCCGAGCGTCGACTACTGGTACATGGCCACCAACTTCGCCAAGCCGCCGTTCGACCAGCCCGAGGTGCGCGAGGCGATCGCCCTGGCGCTCGACCGCGAGGCGATCGCGGACGCCGCCCAGTTCGGCCTGGCCGCGGTGAACCAGACGGCGATCCCCGAGGAGTCGTTCTGGTTCCACGACTACGCCCCCTACGAGCGCGACGTGGACGCGGCCCAGGACCTGCTCGACGAGGCCGGGGTCAGCGACCTCACGATGGGCCTCATGGTCACCGACGAATACCCGGAGACCGTCGAGGTGGCGCAGGTCATCGCTTCGAACCTCGAGGAGATCGGCATCACCGTCGACATCCAGACGGAGCAGTTCAGCACCTGGCTCGACCGGCAGGGCGCCGGCGACTTCGACGCCTTCATGCTGGGCTGGCTCGGCAACCTCGACCCGTACGGCTACTACCACAGCCAGCACGTCTGCGAGGGCGAGAACAACTACCAGGGCTACTGCGACCCCGAGACCGACGAGCTGCTGAACGAGGCCGCCACCGAACCCGACGAGGACGCCCGCAAGGCCCTCTACGACGAGGCCGCCGAGCGCATCGTGGACGCCAACAGCTACATCTACTTCTACAACCCGAGCGTCGTGCAGGGTTGGGGCGGCGACGTCGAGGGCTACGAGCTGCGGGCCGACCGGGCCATCAACTTCGAGACGGTCAGCCTCTCGTGACCCCCACCCCCGCGATTTTCTTCGCGGATCTGGTCGCTGGAGCGACCGATCCCGCGAAGGAAATCAGGGCGGTCGAGGTCCCGTGATCCGCTACCTGCTGCGCCGGGTCGGTCAGGCGGTCATCGTGCTGTGGGGCGTCAGCATCGCGGTGTTCTCGATCATGCACCTGGTGCCGGGCGACCCGGTGCGGCTGGCGCTCGGCACCCGGTTCAACCAGGAGACCTACGACGCGCTCGTCGCCCGGGCGGGCCTCGACGACCCCATCGTCGTGCAGTACGTCAACTGGCTCGGGAACGCACTCACCGGCGACCTCGGCGTCAGCTTCCGATCCGGCCGGCCGGTCACCGAGCTCATCCTCGAACGCCTGCCCGCCACCATGTCGCTGGCCTTCGGAGCCATCGTCGTCGCGCTGCTCATCGCCCTCCCGCTGGGCCTGGTCTCCGCGCTGCGGCCCCGTTCGGCGGTCGACTACGTCGCCACGTTCATCAGCCAGGCCGGCATCAGCATCCCCGACTTCTGGCTGGCCATCGTCGCCATCCTGCTGTTCTCGCTCACCCTGGGGTGGATGCCCTCGAGCGGCTACGTGGCGCTGACCGAGGACCCGGTCGAGTGGGCCCGTCACCTGGTGCTGCCCTCGGTGGTGGTCGGGACCGTCTCGGGCGCGATCCTCACGCGCTTCGTGCGGTCCAGCGCCCTGGAGGCGCTCGGGCAGGACTACACGCGCACCGCCCGCGCCAAGGGCCTGCCCCAGCGGGTCGTCATCAACCGCCACGTGCTGCGCAACGCGCTCGTGCCGGTCATCACGGTCACGGGCATCCAGCTCGCGTACCTGCTGTCCGGCGTCGTGGTGGTCGAGGTCGTGTTCGCCTGGCAAGGGCTCGGCCAGCTCGCGCTCCAGGCGGTGGAGACCCGCGACTACCCGCTGCTGCAGGGAGCGGTGCTGCTGTTCGCCCTGTTCTTCCTCGTCGTCAACCTGGTGGTCGACCTGCTGTACGCACTCGTCGACCCCCGCATCGCGCACCGGTGACGGCACGATGACATCGACCGCCGACGAGACCGCGGGCATGGGCTCGGCACCCGTCGAGGCGGGGACGGTCGCCGCCCCCGACGACACCGCCGGCCTGCGGGGGCTGCTACGTGTCGTCGTGCGCAACCGGCTGGCGGCGGTGGCGGTCGTGGTGCTGGCCCTGTTCGTCGTCGTCGCCGTCCTCGGCGAGCGTCTCGCCCCGTACGGCCGCAACGAGGTGTCGAGCGAGGACAAGCTCCAGGCGCCGAGCCTCGACCACCTGTTCGGCACCGATCAGCTGGGCCGCGACGTGTTCTCGCGGGTGCTCATCGGCGCCGAGCCGTCGCTCCGCGTCGGTCTGGTGGCGGTGAGCATCGCCCTCGTGGGCGGGGTCGTCTTCGGGCTGGTGGCGGGCTTCTACCGGGGGTGGATCGACGACCTGATCATGCGCGTCATGGACGTGCTCTTCGCGTTCCCCGCCATCCTGCTGGCGATCGCGATCCTCGCCATCCGCGGCCGGGGATCGACCAACGCGATGATCGCCATCGGCATCGTCTACACGCCGATCTTCGCCCGCGTCACCCGGGCCAGCGTGCTCAGCGTGCGCGAGGAGGTGTTCGTGCGGGCCGCCCGGTCGATCGGCGCCGGCGATCTGCGGATCATGGCGCGGCACGTCCTCCCGAACGTCGCCGCCCCGGTGATCGTGCAGACGTCGGTCAGCCTGGCGTTCGCCATCCTCTCCGAGGCGGCGTTGTCGTTCATCGGGCTCGGCACCCAACCGCCGGAGCCGTCGTGGGGCCGGATGCTGGCCGACGGCCGCGGCTTCATCCAGGACGCGTGGTGGATCGCGGTGTTCCCCGGCCTGGCCATCTTCGCCGTGGTGTTCTCGTTCAACGTGCTCGGCGACGCGCTGCGGGACGCGCTCGACCCACGGCAGCGATCGGCGATCGAGTCCGCCTCGGCAGGCCAGTGATGGCGCCGTCCGACCAGAGCGTCGACCCCGTGCTCGCCGTCGAGGACCTCACGGTGCGCATCGCCACCCGGCGCGGGCCGGCGCACGTGGTGAACGGGGTGTCGTGGTCCGTCGGCGCCGGCGAGACCCTGGCCGTCGTCGGCGAGTCCGGCAGCGGCAAGAGCGTCAGCGTGCTCTCGCTGCTCGGTCTGGTGCCCCGGCCGCCGGCCACCGTCACCGGCACCGCCACCTTCGACGGCCAGGACCTGATCGCCCTGCCCGAGGAAGCGCTGCAGAAGGTGCGCGGCCCCGGCATCGGCATGGTCTTCCAGGACCCGATGACCTCGCTGAACCCCGTGCTCACCGTCGGCCGCCAGCTCACTGAGGGCATGGAGGTCCACCTGGGGTACGACCGCGGCCGCGCCCAGGAGAGAGCCGTCGAGCTGCTCGACCTGGTCGGCATCCCGTCGCCGCGCGAGCGCCTGCGCGCGTACCCCCACCACCTGTCCGGGGGCATGCGCCAGCGGGTGATGATCGCCATCGCCCTGTCGTGCGACCCCACGGTGCTGGTGGCGGACGAGGCCACGACCGCCCTCGACGTCACGATCCAGGCCCAGATCGTCGAGCTGATCGGCGACCTCCAGCGCGAGCTGGGGATGGCCGTCGTGTGGATCACCCACGACCTCGGCGTCGTGGCCGGCATCGCCGACCGCGTGGCCGTCATGTACGCCGGACGCATCGTCGAGGAGGCTGCGGTCGACGCCCTGTACGCATCCCCCCAGCACCCGTACACGCGGGGACTGCTGGCGTCGCTGCCCGTGCTCGGTGCCGCGGGCGGCCGGCGCAGCGACCTCGCCGTCATCCCCGGCCTGCCCCCCGACCCGGTGCACCTGCCCCCGGGGTGCCCGTTCCATCCCCGCTGCCCGGTGCGGGGCGACGCCCGCTGCGCCGACCAGGTGCCGCCGCTGCGTCCCGTGGGCGCCACCGCCGGGATTCCCCATCGGGTGGCGACGTTCTACGACCCGGACGCGACCGCCGACCCGGCACGCATCGAGGACGGCTCGCCGTGAGCGACCCCGCGACCACCGCTGCGGGCTCGGGCGACGCCGGCCACGGCGCGGCCGGCCACGGGGCTGCAGGCGAAGGCGACGCCGGCCACGGGGGCGCCGACGCGACCGGCCACGACGTGCTGCTGCGAGCCGAAGGGGTGCACGTGCACTTCCCCTCCCGGGGTGGGCCGCCGGTGCGCGCCGTGGACGGGGTCGACCTCGAGGTGCGGCGGGGCGAGACGCTCGGGCTGGTCGGCGAGTCGGGCTGCGGCAAGTCGACGCTCGGCCTGGCTCTGCTCCGGCTGGTCGAGCCGACCGCGGGCCGCATCGTCCTCGACGGCACGGACGTCACCGCACTCGGCCGCCGGGATCTCCGCGCGCTGCGGCGCCGCGTGGCGATGGTGTTCCAGGACCCGTACGCCTCGCTCGACCCCCGCCAGACCATCGGTCGCATCGTGGCCGAGCCGCTGGAGGTGCACGGCCTGCACCCCGGCAAGTCAGCCCGGCGCGCGCGCATCGACGAGCTGCTGGGGCTCGTCGGGCTCGACCCGTCGTTCCGGCCCCGGCGTCCCCACGAGCTGTCCGGTGGCCAGCGCCAGCGGGTCGGCATCGCCCGTGCCCTCGCCGGCGAGCCCGAGCTGATCGTGTGCGACGAACCGATCGCCTCGCTGGACGTGTCGATCCAGGCCCAGGTGCTCAACCTGCTCGACCGGCTGCAGCAGGAGCTCGGCCTCACCTACCTGTTCGTCGCCCACGACCTGGCGGCCGTGCAGCACGTGAGCGACCGCATCGCGGTGATGTACCTCGGCCGCATCGTCGAGATCGGCGACAACGCACAGGTCGCCGGCGATCCGGCCCACCCGTACGCGCGGGCGCTGCTGTCCGCGGTGCCGCTGCCCGACCCGCCCGCCGAGCGGGCGCGTCGCCGCATCGTGCTCGAGGGCGACGTGCCCAGCCCGACCGCCCCGCCGAGCGGTTGCCGCTTCCGCACCCGCTGCCCCGAGGTGTTCGAGCCCTGCCCCACGGTCGATCCCGCCCTCCAGGACACCGGCGACGGCCACCTCGCCGCCTGCCACCTGCACGGCATCGTCGGCACACCCGTCGGAAACCGGGTGGCCCCGTAGACGGCCGGTTGGAAGGATGCTCCACCGTCCACCGGTGGCGGTCTCGACCAGGAGGGTCCATGTCCCGACGAGGTTGGGCGCTGTTCATCGCCATGGGCGCGATCTGGGGCATCCCCTACCTGCTCATCAAGGTCGCGGTCGAGGATCTCTCCCCCTCCACCCTGGTGCTCGCCCGCACGGGGCTCGCCGGGCTGCTGCTGCTTCCGCTGGCCGCCAGCCGGGGTCTGCTGCGGCCGGTCCTGCCCTTCTGGCGCCCCCTGCTCGCCTACTCCGTGATCGAGATCTGCCTGCCGTGGGTGCTGCTCGGGTACGCGGAGCAGCATCTGTCCAGCTCGCTGACGGGCCTGCTCGTGGCCGCGGTGCCGCTGGTCGGTGCCGTGCTGGTGAAGCTCACGGGCCACGAGGTCATGGGATCGCGACGGGTGGTGGGGCTGCTCGTCGGGTTCGCCGGTGTCGCCGCGCTGGTCGGTTTCGACGTCGGCGCGTCGAGCCCCGGCCCGGTCGCCGCGGTCGGCTTCGTGGCGATCTTCTACGCGTTGGGACCGCTGATCCTGGCGCGGCACCTCGCCCACCTGCCGGGCCTGGGCGTCGTCACCGCGTCGCTGCTGGTCACCGCCGTGATCTACATCCCGTTCGGGCTGGGCCAGTGGCCGGACCACGCGCCCGGCGGCGACACCGTGCTCGCCGTCATCGCGCTGGCCGTCGTGTGCACCGCGGTCGCGTTCCTGGCGTTCTTCGAGCTGATCGCCGAGGTCGGGCCGTCGCGGGCGACGGTGATCACCTACGTCAACCCGGCGGTGGCGCTGGTGCTCGGCGTCCTCGTGCTCGACGAGCACGTCACGCTGGCCACCGGTGCCGGTTTCGCGCTGATCCTGCTGGGGTCGGTGCTCGCCACCCGGCGCGACGTGGCGCCGGAGGTGACCGGTGAGCCGGCTGCGGGCCCGACACCCGCTCCGGGGCGTCCGGAATCCGGATCGGCGCCGACCGCCGTGACGACCGAGGACGTCGCCGCCTGCCCGGTGCCCGAGCCCTGATGCTCGTGCGGGCCTGACCGCAGGTCGCCGGCGCTCGACGCATAGCACCGGGAGTGGTGGTGCGGGCTTCCATCGTGCCGTACCGTCGGCTCATGGACGCCCGCACGACCGTGCCGCCCGGCCGGCACGCAAGCCCCGTCGACCCCACCCGCGTGCTGTGGCGGCGCATCGCCGCCTATGTCATCGACGGGTTCGCCGGGGGTCTCATCCTCGCCGTGGCCATCGTGGGGTTCGCCGATCTCGACACCCTCGACACGGCCGACTGCCCCGACGATCTGCCCGGCGGGCGTGTGTGCCTCGACGCTCCCTCCGACGATGACACGGTGACACTGGCGGACACGGGCGCGCTCGTCGCGGCGGCAGCGCTGACGGTCGGATGGGTCCTCGTCAACGACGTGCTGCTGCAGGGCGCCACCGGCGCGACGGTCGGCAAGTTCATCACCGGTGTGCGGACCGTCCGCCCCGACGGCCGGCGACCGGGGTTCGGCCGCGCCCTCGTGCGCACACTGATGCTCGTGATCGACGGCATCAGCCTGATCCTGCCCCTCGGGTTGTGGGTCGCCATGTTCTCGGAGGGGCACCGGCGACTCGGAGACATGGTCGCCGGCACCTACGTCGTCAGGTCCCGCTACGCAGGCACCCCGGTCGAGCTGCGCTGAGGGGTCTCGCCTCCGGCCCTGCCCCACCGGGCGGACGTGCTCACCGGCGACGATAATGGCCCTGTGATCACCGACGCAGAGCTGCTCGCCGCCGTCGACGCCGAGTTCGACGTCACGGGCAGCGGCCTCGACCGGTGGGCGGATCCTCATCGGGGGCGCGCACCCCACGATGACGAGTACTCGCGCGTCACGGATCCCGGCCGGTGGCGCATCGTCGGCGCCCGCGCCGACGCCTGGCTGAACGCACTCGCGCAACGTGACCTCGCGGCGGTGGAACGGGACGTGCGCGTGCAGTGGCGATCACCTCCCACGCCGGTGATCTCACGCACCGCTCGAACCGTCCCACGGGTCGCGGGCGCACTTCCGCTCGTGGTCGCCCGCAGCCGGATCGACGACACCGACGACGCGGGCGTCACCCTCGGCGTGGGCGAGCCGGCGGTGTGGGTGATGTCGTTCCCGTACTGCGGCTGTGATGCCTGCGACACCGGCGCCGCACACGAGCTCGACCAGATCGACGAGTACATCCTCAGCATCGTGACCGGTCGGTTCCGCCGCCTGTCGCGGGGCGATCAGCAGATCACGGTCCTCGACGGAGCTTCGTGGAGCGGCACGGACCTGTCCCCCCGCGGCGCCCGGGACGTCCTGGCGGATCCCACCGGGTGGGACGAGATCTCGGGCGCCTCGTGGCTCGCTGAGGAGTGAACGGTCTGCCCGCCGCCGCGTGGCGGGGTGCGCCCGGTCGGCTCGACACCACGGCGACGAGGGTCGGACCTGCTCGACAGCACGGGGAGGGTCGCCGGACCGCCTGACAGCGGGGTGAGGGGGCTCCCGCGGTTCCACGTCCTTACGAAAGCAGCAGCAGACCCACCACGGATTCGGAACAACGGGGAACCAACTGCCGACCGAACGGCGAACCGACGGGGCGGCGGGGAAAACAGCCCGGGCGCCGGGCTCAGGCCGGACGGACGACCGCGCCTGACGGGGTGTCCTCGACGACGTAGCCGGCGGCGGTGATCTGGTCGCGCAGGGCATCGGCGCGTGCCCAGTCCTTGGCCGCACGCGCCGCATCGCGCTCGGCGGCCCAGGCGAGGACCTCGTCGGGCGCCGTGGCCGCCTCCGTCCGCAGCGCCAGGCCGAGCGCGCCGGCGATCTCGAACACGCCGGCGGCGAGCGGCGCCGCGGCGGCCGCATCGCCTGCATCGAGGGCGACGTTCGCCCGGCGCACCAGGTCGAACAGGAGCCCGGTGGCGGTGGGCGTCTGCAGGTCGTCGTCCATCGCCGCGCGGAACTGCCCGAGCGCGTCAGGGTCGGGCGTCGCACCCGCGAGGGCCTCGACCGACGTGGCCCGACGGGCGAACGCGTCGAG
>DASUQS010000264.1:0-5757 GCA_036280455.1 Acidimicrobiales bacterium
GGGTGGCGGCGGCCGGGTCGACGCCCACGGCGGTCGCTGCCGGATCGGCGTCGAGTGCGACCGCCCCCGCCGCGCACCCGAGTCCGACGACGGCGAGCGCCGCGGGCAGGATCCAGCGCCCGCGGCGGCGTGCGCCCGGACCGTCGGACGGCGGCGCGGGCGGTCGTCCGGGCGGCGGCGACCCGGGCGTGCGCATGGTGGGGCGGGGTCCCGGCCGTGCCGCGGGTCCCGTCACCGGTGGCCGGGACGACCCACGCCGGGCGTCGGGCACACCCGTGTTCCCCGGCTGCGTCGTCGCGGCAGGCGGATGGACCTGGCGCGGCGCCGACCGGCCGCCACCGGGCGCGCCGGGCCCGGGCCTGCCACCGCCGGACGGACGTTCGCCGGAGTAGGCACCTGACCGGCCGGCGTCCCGGCCATCTGCCGGGGACCCGCCAGAACGACTCGTATCGCCTCCCGCCCCTCTCGCCGGAGGACCACCGGGATGACCGCCGGAACGCCCGGCGTCCCGGCCATCTGCCCGCCGACGCGAGTCGTCCGGATCGGGGCGGTCAGCGCCGTCTCCGGGCGGCCGCCGATCCCTCGACCGGCCCGCGAAGTGGCGCGGGGCGTGGTCGTCGTCGCGGCTCACGCGAGGTCTCGGCGCGCCAACCAGCGCGACCGCCGCCACAGGTGGTCGAGGGCGACGACGGCGCGGTTCGCCGACGGGTAGCAGACGCGTCCGGTGGCGCGGACCGCGGCGGGGCCGGGGTTGTCCGGGGACGTGACCGCCAGTTCGGTCGCCACCAGCACCGGCTTGCCGGTGGCCTCGCTCACCTCGGCGGCGGCCTCCGCGTAGCGGGCGTCCTGGCGCTCGTGGAAGGCGACGATGCGCTCGAGGCCGTGGTCGGGCCAGAACGGGCCCTCCCGCATGAGCTTGGCCTGGTTGGACTGGATGCCCATGCCGAGGAAGATCACGGCGTCGACGTCGGGGTGCGAGGCCGCCAGCCGCATGATCTCGGGGACGGTGTCGCGCGTCTCGCCGCCGGCCATGTCCACCGGGTTGTTGCGGCTCCAGCGGGGCGGCAGCAGGGCGTCGATGTCGGCCATCAGGTCGTCGGGCAGGGTGGCCAGCTCGAGGTCGGTGCCGGCGATGGCGTCGGCCGCCACCACCCCCCAGCCGCCCACGGTGGTCACCACGACGACCTTGCTGCCCGCCGGGAGCGGCTGCGACGCGAAGGTGGCCGCGACCTCGAAGCCCTCCTCGACCGTGGCGGCCCGCGCCACACCGGCCTGGCGGACCGCGCCGTCGAACACCCGGTCGTCGCTGGCGAGCGCGCCCGTGTGGCTGGCGGCGGCGCGCTGCCCGCCGGCGGTGGCTCCTCCCTTGACGACGACCACGGGCTTGCGTTCGGCGACACCGCGGAGCCGCTCGACGAAGGCCCGCCCGTCGCCCACGCTCTCGACGTAGGCCAGCGCGACGCGGGTCTCGGGATCGTCCGCGTAGTACTCGAGGTAGTCCGGCACGCCTACGGCGGCCGCGTTGCCCGCAGACACGGCCCGACTGACGCCGACGCCGGTGAGCTGGGCGTAGTTCTCGAACGAGCTCACGAAGTTGCCGGACTGGCTGGCGATGCCGATGTGCCCGGCCGGCGGGAACGGCCCGACGATCTGCGCGCACAGCTTGGCGGGGGGCGACACCACGCCCTGCCCGTTGGGGCCGGCGAGCAGGATGCCGAGCTCGTCGGCGAGCGCTACGAGGTCGGCCTGGGCGGCGATGCCGGCCTCGCCCGCCTCGCCGTAGCCGGCCGACGCGATGAACGCAGCGGTGATGCCCTTCTTGGCGCAGGCCCGCAGGAGGTCGGGGTTGGCGGCCGCCGGCGTGCACACGAAGACGAGGTCGATCTCGCCGTCGGGGAGCTCGTCGATGTCGGCGACGGTCTGGATGCCGAGCACCTCGGCCCCGTCGCGGTTCGTGGCGAACACCTTGCCCTCGTAGCCGCACGCGAGGATGTTGTGCAGGCTGACGAACCCGAACTTGCCCGGGTGGGTCGAGGCCCCGGCGACGAGCACGCCACGGGGCTCGAACAGCGCCCGGAAGCGCTCGGCGGGGATGCGGTCGGCGCTCATGCCCGCACCTCCACGAGGGCGTCGACGGCCACGGGGCGCCCGTCGACGACGAGCAGCGGGTTGAGGTCGGCCGAGGCGATGTCATCGCGCTCGGTGGCGGCGGCCGACAGGCCGAGCAGCACCTCGGCGACTGCGGCCCGGTCGACCGCGGGCTCGCCCCGGAACGGGCCGAGCAGCTTCTGCAGCTCGAGGTCGTCGATCATCTCCTCGGCGTCGACCCGGTCGATCGGCACCAGCCGGAAGCTCACGTCCGCCACGGCCTCGGCCAGGATGCCGCCCACGCCGAGCATGACCGTCATGCCGAACTGGTCGTCGTCGTGCAGCCCGGCGATCAGCTCGCGGGTGGCCCGCAGCATGGGCGCCACCAGCAGGTGCACCTCGCCGTCGTCGGGGGTGGCGGCAGCCAGCAGCTCCGCGGCGGCGTCGGCGACCTGCTCGGTGGAGCCGAGGCCCAGCCGGACGAGCCCACGCTCGGTCTTGTGGGCGATGCCGTCGCCGCCGAGCTTGACCACGACGGGAAAGCCGATCTCGGTGGCGGCGTCGACCGCGGCATCGGCGGTGGACACGATCCGTTCGGTGGGGAACGGCACACCGAATGTGGCGAGCAGCTCTTTCGAGTCCGCCTCAGAGAGCGTGGGCATGACCGACCACGCTAGTGACCCGCGGTCAACCTCCCGAAGTCAGGTCGGCCCGGTCGGATGACCGGCCCGGCCCGGCCCGCACTGTGGGTGCGACGGGCGGCGACCGCCATCCCCATCGTTGCGCGAACAACTGCGAAGGGTTGGGGTTGCTGGGCAACCACAACCCTTCGCGGTTGCCGGCGCACGGCCCGCTCGTCCGGCGTGCGGCGGTGCGGCCGGGACGTCCGGTGCGCGGGGGCGGCTGGGGGCGGCCGCTACAACCAGGGCGGCAGCGTGGCTGGCGTGCGATCAGGGTTCCAGGGCGGCGCGGAAGAAGTCGCGGATCGCCTGGATGCGGGTCTCGATGGCGTCCTCCGCCATCGGGTCGCGACCGAGCAGGCCCTGGAGGAAGTGCACGTCGCTGAAGTAGTTGAGGATGGCGCCGTAGCCGCTGATGATCAGCTGCTCGGGGTCGTGCTTGCGCAGGCGCCCCTCCCCCATCTCGCGCTCGAAGTAGCCGACCGCCCGCTGGAAGAACGGCCGCAGCGCCTCCCCCAGGTCGAAGCTCAGGTGGCTGCCGGCGGCGAGCGACTCGTGCCGCACGAGCCGCACGAAGTCGGGGTTCTCGGCGAACCAGCGCACGGCTTCGGTGAGGACGCGATCGACGTGCGTCCACCCCTCCTCGCCCGGCCCGGGGTCGTCCACCGACTTGTTGATGCGGACGCCCCAGTCGGCGAGCGCCTGCTCGAACACCTGCTGATAGACCGCTTCCTTGGACGGAAAGTGGTGGAGCACACTGGCGCGGCGGATGCCGACGCCCGCCGCGATGTCGTTGAGGGACGTGCCCTCGTAGCCGTGCTCGGAGAAGCATCGGCGCGCCTCGAGCAGGATCGCCTCCCTGGTGGAGCTCGCCTCGCCGTCGTACGCCACGGGCTGGAGGCTACCGGGCGGGGGTACCGGTACCTCGGACCGTTTCGCCCCGTCGGCGGGTGCCGAACGCTCGGCGACGTCACGGCCTCCGCGCCACGCACGGGGCGGCCCCACCGCCGCCGGGGGCTCCGACCGCCACGTGACAACCCGCATCGACCCGAGGCAATCACTCGCGCTGGACCGAGCCCGAGGCAATCACTTGCGGCCCCCGCACGTCATCGCCTCGAGAATGCCTGGGCGCGAGTCATTGCCTCGCCCCGCCGGACCCGCCGGACCCACCGGACCCGCCGGAGCCGCCGGAGCCGCCACAGGACCCGCCGGGCCGCCTCGACCCGCCACAGGACCTGCCGGGCCGCCGTACCGCCGGGGCCGCCGCACGCCGGCAGGGCTGGCGCTCCGGCGGGTCGGGGGCGCCGATCCGCCCCACTACCGTTCGGGGCATGGACATCGTCGCGGCACTGTTCGTCGACAACGTGGAGCTGCGGCCGGCGTTCGAGGGCGGGCCCACCCAGATCGACCTCACCGGCGTGCACTTCTCGGCGGCCCCGCCCGAGCCGCCGCCATGCACGGTGGGTCCCCACCTGGTCGTGCTGGCCCGCTGTGCACCCGACGAGCCGGGTACCGGCGTGCTCGAGGTGATCTTCCGGCGAGACGGCGACCAGGTCGCCCGCAACGTGCAGCCGCTCCAGGTCGAGCCGGGCAAGTTCACCTACCGGTTCGTGCGGGCCGAGCTCGACTTCGCCGACTACGGCACGGTCGAGGCCCACTGCCGCATCGACCAGGGCCACGCCACGGTGGTGCCCTACACCCTCGTCCCCGGCCCCGCTGCGTAGCGGCGCCGGGCAGCAGCCGTGCCCTTCGCCAGCGCCCTGTCGCTGCACCCCGACCCGGCGCAGGCCACCGGCGAGGTGGCCGGCCGCGTCCTCGAGGTGATCGGACCGCGCCCCGACCTGGCGGTCGTGTTCGTCTCGCCCCACCACGTCGAGGCCACCGAGGACATCGCCGCCGCCCTGCGGGCGCTGCTCGAGCCGGTCGTGCTGCTGGGCGCCACCGGGGTGGCCGTGATCGGTGGCGACCAGGAGGTCGAGGACGCGCCGGCGGTCTCGCTGTGGGCGGGACGACTGGCCGAGGCGCCCCGGCCGGTGCGGATCCGGGCCGCCCGCACCCCGTCCGGCGTGGCCCTCGGGGGCATCACCGCCGACACGTGCGGTCCCGGCGAGGTGCTGGTGCTCCTCGCCGATCCGTTCACCGTGCCGGTGGAGGCGGTGGTCGAGATGCTCGCGAGCCTCGATCCCCCGGTGCCGGTGGTGGGTGGCGTCGCGTCGGCGGCGCGGGCTCCCGGCGGGAACCGGTTGGTGCTCGACGACGAGGTCGTGAGCGACGGTGCGGTCGCCGTGGTCCTCCCCGCCGGGGTGGCGACGTCCTTCGTGGTCTCCCAGGGGTGCCGGCCGGTCGGCGAGCCGATGATCGTCACCCAGGCCGACGGCAACCAGCTCGTCGAGCTGGCCGGACGACCCGCGCTCGACAGGGTGGACGAGCTCGTCGCGGCCGCCGGCCCGCACGAGCGGGCCCAGCTGGCGGAGGGGCTGCACGTCGGCATCGCGGTCGATGAGCACAGGATGACGTTCGGCCCGGGCGACTTCGTCATCCGCAACGTCCTCGGCGCCGTGCGCGGGTCGCGGTCGCTGGCCGTCGGGGAGCGCATGGCGGTCGGCACCACGGTGCAATTCCAGGTGCGCGACGCCGATTCGGCCGACGAGGACCTTCGGGAGCTGCTCGTCCGCGCGTCGGTCGAGGGGCTCGCCGACGGCGCGCTCGTGTTCACGTGCAACGGCCGGGGCAGCCGGCTCTTCGGCGAGCCCGACCACGACGCCCGCCAGGTGCACGCGGCGGTGCGCGGCGATGCCGTCGGCGGCCTGTTCTGCGCGGGCGAGATCGGCCCGGTGGGCGACCGCAGCTTCGTCCACGGCTTCACCGCCAGCATCCTGCTGTTCCACGACGCCATCAGGCGCGACGCGGGCGATTGACCCGCGTCCCCACCGGCACCGCCGGTGCGCGGGCCGCAGGTGTGCCGGGGCCCATCGGAGGTCACCCGGCG
>DASUQS010000265.1:0-9998 GCA_036280455.1 Acidimicrobiales bacterium
GATGGGCCCGGGCACCAAGGCGCCGTCGCTCGGCCAGATCACCTTCGCCGAGCTGCGCGACGCCTACGAGGTGATGGTCCGGGGCCTGCTGGAGGGCGGCGTCGACGTCCTCATCACCGAGACCCACTTCGACCTGCTGGCGGCCAAGGCCGCCGTCATCGGCGCCCGCCGCGCCATGGCCGCCCTCGGCACCACCGTGCCGATCCAGCTGCAGGTCACCATGGAGCAGACGGGCACCATGCTGCTCGGCTCCGAGATCGGCGCCGCGCTCGGCGCCCTGGCGGCCCTGAAGCCCGACATCTTCGGCCTCAACTGCGCCACCGGCCCGTCCGAGATGCACGAGCACCTGCGGCACCTGTCGGCCAACGCCACCATGCCGATCTCGTGCCTGCCGAACATGGGCCTGCCGTCGGTCGTCGACGGCAAGATGCACTACGACCTCGAGCCCGAGCAGTTCGTCGAATATCAGACGCGGTTCATCACCGAGCTCGGCGTGCAGGTGGTCGGCGGCTGCTGCGGCTCGACGCCCGAGCACCTGCGCCAGCTCGCCGCGGTCGCGAAGGACCTCACCCCCGCCCGCCGCGACCCCCGGCCCGAGGCCGGCGCCACGTCGATGTTCAACGCCGTCCCGTTCCACCAGGACGCCAGCTTCCTGATCATCGGCGAGCGCACCAACGCCAACGGTTCCAAGAAGTTCCGCGAGACGATGCTGGCGGGCGACTGGGACGCGTGCGTGAAGATGGCCCGCGACCAGGAGCGCGAGGGAGCGCACGTCCTCGACGTGTGCGTCGACTACGTGGGCCGCGACGGCACCACGGACATGGACGAGCTCATCAGCCGGTTCGCCACCCAGGTCACCGTGCCGCTCGTGCTCGACTCCACCGAGCCGCCGGTCATCGAGGCCGGCCTGCAGCGCCTCGGCGGCAAGGCCATCCTCAACTCCGCCAACCTCGAGGACGGCGAGGCCGAGGGCAGCCGCTTCGACCGGGTGTGCTCGCTGGCCCGCGAGTACGGCGCCGCGGTCATCGTCCTGCTCATCGACGAGGAGGGCCAGGCCCGCGACGTCGAGTGGAAGATGCGGGTCGCCCACCGCATCCACGACCTGGCGACCGAGCGCTACGGCCTCGATCCCGGCGACCTGATCTTCGACGCGCTCACCTTCCCGCTGTCGACCGGCGATGACGACCTGCGCGGCGACGCCATGGCCACGATCGAGGCGATCCGCCGCATCAAGGCCGAGCTGCCCGGCGTGCACACGGTGCTCGGCCTGTCCAACGTCAGCTTCGGCCTCAAGCCCGCGGCCCGCCACGTCCTCAACTCGGTGTTCCTGCACGAGTGCGTCCAGGCGGGTCTCGACTCGGCGATCGTGCACGCGGCGCGCATCATGCCGCTGAACAAGATCCCGGAGGACCAGGTCGAGGTCTGCCTCGACCTGATCTACGACCGACGCGACGAGGCCGCCGGCTACGACCCGCTGGCCAAGCTGCTCGACGTGTTCGCGGACGTCGACGTGGTCAAGGAGGAGAAGGTCGACCACAGCGGCTGGCCGGTCGACGAGCGCCTCAAGGCGCGCATCATCGACGGCGACCGCGAGGGCCTGACCGACGACCTCGACCAGGCGATGGCGGAGGGCATGAAGCCGCTCGCCATCATCAACGACGTCCTGCTGGCCGGCATGAAGGTCGTCGGCGAGCTGTTCGGCTCGGGCCAGATGCAGCTGCCGTTCGTGCTGCAGTCGGCCCAGACGATGAAGGCATCGGTCGCCCATCTCGAGCCGCACATGGAGAAGGTCGAGGGCGACGACGGCAAGGGCCGCATCGTGCTCGCCACCGTCAAGGGCGACGTCCACGACATCGGCAAGAACCTCGTCGACATCATCCTCACCAACAACGGCTACGAGGTGCACAACCTCGGCATCAAGATCGGCATCTCCGAGATGATCGAGAAGGCCCAGGAGGTCCGCGCCGACGCCATCGGCATGTCGGGCCTGCTGGTGAAGTCGACGCTGATCATGCGCGACAACCTCGAAGAGCTGAACACCCGTGAGCTGGCCGACATCCCGGTGCTGCTCGGCGGCGCCGCGCTGACGCGCAGCTACGTCGAGCGAGACCTGCGCGACCTCTACCAGGGCCGGCTCTTCTACGGCAAGGACGCCTTCGAGGGCCTGCACGTGATGGACAAGCTGGGCGCCATCAAGCGGGGCGACGAGAGCGACGACCCCGATTGGGGCCGCGTGCCGTCCGAGTCGCGGGTGCCGTCGCGGGCCTCGCTCGGCCTCGGTGAGAAGGGCGACGAGCCCGCCCCCGACCTGCCCGCCCGTTCGCCGGACGTCATCACCGACAACGAGGTGTTCGCGCCGCCGTTCGTCGGTGCACGGGTGGTCAAGGGCCTGCCGATCGACGAGATCGCCACCTACCTCAACGAGACGGCGCTGTTCCGCAACCAGTGGCAGTTCCGCCCGGAGAACGGCGAGAACGACGAGGAGTTCAAGGCCCGCATCCGGCCGACCCTGCGCAGCGAACTGGCCCAGGCCAAGGCCGACGGCCTGCTCGTGCCGCAGGTGGTCTACGGGTACTTCCCGGCCAACAGCGACGGCAACGACCTGGTGATCTGGACGGACGAGCTCCGCACCACCGAGCGCACCCGGTTCAGCTACCCGCGCCAGACCAAGGCGCCGTACTACTGCATCGCCGACTTCTTCCGGCCGATCGATGGCGACGAGGTCGACTACGCGGCGTTCACCATCGTCACGATGGGTCCGGCCATCTCGGAGCGCACGGCCAAGCTGTTCGCGGATGACCGCTACCAGGAGTACCTGCTGCTCCACGGCGTCGGGGTCGAGATGGCCGAGGCGCTGGCCGAGTACTGGCACCGCCGCATCCGCGAGGAGTGGGGCTTCGCCCACGAGGACGGGCCGTCGCTCGCCGGCCTGTTCCGCCAGCAGTACCGGGGCGGCCGCTACTCGTGGGGCTACCCGGCCTGCCCGGACCTCGAGGACAACGAGACGGTGATGAAGCTGCTCGAGGGCGAGCGCATCGGCCTCGAGTGCAACGAGGACACGGGCTTCCAGTACCAGCCGGAGCAGAGCACCTCGGCGCTCATCTGCCACCACCCCCAGGCCAAGTACTTCGTCGCCCGCTGAGGCCCGCCGGCTGGAATCCCCGCGGGTTAAGGTCCGGAGCGTGGATCCGGCGGGTGGGGCAGCGGCAGGGCTTGGTTTCAGCATGTTCTTCTTGGTCCTGATGGCGGTGGGCCTCGGCGGGATGGTGTTCTGGATCATCGCCCTCATCGAGGTCGCCAAGGTTCCCGACCCCGCCTTCCGGGCGGCGGGCACCGAGAAGACGACCTGGCTGCTCGTGGTCGGCCTGGCGGGATGGATCGGCGCGCTCATCTACTGGTTCGGCACCCGGCAGCAGCTGGTGCGCATCGGCGCCGTCGGACGGGGCGCCGCCGGCTCGGCCCACGCCGGCGCGTACGGCGCGTCCCACGGGCCCACGATGCCCCACCAGCCCGCGGTGACCCCGCCCGGCTGGTACCAGAACCCGGAGGCCGACGGGATGCGCTGGTGGGACGGCCGCCAGTGGACCGACCACGTGGCCTGACCCGCCACGCAGCCGTCGGCGGGCGGCAGGCGGCAGGCGGCAGGCGGCAGCGTGAACGCAGCGCCCCGCAGCGGTGACGTCCGGCAGTCGCGGCGCATCCCGCTGCTCGGAGCGGCTCGCTGCACCACCTCACGGCTCGAGGCGGCTCGCGGCACCACGTCGCCGTACCACTAGCATCCCGGCTCGATGCCAGAGCTGGGAGATGAGCTGGCGGGCGACGCCATCCGGGTGCTGCGCGCCAACGATCGGGGTACGTGGACGCGGCCGTCGCCACGCCTCTACCCGCACCAGTGGAGCTGGGACGCAGCGTTCGTCGCCATCGGATGGGCGCACTTCGCACCGCACCGCGCCGTCGCCGAGCTGCGCTCGCTGTTCCGAGGGCAGTGGGCCGACGGCATGGTGCCCCAGATCGTGTTCGACGGGTCGGTGGCCCTCGGTGCGTACGAGCCACGCCAGCGCACGTGGGGCACCGCCGGCCTCTGTCCGCCGAGCGTCGCCACGAGCGGGATCTGCCAGCCTCCGATGCACGCCATCGCGCTCGCCCGGGTGCGCGCCATCACGGCGCGGCACCACGAGGGTGCGCTCGCGGCCGTCGACGCCGCGGTGGCCGACCTCTACCCGCGCCTTGCCGCGTGGCACCGCTGGCTCCACACGGCGCGCGACCCGGAGGGGACGGGTCTCGTCACGATCTTCCACCCGTGGGAGAGCGGCCTCGACAACTCCCCCCGATGGGACGACGCGCTGGCCGCTGTCGCCATCCGGGAGGAGACCTCCGGCGACCGCCCCGACCTCGTCCACGTCGCCGACGCGTCGGAGCGTCCCACCGACGACGACTACCGCCGCTACCACACGCTGGTGCGCGAGCTCGTCGAGGTCGGCTACGACCACGAGCGCTCGCACCGCACCCACCCGTTCCGCATGGCCGACGTGCTCTTCACCGCCATCCTCGCCGCGGCCGACGACGCCCTCGCCGACCTCGCGGGCATCGCCGGGCACCCGGAGGCCGCCGATGCCCACCGGGCGGACGCCGAACGCAGCCGCCGCGGCCTCGACGCCTGCTGGGACCCGGCCCGGTGCGCCTGCCTGGACCGAGACCTGGTCGCCGACCGCTGGGTCACCGCCGACACGATCGCCGGCTTCGCGCCCCTCGTCGCAGGGTGCGACACCGATCGCGCCGCCGCGCTGACCGCCCGGCTCGCCGGGCCGTCGTTCGCGGGCGCCCCCGGCCTGCGCTGGGCCGTCCCCCCGTCGACCGCGGTGGACGACCCGGCGTTCGACCCGCGTTCGTACTGGCGGGGCCCGACCTGGCCGGTGATCACGTGGCTGCTGTGGTGGGCGCTCGAGCGCGACGGGCACCACAGCCGTGCCGACGCGTTGCGCACCGCGGCCGTCGCCCAGCTGCGGGCGTCAGGCTGCAGCGAGTACGCCGAGGCGGTCACCGGTGAGCCGCTCGGGTCGAACGCCCAGTCGTGGACCGCGGCGGTGGCGCTCGATTGGCTCGCCCACGAGCCCCGCGAGCCGCAGGAGCCGAACGTCTCCCACCCTCCCCGGCTGGGAGTCGTGGCCGGATGGCCGTAGCCTGGGCACCGTGATGCGCAGCCTGCGCTGGTGGTCGTTGCTCCTCGTCCCCGGTGGTTTCGTCGCCGGGCACGAGCTGGGGTACCAGGGCGCCTCCGCGCTGGGGGCAGCGCCGGTCGCCGCCGGTGGCCACGGCTACCTGAGCGCCCTGCTGCTCATCGCCGGCCCGTTCGCCTGCGCGGCGATGGCCCGCAGCCTCGTCGCCGGGCTCCGCGCCGAGCTGCCGCCCGTCCGGTGGTCGACGCTCGCCGCCGCGCAGACCGGCCTCTTCCTCGCCGTCGAGCTCGTCGAACACGCCCGGGCCGGCCTCTCCCCCGCCGCCACCCTGGCGGAGCCGGCGGTCCTGCTCGGGCTCGTCGCCCAGCTCCTGGTCGCCGCGATGCTGGTCCGCATCGTGCGCACGTCGCACGTCGCCGGGGCCGCCGTCGCGGCCCGACGGCGCCGGCGCGCCCCTCTCCGTGCCACCCGCCGCGTCTGGCGCCCGATCCCGCTGACGATGGCGACGTCCGTCGTGGCGGTGTCGTCGCTGTCCCGGCGCGGTCCCCCGGTCCCCGCGATCGCCTGACGCAAGACAACCGACGCACGCGGCACCCCCGCCGCCTGCATGTCATTGCACACCGTCTGCGTGCCGCGCCCGCGCGCCGCGCGCCCACGACGCCGGAGACCCGTGTCCACAGACCAAGTCACCCTGTTCCTCGCCCTGCTGGCCGTCGCGGCCGAGGTGGCGGCGGCAGGGCTCCTCGTCACGCTGGCCGCCCGCGCGCTCGCGCCCCGGGCCGGTTGGCCCCGTCAGGTGATCGCGGCCGTCGGGCCGGTGGCACTGCTGCTGGCCGCCACGGTGGCCGTCGTCGCCACGCTGGGCAGCCTCTACTACTCCGAGATCGCGGACTTCCCGCCGTGCCGCCTGTGCTGGTACCAGCGCATCGGCATGTACCCGCTCGCCGTCGTGCTGCCGATCGCGGCCTGGCGGCGCGACCGCCAGGTCCGCTGGTACGCGCTGCCGCTCGCGGTCGTGGGCGGAGCGGTGTCGATCTACCACCTGGTGATCGAGCGCTTCCCCTCGCTCGAGTCCGGCGCCTGCGAGATCACCAACCCCTGCTCGATCATCTGGGTCGAGCGGTTCGGCTACCTCACCATCCCCGCCATGGCGCTGTCCGGGTTCGCCCTGATCGCCGTGCTGCTCGTCCTCCCTCAGGAGTCATCGTCGTGAGCTCACGTTCCCACCGGCCGCCCCGGCCGCCGGCCCGTCCCGGTTCCCCGTCCCCCAGCCCGAACCGCGTGCCCCTGTTCATCGTCGGTGGCGTGGTCGCCGTGGCGATCATCGCTCTGGTCGTGGCCCTGGTCGCCGGCTCGGGAGACGACGACGGCGACACGGCGACCAGCGGAGACGTCGCCCGCGAGGACACGTCCGGTTCGCCGAGCGCCGCGGTCCCCGACGACTCGCCCGCGACGCCGGCCGGCGACGCCCTGCCGCCGCTGCCCGACGCCGGCACCGACCCGGCGATCGGTTCGCCGATGCCCGTCGTCACGGGGACCGGCATGGACGGCCAGCCCCTGACGGTCCCCACGGCCGGCCGGCCGACGATGGTTCTGTACGTCGCCCACTGGTGCCCCCACTGCCAGGCCGAGGTGCCCGTGGTGCAGGAATGGGTCGACGGCGGCGGGCTGCCCGAGGGCGTCGACCTCCTGACCGTGTCGACCGCGGTCGACCCCCGTCGACCCAACTACCCGCCGGCCGACTGGCTCGCGGCCGAGGGCTGGACCGCCCCCGTGCTCGTGGACGGCGACGACAGCGCCGCGAACGTGGCCGGGCTGACCGCGTTCCCGTTCTTCGTCGCGGTCGATGCCGAGGGCGACGTCGTCGAACGGACGTCGGGCGAGCTGAGCCCCGACCAGCTCGACGCCATGGTGGAGGAGCTGACGGCGGTGGCGCCGTGACCGCGCGCGCCACGCCCGACGAGGATCCCACGTCCCCGCCGGACGACCTCACCGCCCATGACCGCACCACCGCAGACGCCACCGGAGACGATGGCACCGTCGGCGACCGCACGACCGACGAGGGCCACGCGGCCGGCGACCTCGACGCGGCGGACAGCAGCATCGACGACACCGGTGGCGACGATCCTCCCCTTGGACAGACAGCGGCGCGTCCCGCAGGCGGTCCCAGCATCGGCTGGGTGGCGGCCCTGATCGCGGCGACCGCGCTCGTCCTCGGCATCGGCGCCGTGGTGGCCGTCCAGGGATCCGGTGACGGTGGAGGCGACGCCGCCACCGCCGACGACGACCCGGACGCGGGCTGGAACGGCGCCCTGCTGGCCGAGCCGACACCGCGGCCGGCGTTCACGCTGACCGACACGGCGGGCCGCCCGTACGACTTCACGGCGGAGACCCAGGGTCGCCTCACGCTGCTCTTCTTCGGCTACACGTCCTGCCCGGACGTGTGCCCCATCCACATGGCGACGTTGTCGGCCGCGCTCGAACAGCCCGGCATGCCCGACCCGATCGTCGTCTTCGTGACCACCGACCCGGCCCGGGACACCCCCGAACGCCTGCGGTCGTGGCTCGACAACTTCGGCACCGAGTTCGTCGGGCTGACCGGCACGCCCGAGGAGATCGCCGCGGCCGAGGACGCCGCCGGCGTCGCCCGCTCGCTCGTGGCGCCGACCGACGGGACCACCGGCGCCGACGCAGACGAGTACGAGGTGGGCCACGCCGCCCAGATCATCGCCTACACGCCCGACGACCTGACGCACGTGCAGTACCCGTTCGGGGTGCGGCGGCAGGACTGGCAGGCCGACCTGCCCCGCATGATGTCGACGTGGGACGGGCGCGCGGACGGGACATCGGGCGGCGACGCGGCCGCGTCGATCACCGTCGGAGAGGCGTGGGCCGCGGCCGACGACACGGTGACCGCGGTCTACTTCACCGTCGACAACGCGGGGGAGGACGACCGCCTGGTCGCGGCGGCCACCGACGTCGCCAGCCGCGTGTCGGTGATGGGTCCCGGCGTCGCCATGCCCACCGAGGGCGAGACGGAGGCAGGGAGCGCGGTCGACCTCGACATACCGGCCGGCGAGACCGGTCTCGACCCCGGCGGAACGCACATGATGCTCGAGCAGCTCACGCGTCCCCTGGTGGCGGGCGAGCAGATCACGGTGCGCCTGACGTTCGCCGACGCGGGCGAGGTCGAGGTTCCGGTCGACATCCTCGACTGGGACGAGGTCGCCGAGCGGGCGGGCGAACGATGACCTGGTGGTGCTCCGCGACCCGGTTGCCCTGGGACTGGGCACCCCGCGCCTATCCGGGCGTGTGGCTGGTGATGGCCGGCCTCATGTCCTGGTACGTCCTGGCCCGCCGCCGCCTCACCCCCGAGGAGCGGGCGGTCGAGGATCGCCGACGTCCCCTGGCGTTCGCGGGCGGCTGGGTGGCGCTGTGGGTGGCGACCGACTGGCCTCTCGGCGCTCTCGGGTCCGGCTACCTGGCCAGTGCCCACATGGTGCAGTACCTGCTCTACACGCAGGTGGCGGCCCCCTTGCTGGTGCTCGGCCTCAACGAGCCGATGCTGCGGCGCCTGCTCGCCCGCACCCGCACGACGGAGCTCGTGCGGCTCCTGACCCGGCCTGTTGCGGCCGTGGTGCTGTTCAACGCCGTGCTGATCGCCACCCACGCCCCGGTGACCGTCGACGCCCTGCGGACGAGCCAGGCCGGCTCGTTCGTGCTCGACGGGCTGTGGCTGCTGTCGGGCCTGATCCTCTGGCTGCCGGTGTGCGGCCCGCTCGACGAGATCCGACCCAGCTACCCGGTGCGGGCCGTTCTGCTGTTCGTCGGTGCCGGGGTGGTGCCGATGATCCCCGGCGGGTTCCTGACCTTCGCCACCACCCCGCTGTACGGCATCTACGAGCTGGCGCCCCGCGTGGGTGGGTTCGACGCGGGCGTGGACCAGCAGCTCGCGGGGGTGCTGATGAAGATCGGCAACGTGCCGCTGCTGTGGCCGGCGATCGGCGTTCTCTTCGCCCGGTGGGCGAAGGAGTCGGGCGCGTCGGGCTCGGAAGCCACCCTGGCGGGCACCAACCACTCAGTGTGAGCCGTAGATGCCGATTGTGAGATCGGGTATAAGGGTCACACCATGTCCATGCGTTCCGCACTG
Source organism: Acidimicrobiales bacterium (assembly GCA_036280455.1). GTDB lineage: Bacteria > Actinomycetota > Acidimicrobiia > Acidimicrobiales > VFJN01 > ZC4RG19. The sequence continues at coordinate 9,328 of DASUQS010000265.1, forward strand.
GCCGGAGCTGTCACCACCGCGGCGATCGTCGCCGCGCTCGGCAGCCCCGCCGCGGTCGAGGCGGGTCGCGAGGCGGACAGCCGGACGGTCGGACAGACCCTCACGGCCTTCGCCGACTGGGACGTCAGTGGGCTGCCCGGGGACGCGGTCAGGGTCGTCGTCATCCGCCTCGCTCTCGCGGCTGTGCTGGTCGCAGGGCTCTGTGCCGTGGCCGGACGGGCACGGTCCCGCAGTGCGGCCTTCCTCGCCGGCTGGGGCGCACTCGTCCTGGCCACGGCGATCGCCGGTGCGGCCGCCTACGTCTACGAGGTCGAACGGGTTCTCGACGGGGCGACGTTCGAGGCGACCCTCGCCGACCGCATCGCCACCGCAGCCAACGACGCGGCCGCGTTCGGTCTGTGGACGGGCTGGCTCGTCGGATTCGCCGTGGCGCTCGCCACGCGGCCGGCCGTGGTCACCGGCGGCGCCCACGACGCCGGCGCAACGACGGCGACGCCGCCGACCACCCGGCGCATGGCCGAGCCGCCCCCACCCTGGTGGGCGCCCACACCGGCGGGTGCCGGCGACGGTGGGATGCGGCCCGGGCCGACCGTGTTCCTCCCGGGTGGGGGCCACGAGACCGAGGGCGACCGCGGTCGAGGAGCGGCCGCTGCCCGCCGGTGGACACCACC
>DASUQS010000266.1:0-13701 GCA_036280455.1 Acidimicrobiales bacterium
AAGCGGCCAGGATCGGCTGGTGCGCGCGCACCGCCGATAGCCTCCTGCCAATGGGGCACACGCACCTGCTCGACCTCCCGCTCGACGCGCTCACCGCCGAGGCGCGCCGCGTGCGCGACGGGGCCACCGGCACCCGGGTGACCTACTCGCCCAAGGTCTTCATCCCGCTGACGATGTTGTGCCGCGACCGCTGCGGGTACTGCACCTTCGCCCAGCCGCCGGCGCGGCTGGAGTCGCCCTACCTCGCCCCCGAGCAGGTGCTCGCCATCGCCCAGGCCGGCGCGCAGGCCGGCTGCCACGAGGCGCTGTTCACCCTCGGTGAGCGGCCCGAGGAGCGCTACCCGGCCGCGGCCGAGTGGCTGGCGGCCAACGGCTACGAGTCGACGGTCCACTACCTGGCCGAGATGTGCCGCCTGGTGCTCGACCGCACGGGCCTGCTGCCGCACGCCAACGCGGGCGCGCTGCACGAGGAGGAACTGGCCCTCCTGCGCCCCGTGGCTCCCAGCCAGGGGATGATGGTCGAGACCTTGCGCGACGACCTCGACGCCCACCGCGGCTCGCCGGACAAGGTGCCCGAGCGCCGGCTCGCCACGCTCGACGCCGCCGGGCGGCTCGGCATCCCGTTCACGACCGGCATCCTCGTCGGCATCGGCGAGAACCGGGCCGACCGGCTGGCGGCCCTCGAAGCGATCGCCGAGTCGCACCGACGCCACGGCCACGTGCAGGAGGTGATCGTCCAGAACTTCCTCCCCAAGCCGGGCACGTCGATGCACCAGGCCGCACCGTGCCCCCAGGACGACCACCTCGAGGCCATCGCCCTCGCCCGGCTGGTGCTGCCGGCCGACGTGCACGTGCAGGCGCCGCCCAACCTGGCCGACGACTTCGGCGTGCTGCTCGACGCAGGCATCGACGACTTCGGCGGCGTGTCGCCCATCACCGCCGACCACGTCAACCCTGAGCGCCCCTGGCCGGCGCTCGACCGGCTGCGCGAGGTGACCGAGGCCCGCGGCTTCGCCCTCGCCCCCCGGCTGACCGTGTACCCGGAGTTCGCGGCGGATCCCGACCGCTGGCTCGACCCGGGCCTGGTCTTCCCGGTCGGCGACCGGGCGGACGCCGAGGGCCTGGGCCGCGACGACCCGGGCTCGGTGTTCCCCGAGCGCACGCTGGAGAACGCCAAGGCCGGCACGGGTGCGGAGATCGTGCTGACCGGTGTCCGGTCGAGCGCCTGGTACTCCGGGGCCGACGCGGAGCCCGCCACGCTGGTGCCCGGTCCGCGGGGCGCGGTGCGGGGGCGGGTCGCCGAGATCCTCGACGGGGTGCGCGCAGGCCAGACCGTGGGCGAGGACGAGATCGTGGCGCTGTTCGCCGCCCGCGGGCCCGAGGTCGTGGCCATCGCCGAGGTGGCCGACGAGCTGCGGCGCGAGGCCGTGGGCGACGTCGTCACCTTCGTCCGCAACCGCAACATCAACTACACGAACGTGTGCACGTTCAAGTGCAAGTTCTGCGGCTTCTCGAAGGGGCCGCTGTCGCTCAACCTGCGGGGCACGCCCTACCTGCTGACGCTCGACGACATCGCCGAGCGGTCGCGGGAGGCGTGGGACATCGGCGCCACCGAGGTGTGCCTCCAGGGCGGCATCCACCCCGACTTCGACGGCGACTACTACATCGACGTGGCCCGGGCGGTGAAGGACGCCGTGCCCGACATCCACATCCACGGCTTCACCGCGCTGGAGGTCACCGAGGGGGCCAAGCGCCTCGGCGAGCCCCTCGACCAGTACCTGCGCCGCCTGATGGACGCCGGGCTGCGCTCGCTGCCCGGCACCGCCGCCGAGGTGCTCGACGACCCGGTGCGCGCCATCCTCTGCCCGGACAAGATCACGACCGAGGAGTGGCTCCACGCCCACCGCACGGCCCACCAGGTGGGCCTGGCCTCGAACATCACGATCATGTTCGGGGCGGTCGAATCGCCGGTGTCGTGGGCCCGGCACCTGCTGCGCACCCGCGAGCTCCAGGCGGAGACCGGCGGCTTCACCGAGTTCGTCGGCCTGCCCTTCGTCCACATGGCCACCCCGCTCTACCTGCAGCGCAAGGCCCGCCGGGGCCCGACGTTCCGCGAAGTGCTGCTCATGCACGCCATCGCCCGCATCACCTACCGGGGCCTGATCGACAACATCCAGTTCTCGTGGGTGAAGCTCGGCCAGAAGGCCGGTGTGCAGCTGCTCCAGGCCGGCTGCAACGACCTCGGCGGCACCCTGATGGACGAGAACATCTCCCGAGCCGCGGGCGCCAGCCACGGCCAGGAGATGACGCCGGACGACTTCGCGGCGATGATCGAGCCGATCGGCCGCAGGCTGCAGCAGCGCACCACGTTGTACGCCCCCGTGGCCGGAGCAGCCACCGGAGCGTGAGACCGCCGCACGCCGGATGAGAGTCGAGCGGACCAGGCGTTCGGCACAGCCCACGCGTCGGTCTCCGGGCGCCGGGTCGCCGCTCCGCTCGGCCGATCCGACCGGGGGGTCTCCCCCGTTCCGAGGACTGGTGTGGCTCGCTTAGGGTCCGTCCCGATGAGCTACCACCTCGGCGTCGACGTCGGCACCACCTACACCGCGGCGGCGATCGGGCGCGACGGGCGCGCCGAGGCCGCCACGCTCGGCACCCGCAGCGTCTCGATCCCGTCCGTCGTCTGCATGGCCGACGACCGGTTGCTGGTCGGCGAGCCGGCGGCGCGGCGGGCCGTCACCGATCCGGGCCGGGTGGCACGCGAGTTCAAGCGGCGCGTCGGCGACCCGACGCCCCTCCTCCTCGGTGGCTCGCCGGTGTCGGCCGAGCTGTGCATGGCCCGCGTGGTCGAATGGGTGGTCGCCCAGGTGTCGGCCACCGAGGGGGCGGCCCCCGCCTCGCTGGCGCTGACCCATCCCGCCAACTGGGGCGAGTACAAGCTCGACCTGCTCCGCCAGGGGCTGCGGCACGTCGGCCTCGCCGTCGACCGCTTCGTGCCCGAACCCGTCGCGGCTGCCACCGCCTACGCCGCCCAGCGGGCCTTGCCGCCGGGAACCGTGGTGGCCGTGTACGACCTGGGAGGCGGCACGTTCGACGCCGCCTTGGTGCGCGCCGGCGATCCCGCCGCACCGACGGGTGAGCCGGGTCCCCAGATCATCGGGCGGCCCGACGGTGTCGAGCGCCTCGGCGGCATCGACTTCGACCACGCCGTCTACCGCTACGTTCTCGCCGCGATCGGTCTCGACCTCGACCGCTTCGATCCCGAGGACGCCCGCACGGCCAGCGGACTGGCCCAGCTCCGCGAGGAGTGCGTCGAGGCCAAGGAGGCGCTCTCCCACGAGTCCGACGTCTCGATCCCCGTGATGCTCCCCGAGCGCCACACCGAGGTGCGCCTCACCCGAAGCGACTTCGAGGCGATGATCCGCCCCGCCCTCGACGAGACGCTGGTGGCCCTGCGGCGGACGGTCGCGTCGGCGCACCTGGCGGTCGAGGACGTGGCCACCGTGCTGCTCGTGGGTGGGTCGTCGCGCATCCCGCTCGTGGGCCAGCTCGTCACCACCGAGCTCGGCCTGCCGGTTGCCGTCGACGCTCGTCCCAAGGACGCCATCTCGCTCGGGGCGGCCATCGTGTCGATGTCCGCGGCCGGGTCACGCCCCGCCGGAGGCGGGGCCGACGCCCCCATCGGCGACGAGCCGGCCGCACCCGTCGGCATCCCGTTCGCTTCCACGTCGGCCCTGCCCGCAGCCGCCATGCCCCTGGTCCCCGGGGCCGTGGTCGCCGGGCCCGCTACCGCCGGGCCTGTTGCTGCCGCGCCCGGTCCCGGGGCTCCCCCCGTGCTGGTGCCGACCGGCAGCCCTCTCCCCACTCCGGGCGGCCCGCCCGCGAGGACGGCAGCCGGCTCGGTCGGGCGGAGCCGGGCGCTGGTCGGCATCGCCGCCGCCATCGTCGTCCTGGTCGCGGTCATGGTCGGCGTCGTGGCGACGCGGGATGACGGGACGCCAGCGGCGGCCGACGAGGAGCCGCCGGCCGAGCAGTCCGACGGCGACGAGGCCGATCGCGACGAGGCCGACACCGCCTCCGACGACGAGCCTGACGGGGCGTCGACCGACGTCACTGCGGATCCTCTCGGTGGCCTGGGTGAGCTCGGGGCCTCGGGAGGGCTCGGGACCAGCGATGAGCCGCCCCCCGACCCGCTTCCCGGTGACGACTGGAGCGACGAGGCGCGCACCGCGTTCACGGAGGACTGCTCGGCATCGGCCATGGGCAGCCAGGCGGCGATGCTCGGCGTCGACGCCGCGGACCTGTGCGGGTGCGTCTACGACGACATGTCCGCCGAGACCGACTTCGCCACCTTCAACGAGCAGTGGGCGTCCGACGACTTCGACCCGAGCAGCGAGTTCGGGCAGCTCCTGACGAACGCCGTGCTCGGCTGCGCGATGTCGGGCGGCTGATCACCACCACTCCTCGTCCAGACGGGCCTCGATGGCCCGCACGTTGGTGCGGGTGCAGTCGGCGCACAGGCGGTCCACGCCACGGTCGGAGGACGCGAGCGACCAGCCGGCGGGCAGGCCGCCCTCGATCGCCGGCTCCGAGGCGCCGCATCGCGCGCAGGTCTGCTGCGTTTCGGACACCCCGCGAGCATGGCAGGCTGAGCCCGACATGGAACGTGAGCTGATCCGACAACTCCTCGACGACGCCGGCGCCACCCGCAACCGCGACGTGCTCGCCGACATCTACCGCACCGCCTACGAGCTGACCACCGACGATGCCGACCGGCTCGACCTCAAGATCACCCGCGACGCGCTCAAGGAGATGCGCACCGCCTTCCGGTTGTTCGCGCCCTACGAGGGCGTGCGCAAGGTCACCGTCTTCGGCTCGGCCCGCACCCTCGCCACCGATCCCCTCTACGTCCATGCCCGCAGCCTGGCCGAGAGCCTGGCCGACGCGGGGTGGATGGTCGTCACCGGGGCGGGGCCGGGCATCATGGCCGCCGCCACCGAGGGCGCCGGCGCCGACCGCAGCCTCGGCGTGACCATCCGGCTTCCGTTCGAGGAGACCACCGCCGGCCCGCTGTCCGGGTCCGACCGCGTGGTCAGCATGAAGTACTTCTTCACCCGCAAGCTGATGCTGGTCAAGGAATCCAGCGGCTTCGTGGCGCTGCCCGGCGGCTTCGGCACGCTCGACGAGACGCTCGAGCTCCTCACGCTGGTGCAGACGGGGAAGGCCACGCCGTCCCCGCTCGTCCTGCTCGACGTGCCCGGCCAGACCTATTGGAAGGGCTGGGAGAAGTTCATCCTGGAGGAGCTCGTCGATTCCGGATGGGTGTCCCCCGGCGACGTCAACCTGTACACGATCACCGACGACGTCGACGAGGCCGTCGACGCGGTGCGGGGCTTCTGGCGCAACTACCAGGGTCTCCGCTGGGTGGGCGACCGGCTGGTCGTCCGGCTGCGCGCCGAGCCGACCAGCGACGAGGTGGCTGCGCTGGCCGAGCAGTTCGCGGACATCTGCGTCGACGGGACGATCGAGAAGACGGCGCCGCTGCCCGCCGAGGTCTCCGACGGTGACGCCCTGGAACTGTTCCGCGTCGTCCTCACCTTCGACCCGCGCAAGGGCGGACGGTTCCGCGAGATGATCCGGGAACTGAACGCGCTGGGCACAGCCCCGCCGCTCGAGGTGGTCTAGCGCTGCACCAGGTTCAGACCTCGTAGAGCGTGTCGTCGGGCTCGCGCAGCAGGTTCACGGCCTTCTCGACCGCCCGGCGGGCGCGGGTCAGCCGGCGCTCGTCGACGGGCAGCTCGCCGCCGCCGGCGTCGATCGACTCGCGGAGCCGCTCGATGGCCAGGTCGGCCAGCTCCTCGCCGATCGCCTCGAGCCGCTGGCGAATGTCGTCGAACTCTCCGGCCACGCGCTGCTCCCTCGCTCGTCGCGGACGCTCCCGTGAACGCCCCAGCATGGCAGAGGCATCCAGGGTCGAGAGACCACGCGATGACGGACGCCGGCCGCGCTGTGTGCCAACGTGGGTGCGATGGCCTCCCCGCCCCCCGACCTGCACGAGTACGTGTCGTTCGACTCGCCGGACGAGCACCGCACCTACTCGTTCGACCTGACGTTCCTGACCAGCTCGTGGCAGTGCATCTTCGGCCGCGGCTGCCAGGGGGTCCTCACCGAGTCCGCGCCCGAGATGGAACAGGGATGCTGCAGCTACGGGGCCCACTTCGTCGACGAGGACGACGCCAACGCCACCCTGAGCGCCGCCGATCGGTTGACCGACGAGCAGTGGCAGCACCGTCGGACGGCGGTGCGCCGAGGTGGGCCGATCCGCCGAGCCGCGGACGGCACGCTGATCACCCGGCTCGTCGGCGACGCGTGCATCTTCCTCAACCGGCCCGGCTTCCCGGGCGGCGCCGGCTGCGCACTGCACCGGGGCGCGCTCGAGGCCGGCGAGCGACCGCTCGACTGGAAGCCCGACGTGTGCTGGCAGCTCCCCCTGCGGCTCGTCGAGTCCACGGACGAATCCGGCCAGGTCACCTCGACCCTGCGCGAGTGGAAGCGGCGCGACTGGGGCGCGGGCGGCTTCGAGTTCCACTGGTGGTGCACCGAGTCGCCGGATGCCTTCACCGGCGGGCGGCCCGTGTACCTCGAGCTGCGCGACGAGATCGTCGAGATGGTGGGCGACTGGGCCTACCAGCAGCTGGTCGAGCACGTGCAGAGGATCACCGACGCGCGCAGCAACGGCACGTTCCTCCCGCACCCCGCCCTACGTCGGTGAGCCCGGGCCCGCGGCCGTTCCCGGCCCGTCGTCGGGCGCGCTTGCGCCCACACCCTGTTCGCCCTGCGCTGGCACGTGGCGTCACGCCACGCTCTCGGGTCGATCTACAGGATTCCGCTACCGCGCACGTGACGCACTAGTCGTCGTCATCGGCGGTGTCGGCCATGCACCACGATGCATGGTCGTCGCCGGGCTCGGCGCCGCACTCGGCGCAGGGCTCGGCGTCTGCCGAAGCGAAGATCTCTGAGATGTCGAGGTCGTTGCTGCGCTTCAGCGCGCGCGCTTCCTCGAATCGTCGATGTCGACCCTTCTTCACGGGCCAGCTCCCACGTAGTTGCGTTCGGGCGGGAAGTGTATCGCCGCTCGGACCTGCTTCTCGTCCTCGGTGGCCTGCCACTCAAGGCGTCCCGACCACTTTCCTAGCACGTCCGCGGCGGAAAACGAACCTCATGGGCGGACGAGTGACGGCACCATAGCTCCGCCGACGATCAGATCCGCCTCTCGCGGCGTCCGCCGGGACCCCATACGATCGGCCACCATGACTGCACCGTGGTGGCGATCGGCCGTGTTCTACCAGATCTACCCCCGGTCGTTCGCGTCCGGCGCAGGGGCACCGACCGGCGACCTGGCGGGCATCGAGGCCCATCTCGACCACCTGTCGTGGCTCGGGGTGGACGCGATCTGGATCTCGCCCTTCTACCCGTCGCCGCAGGCCGACTTCGGCTACGACGTGGCCGACTACTGCGACGTCGACCCCACCTACGGCGACCTCGCCGCCTTCGACCGGCTCCTCGGCGCCTGCCACGAGCGGGGCATGCGGCTGCTCGTCGATCTCGTGCCCAACCACACGTCCGACCAGCACCCGTGGTTCGCCGCGGCCCGGTCGAGCCGGAACGATCCGAAGCACGACTGGTACATCTGGCGCGACGGCACCCCCGACACCCCGCCCAACAACTGGATCGCCGCCTTCGCTCCCGTGCCGGCCTGGACATGGGACGAGACCACGGAGCAGTGGTACCTCCACCAGTTCCTGCCCCAGCAGCCCGACCTCAACTGGGCGAACCCCGACGTCGTCGAGGCGATGCACGGGGTGATGCGCTTCTGGCTCGACCGGGGCGTCGACGGGTTCCGCATCGACGTCATCCACGGCATCGGCAAGGACCCGGCGCTGCCCGACGACCCGCCGGAGATGGCCGGCATCCCGCACGCCACCCTCAACGACGTGCCCGAGACCCACGAGCTCATCCGTGGCATGCGCACCCTCGTCGACGCCTACCCCGGCGACCGGCTGCTGCTCGGCGAGGTCTACCTGCTGTCCACCGCCCAGGTCGCCACCTACTACGGCAACGGCGACGAGCTGCACCTGGCGTTCAACTTCCCGCCGCTGTACACGCCGTGGAGGGCGAAGCGCTGGCGCCTGCAGATCACCGACACCCACCAGCTGATCGGCGAGCGCCCCGGTGACGCCTGGCCCACGTGGGTGCTCTCGAACCACGACAACGTGCGCCACCGCAGCCGCTACGGCAGCGAGGAGCGCGCCCGCGCCGCCCTGTTCCTGCTCCTCGGCCTGCGGGGGTCGCCGGTGCTCTACGCGGGCGAGGAGCTGGGCCTCGAGGACGCCGTCATCCCGCCCGAGCGGGTGGTCGACCCCGGCGGCCGCGACGGCTGCCGCGCCCCCATCCCGTGGACCGCGGCCCCCGACCACGGATGGGGCGTCACCGATCCGTGGCTGCCGTGGCCCCCCGACCCCGAGGAGCGCAACGTCGAGACGCTGCTTGCCGACAGCGCCTCGATCGTCCACCTGTACCGGCGGCTGCTCGCCGCCCGCAAGGCCTCACCCGCGCTGCAGCTGGGCGATTTCGTCCAGCTCGACGCCCCCGACGACGTCATCGCCTGGCGACGGACGGCCCCCGACGGATCGACCGGCCGGGAGACCCTCGCCGGCTCCGACACCGGCCGCGAGGCCGGCGTGGCCGCCGGGGCCTCCTCGGGCGGGGACGACTGGGCCGAGGGCAGTGAGGAGGACGGCGGTGCAGGCGCCGGCGACGACCGAGCCGGCGACCGCATCGTGGCGGTCAACATGGGTGCGACCGCGGTGACGCTGGAGGTGCGGGGCACGGTGCTCGTGTCGAGCGACGGCACCGGCGAAGGCGCGCCGTTCTCCGGCACCCTCGGTCCCGATCAGGCTGTCCTCCTCGCGCCGGCGCCCTGAGCCGCCGGGCACCGCGGATGGTCAGGCGTCGGCTCCGGGCGGCGGCTGGTGCGACCGGGCCTCGAGCACCAGCGAGCCCTCGCCGTCGAAGGCGAGGGCTGCGTTGCCCTCCAGCAGACGCTTGACGGGCATGCCGGCGACATCCGCCCGCCAGCCCGACAGCAGGCGCGACGTCTCGTCGCCCCGCACCAACGCCTCGATGTCGGCGCGGGTGGCGACGAGCGAGGCGTCCAGGTCGGCGTTGCGGGACAGCTGGCTGACCCAGGCGGAGGCCAGCGTCACCGCCGGGCGGAACGTGGAGTCGACGCCGTCGCGGGGCGGCAGGCGCAGCTCGCCGTCCCGCAGCTCCGACCCGGCCTTGACCGCCACCATCAGGTCGTCGCCCGCGCCGTTCTTGAGGTGGCGGCCGTCGAGGCCGCGAACCTTGCCCAGGTCCCCACGGGTGCGGGGCGGGCGCTCGGCGATGGCCACCACCGCGAGGTCGGGCAGGACGTGCCGCACGGGGCGGTCGAGGTCGCGAGCCCGGCGCTCCCGCCAGGCGGCGACGCACTGGGCGACCCCCCGGGCCTTGCCCTTCAGCCGGCGGGCCTCCTTGATGCGCCACCACGCGACCTCGGGATCGGCCGGCACGCGGTGCCGGTCGCGGATCCCGTCGCACTCGTCGATCGCCCACTCGAGGCGGCCCCGCTCCTCGAGCTCTGTCCGCAGGGAGACCCACAGGTCGTCGAGGTGGGCGACATCGGCCGCCGCGTAGGACTTGGCGTCGTCGCTGAGCGGACGGCGAAGCCAATCGGTGAGGCGGTCGGCCTTGGGCAGGTGGATCCCGAGCCGGCGTTGGAGCAACACACCGAGACCCGGTGCACCCAGGCCGACGAAACCGGCGGCGACCTGCGTGTCGACCAGGTGCCGCGGGCCGACGCCACAGGACCGCTCGAGGATCTCGAGGTCCTGGCTGGCCGCGTGCATGATGCACACCACCTCGCTGTCGAGCAGCTCCCGCAGCGGCGCGACGTCGACCGCCAGCGGATCGACGACGACGATGTCGCCACCGGCCGCGAGCTGGAGCAGCGCCAGGTGGGCGTAGTAGGTGCGCTCGCGGTGGAACTCGGTGTCGAGCGCGAACGCGCTGCTCGACGCCGCCGCCTCCAGGAAGGCGTCGAACTCCCGCTGATCAGCGAGCCAGCGGTAGGTCGGTGGGCCGGACGGGTCCGTTACGGCTCCATCCCCGTCGACACCGGCTGGCCGGCGTCGACCCAGGCCGTGGTGCCACCGGCGACGTTCACCGCATCGATGCCCTGCCCCCGGTAGAACTCGGCCGCCTTGAGGCTGCGGCCGCCCTTGGCGCAGATCACGTAGACCGTGCCCTCGGTGGGCACCTGGTCGAGGTTGTCGGGCACGGTGGCCAGTGGCACGAGCACGGCACCGGGCACGTGGGCCTCCGTGTACTCGTCCGGCTCGCGGACATCGATGACCGGGACACCGTCGGCCCGCAACCGTGCGAGCTCCGCTGTGTCGATCTCGGGGACGTCCATGCGCCGAGGCTATCCGGTGCGCCACACCCGTCCGCCACCCGGGCGGCCACCGGTGCCGGCCGGTGTTCCGGACGGACCCAATGCCGGGGGCGGCGGTCGCGGGCGCTGGGCGGAGGCGGCCGGGCAGGGGGCGGAGGCGCCGACGGTCGCGCGGCGGTCGCCGGGTGCCGGATGGGGTGCCGGATGGGGTGCCGGATGGATCGACCCACTCCAACGTCGACGCGACGCCCTCAGCCTGCCGGCGGGTCCTCTCCCCGGTCGCGTGGCCCTCCGGCCGACAGGTTGTCGGTCGCCTCTGCGGGGAGATCCGCCGGCGCGTCGGCGTCGGCCACGCTGGCCGGGGCGACGCCGAGCTCGACCACCGTAAGACCGGTCGCCGCCACCGCGGCGTGGACGGCGCGCTCACCGGCGGCGAACGCCGCCGCAAGGGGTGCGGTGGCCCGGCGCCGCCAGGCCGCGTGCATCCACTGGCGGCGGCCGTCCACGACGGGGACCGCCACGTCCGCGCCGGCACCGTCGGCCAGCGCCCGCACCGTGGCGACGATCGCAGCGCTCGACGGTGCGACCAGGTCGCACGCGCCGACGAAGACGATGTCGCTGGTGCCGTGGTGGGCGAGGCCGCCCAGGATGCCGGCGAGAGGTCCGGCGCCCGGCTCGTCGTCCGCGACGACGGTGAGCCCCTCGGCCGCCAACGCCGCCGCGTCGCCACCAACGGCGACGACGCTGTCCGCCCCGGCTGCGTCGATGGCGTCGGCCACACGCCCGGCGAGCGACCGGCCGTCGACCGCGATCACGGCCTTGTCCCGTCCCATGCGCCGGCTCGCTCCCCCGCACAGCACTGCGCCGGAGAACGCGATCCCCGCCCGCACGTGACTCACCGTTGCGTCCCCGATCCGTCCCACGCGTCCCTGACCGCGACCACCGGCGACCCGGCCGCCGACATCCCGAGGCAATAGGAGTCGCCACTGAGCTCCCGAGGCCATAGGGGCCGGCCCCCGGTCCCCATTGCCTCCGGAACACCGGACCGGTCCCCATTGCCTCGCCGATCGGCCGAAGCCAGGGCGACGGGGGCCGGCGCACGGGCCACGGGTCAGCTCACGCCGCCGTAGCGGGCCTCGACGCCGCGGCTCTCGCCGTGGGACGCCACCGCGGTGGCGAGGTCGGCCAGGAACGCGTCCGCGGCCCCGACGTGGGACGGCGAGATGATGGCGTGCAGGCCGCCCTGCTGGCGGTCGAGGTGCCAGCCGCGGTCCTCCATGACGTCGGCGACCGCACCGATGTCGACGCCGGAGGACGGATCGGTGGCGATCTCCATCACCCCGGGCACCGGATCGCCGGTGACGTGCAGGCCCTCGATCGCCTCGACCCCGGTGCGCAGCGCCGAGGCGGCGGCGCGCACCTGGTCGGCGAGCCGCAGGTAGCCGTCGAGGCCGAGGTGGCTGACCGTCGCCCAGGCCGCGGCGATCGGGGCGGCCGGCCGCGTGCCGGCCGTGGTCGCCGAGCCGTACAGGCCACCGGGCCAGCCGTCGTAGAGGAAGTACTGGAGGGCGAGGAGGTCCGGATCGCGGTGGAGCAGCAGGGACGCGCCCTTGAAGCACCAGCCGTACTTGTGGATGTCGGCGGACAGCGAGGTCACGCCCTCGACCCGGAAGTCCCACGGCGGGATCGGCTCGCCGAGTCGTTCGAGGAACGGCAAGAGCCAGCCACCGAGGCACGCGTCGACGTGGCACAGCGCGCCCCGCTCGGTCGCGAGCGCCGCCAACTCGGGGATCGGGTCGACCACCCCGTAGGGGTAGCAGGGGGCCGAGCCGACGATCAGCGCCGTCCGCTCGTCGACCGCAGCGGCGGTCGCGGCGAGGTCGGCGCGACCGTCGTCGCCGACGGGCACCCGCACCTCGGTGACGTCCAGGTAGTGGCACGCCTTGGCGAACGCGGGGTGCGCCGTGGACGGCACCACGATCGCCGGCTCCGCGATGTCCCGCTCGCGGCGGGCGTGGTCGCGGGCGACCTGCACGGCGAGGAACAGGCTCTCGGTGCCGCCGCTCGTCAGCTTGCCGCCCCGCGGGTTGCCGTGCACGAGGTCGGCGCCCATCGCCACGACCTGGCGCTCCATGCGCATGAGGCTCGGGAACGCGAACGGGTTGAGGTAGTTCTCGTGCAGGTACTCGTGGGCGACGGCCTCGTGCAGCCGCTCGAGCTCGGGATCGACCGGGTTGTAGACGAGGCTGAAGGTGCGGCCGGTCCGCCAGTCGGCGTCGTCGCCGCGCCCGCCGCGGATCTCGGCCAGCAGGTCGTCGACGGGCCGGCCGGTGGCCGGGAACGTCGGGTCGTCGTCGGTCATCGTGGCTCAGCCCCCATAGCTCATGCGCGTGTCCTCCATGCGGAGCACCGCTGTGTCCTCCGCCCCGGTGAAGGCGCAGTCGACGATCTCGCCGATGAAGAAGGTGTGGCCCCCGCAGTCGACCGGGTTGCGCACCTCGCAGTCGAACCAGCCGGCCGCCTGGGTGAGGATCGGCGCGCCGGTCGGCCCCTCGTGGAACGCGAAGCCGTTGAGGGTGCCCGCCACTGCGTCATGCTCGACCGGCTTGGTGAACTTGCGGACGATGGCCCGATCGTCGCGGGACACCGTGTTGAGCGTGAAGCAGCCGCCTTCGGCGATGAGCTGGTGGGTGAGCGCCGTCTTCTCGACGCCGACGCCCAGCAGCTTCGGCTCGAAGCTCACCTGCGTCGCCCAGTTCAGCGTCATCAGGTTGCGCCGCTCCCCCGCGCGGCTGCCGACGACGTACAGGCCCGACGGCATCGTCCACAGCAGCCGCCGGCGCATCTTGTCGTACGCCTCCTGCGCCTCGTCCCCCTCGACGTGGGCCGGGAAGGGCCCGATCGGTCCGGTGCCACCAGGAGCAGCCATGCGGCGGACCTTAGACCGTCAGCGGATCGGCCCCTCCCGGCCGCGGTCGGCGGCCGGTGGTGCCGTGGCGGCGAGCCCGAGCCGCGCGCCGATGGCGGCCGCGGCCCGCCGGGGCGCGCCCGGTTCGACGTGCAGGAACAGCGACGGCTCGATCAGCTCCAGCTCCATCAGCATCGGGCCCTGCGGCCCCGGCACGAGGTCGACCCGGGCGTAGAGGAGGTCGGCGCGGGTCCACCCCGGCACGACGACCCCGACAGCGTCGAGCACGGCCTCGGCC
>DASUQS010000267.1:0-28234 GCA_036280455.1 Acidimicrobiales bacterium
CTCCATCTGGGCGCGGAGCTTGCGCAGCGCCAGCCGCACCCGTGTCTTGACCGTGCCGTGCGGGATGGCGTCGCGCTCGCTGACCTCGCGCGTGGACAGGCCCAGCAGCGTGACCGCGACCAGCGCGCGCTGCTGGGCGGCAGGGAGCTCGCCCATCAGCGCGAGGACCCGGCCGGCCTCGGCCCGCTCCCCCACCATGTCGCCCAGATCGGGCACGTCGGGCGACCCGTCCTCGGGGACGTCGACGGTGGGTACCGGGCGGCGGCCCCGACTTCGCACGTGGTCGAGGGCCACGTTGCGGGTGATGCCGAGCAGCCACGCCACGACGGAGCCGCGGCGCTCGTCGAAGCTGGCGGCGAAGCGCCAGGCGCGCACGAAGGCCTCCTGGGCGACGTCCTGCGCGTCCGCGGGGTCGCGCACGATCGCCAGTGCCAGGCCGTACACCTTGCGCTCGACCCGGTGCACGAACGCGGCGGCGGCTTCCGGATCACCGGACGTGTACCCGGCGAACAGCGCCTCGTCGGACACGTCCCACATGCCCTCCGTACCGCTCGGAGCCCCGAACGGATCTCTGGCCACGCTCACCAGACGAGCGCAGACCACCTCCGTTGGCAACCCCGGCCCGCGCCGGAGATCCGCGACGGCGGGTCGGCCGGTAGCGAAGGCATGACGACAGACACCATCCCGCGCCCGTTCCGTCGCCGCCGCGCCCGCCTCGGGGCGGCTGCCCTGGCCTCCGTCCTCGCGGTCGCTGCAGCCGCCTGCGGGGACGACGACGAGTCCACCGAGGCCGCCGGCAGCGACAGCGGCGGGTCCGGCGACATGACCATCAGCGTGAGCGAGCCGTCGGACGGGGCGGAGGTGGGCAGCCCCTTCGACGTCGTGGTCGACACCAGCGTCGACATCGGCGAACCGGACACCGGGCTGCACCACGTCCACCTCTACTACGACGGCGACACCGACGAGGGCGACTACGACCTGGTCTACGAGCCGACGTTCACCGTCGACCGGGCCCTCGACCCGGGCGAGCACACGATCGAGGCCGTCATCGCCAACGCCGACCACAGCCTGACCGACGCCCGCGACGAGGTCACCGTCACCGTGGGCGAGGCCGGTGCGGGCGCGGGAGGCGGCACGCCCGGCCAGTCCGACGACGGCACCGACGACGGCACCGACGACGGCACCGACGACAGCTCCGACGACGATGCGCCGACCACCACCGCCGCCGACGACCCCTACGACTACTGAGCCGAGCCGCCCGGGACCGGACCGCGCCGGCCCGGGCCCGGTGGATCCCGGAGGCGACGCCTCCGTGGTGCGCAACAACGGCCTCACCCGCGCGTTCCACGCGGCGATGTTCCTGGTGACGGTGGTCCTCGGCGGAACGGGGTGGTGGCTGCGCAGCGGCCGTGAGGGACGCCCGAGCGTCCTCGCCGACCTGCTCGACACCCCCGACACCGAGATCCACCGGATGGCGGGATGGGCACTCGTCGGGATCGCCGGGCTGGGCGTCACGCTCGGCGTCAGGGCGGCGTGGACCTTCGCCCGCGAGACCGCCCGGGTCGACCGGGGCGACGGGCGCTGGTTCGCCCGCTGGCCGGTGGGTGCCTTCACCGGCCGCTTCGCTCCGCATCGCGGCCACTTCGATCCGGGCCAGCGGCTGGCCAACATCGCGTTCGTGGCCAGCCTCACCACGCTGATCGTCTCGGGGGTGGCCCTGACGACCCTCTCGGGCGGCCCGACGTTCGCCACGATGGTCCGGATCCATCGGGCGGCGACGGTCGCGCTCACCGTCCTGGTGATCGGTCACATGGTGGTCGTCTCCGGTCTGCTTCCCGGCTATCGCGGGGCCTGGCGGGCGATGGTCGGGCGGGGTCGCGTGCCCGCGGCCGTGATGCGTCGGCTCTGGCCCTCGTCCGGATCGCACCACCACCGCGACTGACGTAGGCTCTCCCGCCATGCTCTGGTTCGAGCGCGAGGTCGTGGGGGCCCTCATCGCCTCCCCGGATCAGCCCCTCCGATCATCCGTCGAGGCCTTCGTCGACGGCACCTTGCGCGACTGGCCGGAGCACCTGCGCCTCGGCGTCGCAGGCGAGTCCGTCCTGCTCGGCGCCTACGTCGGCGTGCTCCGCCGTTCGGGCCGGTTGGCGCACGGCGACCGCGACGGCCTGCGACGGCTGATCGATGGCTGGGAGACCAGCCCCGTGGGCCTCCTGCGCTCCTACGTGCGGGCGATGAAATCCCTGGTCATCATGGCGGAGCACGAGTTCGCACCGGAAGGCGCGGCCTGATGGCCGACCTGAGCACCGACGTGCTGGTCATCGGCTCCGGCGCCGGCGGTGCCTTCACCGCCGCTGCGCTGGCCGCCGCCGGCCGCACCGTGACGATCGTCGAGGAGGGGCCCTGGGTCGATCCCGACGAGCACGAGCCCTTCTCGCTCGCCGAGATGATGGCCAAGTACCGCCACCACGGCGCCGGCGCCGCCCTCGGCAACCCGATGATCGCCTACGCCGAGGGACGCTGCGTGGGTGGCAGCACCGAGATCAACAGCGGCCTCTACCATCGCCTGCCCGAGCACCTGGCCGCCGAGTGGCAGGCCGAGTACGCCATCGACGAGTTCAGTTCCGCATCGCTCGAGGGCTACGCGGACCGGGTCGAGGCCCAGCTCGCGGTCACCACGGTGCCCGGCGCGCCGCCGGCCTCGTCGGCCGCCCTCGAACGGGGCGCCACGAAGTTGGGTTGGCGCAACGTCGAGTTCGCCCGGGTCTTCAGCTACGACCAGGAGGGCCGCGGCACCAAGCAGACGATGTCGCGCACGATGCTGCCGAGGGCGCTCGCCGCCGGGGCCTCCCTCATCCCCGACTGCCGGGTGACCAACCTGATCCGCCGCGGCGACCGCATCGTCGGGGCGCGATGCCGGCGCACGCACCCCGGCGGCGGGGTCGAGCGGCTGATCGTCCACGCCGAGCACGTCTTCGTGTGCGGCGGCGCGGTCCACAGCCCTGCGCTTCTGCAGCGCAGCGGCATCTGGCGCAACGTCGGCAACGGCCTGAAGATGCACCCGACCATCAAGATCGCGGCGCGCTTCCCCCACCCGATCGACCACGGCGACGTGCCGATGCACCGGGTCACCGAGTTCTCGCCGTTCATCGCCATCGGCGGGTCGGCCAGCCGGAAGGGCCAGGTGGCGCTCGCGCTCGCCGATACCGGGGCCCCCTACGACGAGGCCATGGCCGAGTGGGAGACCATCTCGACCTACTACGCGGCCATCCGCAGCGAGGGCAGCGGCCGGGTCGTGGCGGTGCGGGGCCTCCGGGCGCCGATCGTCACCTATTCGCTCACCGAGGCCGATCTCAGCCGCCTGGCCCGGGGCCTCGTCCACCTGGGCGAGCTGCTGCTGGCCGCCGGGGCGACCGAGCTGCACCCGTCGGTGATGGGCGGGCGCATCGTGCGCCGCCCCGACGAGCTCGGGGTCTGGTGGGACCAGGTCACCCGCGCCCACGCCAGCATCATGACGGTGCACCTCACGTCCAGCATCCGCATGGGCGAGAACCGCTCCCGTACCGGCGCCGACAGCTTCGGGCGGGTGTGGGGGTACCGCAACCTGCGGGTCAACGACGGCTCGCTCATCCCCGACGCCCCGGGCGTCAACCCGCAGGCCGCGATCATGGCCATCGCCACCCGCAACTGCGACCAGTTCCTGGCCGACGCCTGATGCCCGGCTCGTCCGCTCCCGCTCGCGGCCGCGTGTCGGCCACGACCGGCTGGGGCCGGGCGCGAGAGACGGCCGGCCTCACCACCGCCCACCCGAGACCAGACAGGTGCCCGTGACCTCGCCAGATCCCGAAGACGCATCCGCCGGCGTGCCCTCGTCCACCCCCGCATCCGCCGCGGTGGTCACCGGTGCGTCGGGGTGGCTCGGCCAGAACCTCGTCCGCACCCTCGCCCACCAGCGCGACCGCGTGCGGTGCCTCGTCCCCGTCGAGGACCACGCCGCCCCGCTGTCGCTGGTGTCGCCGTCGGTCGAGGTCGTGGTGGGCGACGTGCGCGACCCCGCCACCGTCGACCGGCTGTTCGAGGGCGTTGACGCCGACGCCGCGGTGTTCCACGCCGCGGCGGTCATCCACCCGTCGTCGTCCACCCGCGAGTTCTTCGACGTCAACGTCGGGGGCACGCAGAACATGGTCGACCGGGCCCGGCGGAGCGGGGCCGCCCGGTTCGTGCACGTGTCGTCGAACTCGCCGTTCGGCGTCAACGCGACGCCCGACGACGTGTTCACCGAGGACTCGCCCTACAACCCGTACCTCGGCTACGGGCAGTCGAAGTACGAGGCCGAGCAGCTCGTCCAGAAGGCCTACGAGCGCGGTGATCTCGCCACGGTGATGATCCGGGCTCCCTGGTTCTACGGCCCCTACCAGCCGTCGCGGCAGAGCCAGTTCTTCCGCACCATCCGGCGCGGGCGCTTCCCGCTCGTCGGCGACGGCACCCAGCGCCGCTCGATGGCCTACACCGACAACCTGGTGCAGGGCCTGCTGCGGGCCGAGGTGGCCGACAAGGCGCCGGGCAACGCGTACTGGGTGGCGGACGAGAAGCCCTACGAGCTGCGCGAGATCCTGGCCACCGTCCGCCGGGCCCTGGCGGCCGAGGGCCTCGCGACCTCCGGCCCGGAGCGCGTGTCGCTCCCCCGGATCGCGTCCCGGTTCGCCGAGAAGGCCGACGAGGTGCTGCAGGGCCGGGGAAGGTACGTCCAGCCGCTGCACGTGCTCGGCGAGTTGAACCACACGATCGCCTGCGACATCACACGCGCCCGTGAGGAACTGGGCTACGCGCCCACCGTCGCCCTGGAAGAGGGCATGCGCGCCAGCATCCGCTGGTGCCTCGACCACGGGGAGCAACTCTGATGGCCCGCACCGTCCTGATCACCGGCGGAAGCGGCTACTTCGGCTCGATCCTGGCCGACGGCGCCCTTGCCCGCGGCGACGACGTGCGCATCTTCGACCTCAACCCGCCGGAGCCCCCGGGCGAGGACGCCGGCCCCGGGGCCGCGGACCGGGTCGAGTACGTGGCCGGCGACGTCCGCGACCTCGACGGCCTGCGCGCCGCCTGCGACGGGGTCGACGTCGTGCTCAACAACGTGGCCCAGGTGCCCCTGGCGAAGGACCGCGAGCTGTTCTGGTCGGTGAACGTGACCGGCACGGCCAACGTGCTGCTCGCCGCCCGCGAGCGGGGCGTGTCCAAGGTCGTGCACACCTCGTCGAGCGCCATCTTCGGCATCCCGGAGCGCAACCCGGTGGTCGAGGACACCCCGGGCCGGCCGCTGGAGGCGTACGGCAAGGCCAAGCTCGAGGCCGAGCACCTCTGCCACGACGCGGCCGCCACCGGCCTCGACGTGACGATCGTCCGGCCCCGCACCATCCTCGGGCACGGGCGGCTCGGCATCATCGCCGTGCTCTTCGAGTTCGTGGCCGAGGGTGCACCCCTCTACGTGCTGGGCAAGGGCGACAACCGCTACCAGTTCGTGCATGCGAACGACCTGGCCGACGCGGTGCTGCTGGCGTCGCTGCGGGAGAAGCCGACCACCTACAACATCGGCGCGACCGAGTTCGGCACGATGCGCGAGACCCTCCAGGCGGTCGCCGACCACGCGGGCACCGGCTCCCAGGTGCGGTCGCTGCCCGTCGCCCCGGCGAAGGTCGGCATGAAGGGCCTCTCGCTGGTCGGCCTCGCGCCGTTCGCGTCCTACCACTGGTTGCTCTACGCCGAGTCGCTGTGGTTCGACACGACCAAGGCCCAGACCGAGCTCGGCTGGCAGCCCCGCCACTCGAACGCCTCCGCACTGATCGAGTCCTACGACTGGTTCGTCGCCCACCGCGACGCGCTCGAGGGCGAGCACCGGTCGCACCACCAGTCGCCGGTCCGGCTCGGGTTGCTCAAGGTGCTCAAGCGCCTGCCGTGAGCCGTTCCCCGGGGACCGACGGGGCCGTGGCCGCCGAGGAGCCGGACGCGGCGGCGGAGACGGGAGTGTCCGACACGGCGGCCATCCCGGCCGAGGAGCGGGCTGGCGCCGTCGGTCCTGCCCTCGCGGGCGCCAGGGTGCGCACGTCGGGCGACGGGGGCAGGCGGCGCACCGTCGCCGTCGTGGGGGCCATCACGGCGGTGCTGGCCGTGCCGCTGATCTGGCAGCTGGTCACCGAGCGCGACCCGCTCTGGTATCCGCTCGTCGACCTCGTCCAGATCGAGATGCGGGTGCGCGACGTCGGCACCTCCCATCCGCCGCTGACCGGCCTGGGAGGACGGATCTTCGGCCTCCAGACGCAGGGCAGCCATCCCGGCCCGCTCGGCTTCTACCTCCTCGCGCCGGTCTATCGCCTGGCCGGGGGCGATCCATGGGCCCTCCAGGTGTCGACCGCGGTGCTCGCCATCGGGGCGGTGGCCGGCAGCGTCTGGGCGTCGTACCGCCGGTGGGGCCTGCACGGTGCCCTGCTCGTCGGCGCGGGCTTGGGTGTGCTCATGCGCATGTACGGCACCGAGGTGCTGCTGTACCCGTGGAACCCCTACCTGCCGGTGCTGTTCTGGATGCTGTTCCTGGTGGCGGTCTGGGGCGTCCTGTGCCGCGACCTCGTGCTGCTGCCGATCGCCGTCGTCGCCGGGTGCCTCTGTGCCCAGACGCACCTCCCCTACCTGGGGCTCGTGGGGGGCATGGGCGGCCTCACCGTCGCGGGTCTCGCCTGGCAGTACCGGCGGGCGAAGGGGGACGCCGCCGAACGCCGGCGGGTGCTGCGCTGGACGGCGGGGAGCCTCGCTCTCGGGGCGCTGCTGTGGGCCCCGGTGCTGGTCGAGCAACTCGGCGGCGACCCCGGCAACATCTCGATCCTGGTCGACAGCTTCCGCCATCCGACCGACGACCCGGTGGGCCTCTCGACCGCCTGGCGGCTGCTCTGCGAGCACCTCAACCCGCTGCGCCTCGTCGCGGCCGATCGCATCCCGCCGGTCTCCCGCGGCCCGGGCATCGCTCTGCTGGTGGTGTGGGCGGCGTCGGTGGCGGTCGCCGCCCGGCTCCGTGACCGCACCCTGGTTGCGCTGCACGTCGTGGTGGCCGGCGCGCTGGTGCTGGGCCTCGTCACGATCAGCCGGATCTTCGGCGCGACGTGGTTCTACCTGATGCTGTGGGCGTACGGGACGGCGACGCTCGTGCTGGTCGCCATCGTGGCGACGGTGGGGCTGGCCGTGCGGTCGGTCCTGGCTCGCCGGGACGACGCGGCCCGCTTCACCCGGCTGGAGCGCGTGCCGCTCGCGGTCGCCGGGATCGCGGTCGTGGTTCCGGCCGCGCTGCTGACCCGTGCGGAGCCCGCGACCCTCGACGTCAACTCGGACGCCTCCGAGCAGCTCGCGTTCCTCGTCGATCCCACGGTCGACGCGATCGCGGACGGCGTCATCGCCGGGGGCGTGGACGGCACCTTCCTCATGACCTGGGCCGACCCGATCAACCTCGGGGGCCAGGGACAGGGGCTGATGCTCGAGCTCGAACGGCAGGGCTACGACGCCCGGGCGTCGACCCACGCTCGGCTCTCCGTGCGCGACCACCGGGTCGTGGCCCGGGGTGAGGCCGACGCCGAGATCCACCTGGCGGTCGGCGCCGCGAACATCGACAGGGCCAGGAGCCATCCGGGGTCCGTCGAGGTGGTGCTGCACGACCCCCGAACTCGCGAGCAGGTCGAGGCATACGCCAGACTGCGGGACCAGGTCATCGAGAAGCTGGTCGCCGAGGGCCGGGACGACCTGGTGTCGAAGGTGGACAGCAACATCATCGGCCTCGCCGCCCGCGACGACCTCCCCGAGTCGGTCATGGAACCGCTCTTCATCATGGGCAACCTGCCCTCACCCATCGGGGTGTTCACCTGGGACCCGACAACGTGATCGACAGCAGCAGCACCGACGCATCCTCGACGGCGCAGGCCGTCGGCACGAGCCCGTCCGATGCGCCTCGTCCCGACGGCGTGCCGCACGGCGGGAGCCCGGCCCGCCCCGGGCGGCGCCGGGGGCTTCGCACCCCCGTGGTGGTGGGCGGTCTGACCGCCGTGGTGGCGGTCCCCCTGCTCGTGGCCCTCGGCGCGCTCCACTCGCCGCGCTGGTACCCGCTGCTCGACCTGGCGATGACCGAGCTGCGCGTCCGCGACGTGGGCACGGGCCACACCCCGATGGTCGGTCTGGTCGGCCGGCTCTCGTCCAACGGCAACCAGGGAAGCCATCCGGGCCCCATCAGCTTCTGGGCGCTGGCTCCGGTGTACCGGGTGCTGGGCGGCTCGGCGTGGAGCCTGTTCGTCGGCGTCGTCGTGCTGAACGTCACCGCGGTCGCCCTCACGTTGTGGATCGCGGTGCGGCGCGGGGGTGCGGCCCTGGCGCTGGCGTTCGCCGCGGCGATCGCCGTGCTGCTCCACCTGTACGGCACCCAGGTCCTCACCGAGCCGTGGAACCCCTACATGCCGGTCATGTGGTGGCCGTTGACGCTCGTGGCCGTCTGGTCCGTCCTCTGCGACGACCTGCCCATGCTGCCGGTCGGTGTCTTCGCCGCCTCGTTCTGCATGCAGACCCACATCTCCTACCTGGGCCTCGTCGGCGGGTTCGCCGCCCTCACCCTGGTGTGGCTGGCCGTGCGGGCCCACCACCTGCGGGACGACCGCCCGGCGCGCCGGCGACTGCTGCGCTGGGGGGCGATCGGTCTCGGGCTGGGGTTCGTCCTGTGGCTGCCCCCGCTGATCGACCAGATCACCGGCGATCCCGGCAACGCCAGCATCGTGTTCGACCACTTCAGGCACGCGGACGACACGCCGATCGGGGTGTCCCGGGGCGGCGAGCTGTTCGCGGTGAGCCTGAACCCCTGGCGCTACGTCAGCGGCCAGCCGGCGATCTCGGGGTCGGTCCTGCCGGCCCTCGTCCTGGTTGCCGCGTGGGCCGCCGCGGCGGTGATGACCTGGCGGCTGCCCGCCTCCGGTGGGACGGGCGACGACGTGGGCCCGGACGCCGGCGCGGACGACCGCACCGCGGCCGGCTCGAACGGCGGGGCCGCGTCCGATGGCGGCACCGTCGGCCGTGCCCGGCGGATCGACGATCGCGCCACCCTGTTGCGCCTGCACGCGGTGGTGGCCGTCGCGCTCGTGCTCGGGTTGACGTCGGCCGCCCGCATCCTCGGGTTCGTGTGGTTCTACCTGGCGCTGTGGGCGTGGACGATCACGATGCTCACGTTGGTGGCGACCGCCTGGACCGTGGTCCTCGTCGCCGGGAGGTCGCTGCCGAGGCCCGCATCCCGCGGCCTGGTGGCCCGCGGCGGTGCTGGCGCCCTCGCCGGGGTGCTGGTCGTGTGGACCGCCATGTTCACGGTCGACGCCGCCGATGCGGAACCGACCCAGGCCAACTACTCGCGGATGGTGGGTGAGTTCACCGAGGCGTTCACGACATCGGTCGACGAGGGATCGGTGGCGGGCGGTGGGACGGACGGGCGCTACCTGCTGACGTGGACGGACGGCGTGAACCTCGGCTCCACCGGCTTCGGCCTGTTGACCGAGCTCGAGCGACGGGGCTACGACTCCGGTGTGATCGCCGCCCACGGGCCGGGCGCCCGGCCCCACCGGGTGCTGCCCAGCGAGGAGGCCACCGCCGAGGTGCACATCTCGCTCGGGCCGGACATCGAGGTGTGGCGCGACCGGCCGGAGTACGACGAGGTCGTCTACGTCGACCTGCGCACCGACGAGGAGGTCGCGGAGTACGAGCGGGCCCGTGTCGAGGCGATCGAGCACCTCGAGGCGCTCGGTCGCGACGAGCTCGTCGACATGGTCGACGACGCGCCGTTCCAGCTCTACTTCGATGACAGCCTGCCCCAGGAGACGCGCGACGTGGTGCAGATCCTGGCCGACATCGGGCAGCCGGCCGCGCTGTTCATCGGGCCGGTCACCACAGGCCTCTGACCTGCGAACGCACCGGCGACGAGCTCGGTCACCGAGCGTCACCGCCCGAGCGGAATGTCCCGTCGCGGACCGGCGATCGGGTAACCTGTCGGGACCCTTGACGGGGGCTCGGGCAATGGCGCCCGCTTCGCCTCAGTGACGACGCGGAAGCTGCCCCCACCTGTTGTTCAGTGCCCGTCCTGGGATCACCCACGCTGGCGACCTCGCTGCGCTCACGATGGTCTGATCCCCATGCCGACCCCGGTCGGCTCGCAACCTCGCAGGAGGATCGCGCGTGCTCCCCCCCACGACCCGAGAGCTCGACGCTTGCGGTATCGGCTTCGTCGCCGACGCCCACGGCCGGTCGTCGCGTGACATCGTCGCTGCCGCGCTCGGTGGCCTCGCGTGCGTCAAGCACCGCGGCGCGGTCGCCGCCGACGCCCGCACCGCCGACGGCTCGGGCGTCCTCGTGCCCATCCCGCCCGCGCTGTTCGGCGAGGGCAACGGGGTCGCCGTCCTGTTCGTCCGCGGCGACGATCCGCGCCCGGCCGTCGAGGCCGCCGCGGCCGAGGAGGGCCTGACGGTCCTCGAGTGGCGGGAGCCGCCGCTCGACCCGAGCGCGCTCGGCGACCTGGCCCGGGCGACCGCGCCCCGCGTGCTGCACGCCGTGCTCGCCGGTCCCGCCGGGCAGCAGGCCGCCGACGCCGAGGCCGAGCGCCGGGCGCTGCGGATGCGGCGCCGCGTCGACGCCACGACGAGCGGCACCTACGTGGCGTCGTGCTCGTTCCGCACCATGGTCTACAAGGGCCTCTCCCCCGCCGACGCCCTGGCCGACTTCTACCTCGACCTGCACGACGAGCGCTTCGCCGCGCACTTCGCGATCTTCCATCAGCGGTTCTCCACCAACACGCTGTCCACGTGGGAGCGCGCCCAGCCCTTCCGCACCCTGTGCCACAATGGCGAGATCAACGCCCTGTGGGGCAACGAGCGGCGCATGCGGGGCCGGGCCGAGCTCGGTACCGTCGAGGTGGGCCTGGGCCCGGAGGAGCTGTTCTTCCCGGTCCTCGACCCGGAGGACTCCGACTCGGGCAAGCTCGACTCGGCCGTCGAGCTGCTCATGCGCGCGGGGCGCGACCCCCGCCACGTCATGGCCATGGTCATGCCCGAAGCCTGGGAGAACGTCCGCGACATCGACCCGGCCGTGCGGGGCTTCTACCGCTACCACTCCGGGCTGATGGAGCCCTGGGACGGCCCGGCCGGCGTCGTGTTCACCGACGGGCTCGGCGTCGGCGCCCGGCTCGACCGCAACGGCCTCCGCCCCCTGCGCTACCAGCTCTGCGAGGACGGCTTCATCGCCGTGTGCTCCGAGGTCGGCGCCATCGACGTCAGCGGCCACGGCACGGTCGAGCGCGGGCGGCTCGGCCCCGGGCAGATGCTGTTCGTCGATCCCACCCGCGGCTTCCTCGACGACAGCGCCTGCACCGAGCGCATCGCGGCGGCGGCGCCGTACGCCCGGTGGGCGATCGACGGGTTCTACAAGCTCAGCCCCGGCGAGGCCGCCCTCGAGGTGCCGGACGACCTCCTCGCCCGTCAGGCCGCCCACGGCCTGACGAAGGAGGACCTGGCCATGGTCGTCAAGCCCATGGCGAAGGACGCGAAGGAACCGACGTTCTCGATGGGCGACGACTCGCCCCTCCCCAACCTGGCGCCTCGCGCCCGGCCGGTCAGCCACTACCTGCGCCAGCGCTTCGCCCAGGTGACCAACCCGCCGATCGACCCGCTGCGCGAGCGGCTGGTGATGAGCCTGCGCACCGTGCTCGGGCCGCGCACGCCGCTGCTCACCGAGTCGGCCGAGGCGGTCGAGCTGCTGACGCTGCCGTCGTTCTTCCTGTACCCGGGAGGTGTCGACGACCTGAAGCTCACCGGAAAGGCCCCCTGGCCGGTCGTCCAGCTGGAGGCGACGTTCCCGGCGGCGGACGGGCCCGACGGTCTGCCGGCCGCGGTCGACCGCCTGGTCGACGAGGCCGTCGCCGCGGTCGACGACGGCGCGGGCATCCTGATCATCGACGCGGCCGGGATCGGGCCCGACCGCGCTCCGGTCCCGTCGCTGCTGGCGGTGGGCTCGGTGCACCAGGCGCTGACCGACCGTCGCCTCCGGTCGAAGACGGCCCTGGTGGTGGTGGCCGACGACGTGTTCGACGTCCACGCGTTCGCGGCGCTGCTCGGCTACGGGGCCGACGCCATCTGCCCCCGGCTCGCGCTGGCGTCGGTCGCGGCGGACGCCGACCGCTCCGACGACGACGAGCTCACCAGCCCCGAGGCCCAGAGCCGCTACCAGGCCGCGGTCGAGGCCGGGGTGCTCAAGATCCTCTCGAAGATGGGCATCTGCACCGTCGACTCCTACCGGGGCGCCCAGATCTTCGAGGTCGTGGGCCTGGCGTCCGAGGTGGTCGACCGGTGCTTCACCGGCTCGCCCAACGTCGTCGGCGGCATCGGTTGGCAGGGCCTCGGCGAAGACGTCCTCGCCCGGCACGCGGCCGGCTGGGGCGACAAGGCCGACCTCGACTCCCCGGGCTTCTTCCGGGTGCGCAAGGGCGGCGAGCCCCACACGAAGGACAAGGACACCACCCAGGCCCTCAACGACCTGACCCTGGTGCAGGAGAAGGGCGACGACGGCCAGGACCGCGGCATGCTCGTCGCGCACCTGCTGCAGTCGGCGATCCGCTCCGAGTCGTCGGAGCGCTACGACGCCTTCGCCAAGCTGGCCAACGACCGCGCCCTCATCGAGCTGCACGACCTGCTCGAGCTGGCGGGGGGCGGCGACCCGATCGGCCTCGACGAGGTCGAGCCCGCGGCCGACATCGCCCGGCGCTTCTCGACGGGGGCCATGTCGCACGGCGCCCTGTCGAAGGAGGCGCACGAGACGCTCGCCCAGGCGATGAACCTGCTCGGGGGCATGTCCAACTGCGGCGAGGGCGGCGAGGACCCCTACCGCTACAAGACCCGTGGCCAGGGGCGCGACGACAAGAACTCCAAGATCAAGCAGATCGCCTCGGGCCGCTTCGGCGTCACGCCGCAGTACCTGGCCCACGCCGACGAGCTGCAGATCAAGATGGCACAGGGCTCCAAGCCCGGCGAGGGCGGGCAGCTGCCGGGTCACAAGGTCTCGACCGAGATCGCCCGCCTGCGCCACACGCAGCCAGGCGTCGGCCTGATCTCGCCGCCGCCCCACCACGACATCTACTCGATCGAGGACCTGGCCCAGCTCATCTACGACCTCAAGCAGGTCAACGCGGCCCAGGTGTCGGTGAAGCTCGTGGCGGAGGACGGCGTCGGCACCATCGCTGCCGGCTGCGTCAAGGCCCTGGCCGACGTCGTGCACATCAGCGGCCAGAACGGCGGCACCGGCGCCAGTCCCCTGTCGTCGATCAAGCACGCGGGCATGCCCTGGGAGCTGGGCCTGGCCGAGACCCAGCGGGCGCTCGTCGACAACGGCCTGCGCAGCCGGGTGCGGCTGCGGGTCGACGGCGGGTTCCTCACCGGGCGCCAGGTCATCGTCGCCGCCCTGCTGGGCGCGGACGAGTTCAGCTTCGGCACCGCGGCGATGATCGCCGAGGGCTGCATCATGCTGCGGGCGTGCCACCGCGACACCTGCAAGCCGGGCGTCGCCACGCAGCGGCCCCACCTGCGGGCCAACTTCACGGGCACACCCGAGGGCGTGGCCTCGTACTTCCTGTTCATGGCCGAGGAGGTGCGGGGGTACCTGGCCGAGCTGGGCCTGCGCTCGATCGACGAGGCCATCGGCCGGGTCGACCTCCTGCGCCAGCGCACGACGGGCAACCCTCGCGCCGACGTGATGGACCTCTCGCCGCTGCTCCAGCCGCCGGCCGACGAGTCCGGGCCGCGGCGCTTCCTCGAGCGGGTCGAGCTGCAGGACCCGCGGGCCGACCTCGGCGACCGGCTGCTCGCCGACGCCTTCCGCCCGATCTGGGACGGCGACGACATCGAGCTGTCCTACGAGATCCACAACGCCGACCGCGCCATCGGCGCCTCCCTGTCGGGGGCGATCGCCCTCGAGTACGGCGAGCTGCCCCCGCGGGGCACCGCCCGGGTGCGGCTGACCGGCACCGCCGGCCAGAGCTTCGCCGCCTTCCTCGCCCACGGGGTCGAGCTCGAGCTCACCGGCGAGGCCAACGACTACGTCGGCAAGGGCATGGGCGGCGGGCTCGTCGCCATCCGTCCGCCGGCCAACGACGTCTCCGACCTGCCGGTGCTGGCCGGCAACACGTGCCTGTACGGCGCCACCGGGGGCGAGCTGTTCATCGCCGGCGGGGTCGGCGAGCGCTTCGGGGTCCGCAACTCCGGGGCGACCGCCGTGGTCGAGAGCACGGGTGACCACTGCGGCGAGTACATGACGGGCGGCACCGTCGTCGTCCTCGGCCCGGTGGGGTGGAACCTGGGTGCCGGCATGACCGGCGGCCAGGTGTTCGTGTTCGACGACGACCACGAGCGGCTCATCTCGCATCTCAACCCGGACCTGGTCGACGCCGTGCGGCCCGACATGGCGGCGATGGACGAGGTGCGGTGGCTCGTTGAGCGCCACGCGGAGCTCACGGGTTCGCGTCGGGCGGCCGAGATGCTGGCCGACTGGGACACCGCCGCCGCCTACGCGTGGCACGTGCTGCCCAAGGATCAGATCCGCACCTTCGAGGAGAGCCAGGCCGGACGGGTGACAAACGTGTGATCGCGGGCTGCTGCGGCACCGACCCCGCAAATGCCTGTAGATTCGCCCTTCGTCATGGCCGGGAACGCCCCCCACATACCTGGTTGCCGCGATCTCTCCCTCATCGGGGAGCGGGTCGCGCGCAGCCTCTTCTCCGCACACAGCGACCGCGTCGGGCGTCCCGTCACCGTGACGGTGTTCCCCCCGCTCAGCGAGGGCCGCACCGCGTCCGCGTTCGACCAGGCGGCCGCGGTCGCCCAGCGGCTGGGGGCGCACCCGAGCGTGCTGACCATCCACGAGTGGGGCCATGCGCCGGACGGCCGGCCCTGGATCGTCACCGAGCCCCAGCCGCCCGAGTCGGTCGACGCCCTCCTCACCATGGACGGCCCGCTCGAGGTCGAGCGGGCGCTCCAGGTGGGCGTGTTGCTGGCCGGGGCGCTCGAGACGGCCCATCGGGCCGGCATCGTGCACGGCGACCTCCAGCCGGCGCGCCTGGTGTTCGGCGGCCACGGCGAGCCGCTGCTGGTGGAGACCGGACTCGCCGAGTTCGCGGTGTTCCCGGGCCTGGGTGCGCTCAACAACCCGGTCCGCTACTTCGCGCCGCCGGAGGTGCTGGAGCGCACCGACACGACCGCGGCCACCGACGTGTACTCGCTCGGCGCCACGGTGTACGCACTCCTGGCCGGGCGGGCACCGCAGCAGAAGCCGGCGGAGATCACCGACAGCAACGCCTCGCTGCTGTTGCGCATCCTGCAGATGTCGGTGCCGTCCATCGAGCGGCCGGACCTGCCCGCCGGGCTCGAGGACGCCCTCCGTGGGCCCCTGTCCCCCGCTCCTGCCCGCCGCCCGCAGCGGGCCATCGAGGTGGCGTGGCTGTTGCAGGACGTGCAGCGCCGGGCGGGCTTCGCGGTCACCGAGCCGGTCGTCCTCGATCTGGACGCCGCCGGTGGCGCCCGCGTGGCGTCCGAGGTGTCGGCCACTGCGGCCGGAGGCCCCGCACTGCTCGCCCCCACCGTGGGGCCGGCGCAACCCGAGCCGCCCCACCCCGCGGCTCCGCCGGAGCAGGCCGGGCCCCCGCCACGCGTCGATCCGTGGGCGCCCACCGAACCACCGGCCGGACCGTGGGGCCAGGTCGGCGCGCCGCCGGACCCAGTGCCGGACTTCCCTGACGAGGTGGTGCCGCGGCCCACCATCTTCCCCTTCGCCGAGGGTGTCGACGACTCGTCCGGCGCTCCCGCAGGCCTGGCGGCCAGCTCACCGTGGGCCGATGCGCCGCCGGCCCCCAGCCCGTCACAGCAGCCACCGCAGCCCGCAGCGCCGGACCCGGTGCCGTGGACGCCCGCTCCTGCTGACGACGCTGCGGAGCAGTCGCTCTGGCCGTCGTCGTGGCCTGCGGACCAGCAGCCCACCGAGCTGCCCAGCTGGGCCGCCCCACCGGCCGACGACAGGGGTGGTGACCCCGCCGGCACCGCACCGCTCGGTGGCGACGGCGGTTCGATCAGCGATCTTGCACCGGGCGGCCACAACGGCAACCACAACGGCGCGGTCGTCGGCCACGGTGGCCGACCCGCCGACGGTCCGGCCGCCCCGGGGGCGGGGGGACCCGACGATCCGTCGTCCGGGCTGCCCCCGGAGCTCGACGAGCTGCCGGCCTGGTACACCGATCCCCTCCCCAACGCCGGCCCGGGCGGGGCCGCCAACGGCAGCGACCGCACGTTGCCCCCCTCCGGCGGGGGCGACGCATCCTGGTCCGACGACTCGGTCCCCAGCCCGCAGGACGTGTGGCCGGCGGCCCCCGCATCCGACGACGGCGCGTGGCCCGCGCCCGCAGGTCTCGGCGACGGCGACGGCAGCATCTGGCCGGCGTCTGCTCCGGAGACCGCCCGCCCGGCCAACGGGCACGGCGGCCCGCTCGCACGCCCTGATGCCGGTGGTGCCGGTGGCTGGCCGGGTGCCGGTGGCTGGCCTGACGCCGGTGGCACGGGTGCGGGTGGCTGGTCCGACGGGGTGCAGCACGGACGTCCGGACCCTGCGGACGAGCGCCTGCCCGGCGCGGGTGACGAGCTCCGATCGCTGTTCGGCGAGGTGGTGCGCGACCCCGACGCCGATGCGCACGGGCCCCCGGCGTTGGCGGCCGGTCCTCCGGCCATGCCGGCCCGGGTGGAGGCCGATCCCGACCCGCTCGGCCCGCCGAGCGACCGTCCGCCGATCGATCTCAGCCGGCTGGACACACCGCTCGGCCCGGCGCCGTACCTGCCGGCGCGCGGGGGCGACGACATCGGTGGTGACCGGGCGGGACGGCTTCCGCGGCGTCACGAGGTGCCCGCCCGACCGGGCCCGGACGGGCGCGACGGCCGGGGTGGTCATGATGCTGGCGGCCCGCCCCGCCTGCCCCGGGCCGACGAGGCGTATCCCGTCCGCCCGACCGACGACCCGCCGGCTGCACGTACCGAACGTGCGGTGCCGCGCCAGGTGGCGCCCGATCCCAACCGTGAGCCGAGCCCGGGTGGTGCGGCGGCCGCCGGGCCGCCGGCCTTGCCCGTCATCATCCTGGTCGCGGTCGTCGCCATCCTGCTCCTCGGTGTCGCCTGGCTGGTGATCACCGGCGACGACGCCGAGGCGCCGGCCTCGGACCGACCGCCCGCGAGCGAAGAGACCGACGACGCCGATGCGGGCGGCGGGGCGGGAGCCGCCGCGGGGTCGGGCGGTGTCCCGACCGCCGTGGCCGCCACCCCGGTGCCGGAAGGCATCCAGGTGTCGTGGACCGGCGCGCCGGAGGCCAGCTACGTCGTGACGATCCTGTCGCCCGATCAGCCGCCCCAGGCGCTGCCGCCGACCACGGGCACCTCGCTGCTCGTGCAGAACGTCGAACTGGCCTCGGGCGGTGGCCGCTGCTTCACCGTCGCGACGGCGCCGGACGCACAGGGGGCACCGGGCACGCCGTCGGCACCTGCGTGCACGCCCGATGTCACGATCGAGGGCATGCAGCAGGCGGCGCCTGCGGGCTGAGCTACTCCTCGACGAGGCGCAGCCCGGACGGGCTGATCGACGGCTCGACGTGCGGGAGCTCGACGACGAACTCGGTGCGGTGTCCCGGGAAGACGTGCTCGGACACCAGCAGCGGCCGGCCGTCGACGCCGCGGGTGATGCGCTCGCAGCGCAGCACGGGCGAGCCGACGGGCACGGCCAGGAGATCGGCGTCCGCCTGTGAGGCGGCCGCGGCGCCGATGGTCTGCGTGGCACCGCCGATGGGCACGTCGACGAGCTCGTAGAACGGCGACGCCTCGACGTCCGCCCGCGACAGGTGGGCTCCGACCTCCTCGAGGCACCACACGGTGACGCGAGCGAAGGGCTGACCGTCGGCGTGGTTGACCCGGCGCACCTCCAGCACGGTGTCGGCGGCGAGGACCTGGCGCACCCGGGGTGGGGCGGCGACGAACCGGAACCCGATGATGCGACGCTCCGACCCGACGCCGAGCTCGCCGAGCTGGGCCTCGATCGTGCCGAGCCGGCCGAGCGTCTGGCGGACGGGGTCGCTTGCGACGAACCACCCGAACCCCTGCCGGGCGTCGATCAGGCCCTCGTCGCGGAGCAGTTCGAGCGCCTTGCGGACGGTGACGCGGCTCACCTCGTAGGCTGCCGACAGCTCGCTCTCGCTGGGCAGCAGGGCACCCGCGGCGAGGTCGCCGCCCTCGACACGGCGGCGCAGCTCGTCGGCGATGGCTCGGTAGCGGACCTCACGCACCTGTCGGGACCTCGGCTGTCGTCATCGCGGCTCGCTCCGACAGCAGTCTGGCCGCTGGGCGGCTTGTCGTGACCACCGGAACTTGTCATATACTTGTCTACATTCGTTCGCCGACGCAAGGGGCTCCGCAGCACATGGCCGTCTCCGCCACCACACCCATCGAGCTCGTCGACGAGGTCTACGCCCGGCTGCCCGGGCGCGTCGCACTCGGGCGCGAACGCCTCGGGCGCCCGCTGACCCTCGCCGAGAAGATCCTGGTCAACCACCTCCGCGACCCGCAGGGCCAGGAGCTCGAGCGGGGACGCAGCTACGCCGACTTCAACCCGGACCGCGTCGCCATGCAGGACGCCACCGCCCAGATGGCGCTGCTCCAGTTCATGACCGCCGGGCTGGACGAGGCCGCCGTGCCCTCGACGGTGCACTGCGACCACCTGATCCAGGCCAAGGCCGGGGCCGACATCGACCTCGAGCTCGCCGTCGACGTCAACCGCGAGGTCTACGACTTCCTGCGCTCGGTGTCGGCCAGGTACCGGATCGGCTTCTGGAAGCCGGGGTCGGGGATCATCCACCAGGTCGTGCTCGAGAACTACGCCTTCCCCGGCGGCATGATGATCGGCACCGACAGCCACACCCCCAACGCGGGCGGCATCGGCATGATCGCCATCGGCGTGGGCGGCGCCGACGCCGTCGACGTGATGACCGGCTTCCCGTTCAACGTGCGCTGGCCCAAGCTCATCGGCGTGCACCTCACCGGCGAGCTGTCCGGCTGGTCCGCCCCCAAGGACGTCATCCTCAAGGTGGCCGAGATCCTCACCGTCAAGGGCGGCACGGGCGCCATCGTCGAGTACTTCGGCCCCGGGGCGGATGCGCTGTCGACCACCGGCAAGGCCACGATCTGCAACATGGGGGCCGAGATCGGCGCCACCACCTCGCTGTTCAGCTTCGACGACAAGGGCCTCGCCTACCTCGAGGCGACCGCCCGCAGCGGGCTCGCCGGCGCCGCGGCGGCCGCGATGGCCGACCTCCGGCCCGACCCCGAGGTGGCCGCCGACCCCGGCCGCTACTTCGACCAGGTCATCGAGATCGACCTGTCGACGCTCCAGCCGATGATCAACGGCCCCCACTCCCCCGACCGGGCCCACAAGGTCAGCGAGGTCGGCGAGCACGCCCGAGCCGAGGGCTGGCCCACCGAGATCTCCTCGGCCCTCATCGGCTCGTGCACCAACTCCTCCTACGAGGACATCACCCGCGCCGCTTCGATCGCCCGCGTGGCGGCGGAGCACGGCATCAAGGCCAAGACCGAGCTGCTGATCACCCCCGGGTCCGAGCAGGTGCGGGCCACCATCGAGCGCGACGGCCTGCTGGCCGACCTCGAAGCCATCGGGGGCACGGTGCTCGCCAACGCGTGCGGCCCGTGCATCGGGCAGTGGAGCCGCCCGGCGGCGGCGAACGGCCAGCCCAACACGATCGTCAACAGCTACAACCGCAACTTCCCCAAGCGCAACGACGGCAGTGCCAACACGCTGTCCTTCGTCACCAGCCCCGACGTGGTGGTGGCGCTCGCGCTCGCCGGCACGCTCGACTTCGACCCGCTCACCGACACGCTCACCGGCAGCGATGGCCAGCCCGTGCGGCTCGAGCCGCCCGTCGGCGAGCAGCTGCCCCAGAAGGGCTTCGACCCCGGCGAGTCGGGCTTCGTCGGCCCTCCGGCCGACGGCGGCGACGTCGCTGTCGAGGTCGCCCCGGACAGCAAGCGCCTCCAGCTGCTCGCGCCCTTCGCCCCGTGGGACGGCAACGACTACGTCGAGCTGCCCATCGTGATGAAGGCGGCCGGCAAGTGCACGACCGACCACATCTCGGCGGCCGGCCCGTGGCTGCAGTACCGCGGCCACCTGGAGAACATCTCCGGCAACCTCTTCCTGGGGGCGATCAACGCCTTCAGCCCCGCCGAGGGCGCCTACGAGGCCGGTCACGGCAAGGACCCGCTCGACGGCGAGGTCCGCACCTACCCCGACATCGCCCGGCACCTGCACACCGAGGGCGTGAGCTGGTGCGCCATCGGCGACGAGAACTACGGCGAGGGCAGCTCGCGCGAGCACGCGGCGATGGAGCCCCGGTTCCGGGGCGCCAAGGCGATCTTCGTCCGCAGCTTCGCCCGCATCCACGAGACGAACCTCAAGAAGCAGGGCGTCCTCGCCCTCACGTTCGCGGACCCGGCCACCTACGATCTGATCGGCGAGGACGACCGCATCAGCGTCCTCGACCTCGCCGACCTGACGCCGGACGTACCTGTACGGTGTGCGATCCACAAGCCGGACGGTGCGGTGGTCGAGTTCCAGGCCACGCACACGATGAACGACGAGCAGATCGAGTGGTTCAAGGCGGGCAGCGCGCTGAACATCATCCGCAGCAGGCACACGGGCTGACCGAGCCCGCGGGGCCGTTGGCTCCCACCCGCCTCCTCGGCATCGACCACGTCCAGCTGGCGATGCCCGCCGGCGAGCAGGCCGAGCGCTTCTACCACGAGGTGCTCGGCCTCTAGCGCGTCCCCAAGCCGCCCGATCTGGCGGTGCGGGGCGGCTGCTGGTTCGAGAGCCCCCAGGTGCGGCTGCACCTCGGCGTCGAGGACGACTTCCGCCCCGCCGTCAAGGCGCATCCGGCCCTGCTGGTCGACGACCTCGACGTCGCGTGCCAGCGCATCGTCGCCGCGGGCGGCGAGGTCCGCTCCGCCGAGGGCCTGCCGGGCGTCGCCCGAGTGCACACCGACGACCCCTTCGGCAACCGCGTCGAGCTGATCCAGGCGGTCGGCCCCGGTCCCGAGGTGTTCCGCACCATGTCGGAGCACTCGATCTTCCCACTCGCCCTCATCGACAACACCGGCACGGTCGCCTGGGTGAGCGAGTCGATCGAGCGCTTCTTCGGCTGGAAGCCCGACGAGCTGATCGGGCACAGCTTCGCCAAGGTGATCGGGCCCGAGTCCCTCCCCGCCGTCTACGACGCCTTCACCGCCATCGACGACGCCTTCGAGATCACACCATGGGGCGGTGTCGGCTTCCCCGCGGAGCTGGTGCGCGCCGACGGCACCCTCGCCGACTGCGAGCTGTCGGTGCTCACCAGCCAGCGCAGCGGCCTGCCCTGGTACGTCGTCACCGTGCGGCGCGTGGGCTACGAGCGGGCGCTCGACCTGGCGGTGGAGGCGATGGCCGAGGGGGCCGGCCTCGACGAGATCCTGGCCCGCCTCGTCGGGGCGCTCGAGCAGATGGCGCCCGACTCGCACGTCGCGATCGGCGACCACTGGGGTGGCGAGCAGTTCGGTGTCGTCGCCGGCACGCCGGCCCACCTGCTCCAGGCCGACGGCGCCAGCCCCTGGGCCAGTGCCCTGGCCGCGGGCACCGACATCTGGATGCCCGACCTGACCGGCCTGCCGCCCTCGCTCGCCGCGCTGGCCGCGGCGGAGGGCTACGAGGCCTGCTGGGTGCATCCGGTCACCGCGCCGGGCGAGGCGACGCCGCAAGCCGCCATCGTGATCTGGCGCACCCGCACGGGCTCCCCCACCCGCTTCACGTGGACCACGGTCACCCGGGTCGGCCAGCTGCTGCGCCTCACCCTGCAGTGGCACGGCAGCCACCGCACGCTGCAGTACGCCGCCACCCACGACCAGCTCACCGGGTTGGCCAACCGGACGGCGTTCCTCGAGCGGGTCACGACGGTCGGCGCCGCCGGCGAGGGAACCGCCGCGATCCTGTTCCTCGACCTCGACCGCTTCAAGCCCATCAACGAGACGCTGGGCCATCCGGTGGGCGATCGCGTGCTCGCCATGATCGCCGATCGCCTGGTCGGCGTGCTCCGACCCGGCGACCTGGTGGCCCGCATCGGGGGCGACGAGTTCGCGGTGCTGTGCGAGCGCTTGGCGGATCCCGGCGACGTGGAGATCGTGGCCGAGCGGCTGCTGGCCGCGGTGCGGGAGCCCGTGCGCCCCGACCCCGACATGGCCACGGAGGTGCGGGTCGATGCCAGCATCGGCATCACCGCGCTCGACCCGAGCGAGTCGGTCGACGCCACGCTGGCCCGGGTCGACCAGGCGATGCGCGAGGCCAAGGTCACCGGTCGGGGCCGCTGGGTGCGCTACGCCACCCGCTGACGTGCCGCGGGCGCAGGTGGGCCGGCACTCCGCGGCCGCATGCCCGCCGTCGGCCGGCGACCCGGGGCCAGCCCGGTGGGCCGCTCGTCAGTCCTCGCCGGGACGGCGGTCCTGGTGGTCGCCGTCGGCCGTGTCGCCGTCGCGTCCGGGGTGGCCGGGTGGGTAGCTGAGCGCCAGCTCCTCGGCCGTCGGCTCGCGTCGCCGGTGGGCCTCGGGCGGCAGGAGGTCCGCGATGGCGTCCATCATCCGGCGGGTGTCGGCCTTCGGCGAGCGCAGCTTGACCTCGACAGGGTCGCCCACGCGCACGCGCACCGTGGGCGGATGGGTCAGGTTCCACACGCGGGGAACGCGCTCGGACCGGGGCCACACGGCCTCGGTGCCCCACAGCCCGATCGGGATGACCGGAACCTTGCTGAGCGCGGCGAGGCGGGCGGCGCCCCACCGGCCGGTCAGCTCGGGCTCGAAGAAGGCCGGTCCGCGGGGGATCGTTCCCTGCGGAAGGATGGCGACGAGCTCGCCGCTGGCCAGGGCCGCGGCTGCGTCGACGAGCGGTTCGTCCGAGCCGGTGCCGCGATCGACCCGGATGCCGCCCAACGCCCGGGCGATCTGGCCGACGACGGGGGCGTCGAACACCTCGCGCTTGCCGAGGAACCGCACGGCCCGACCCCGCCGGGCGAACGTGGTGCCGAGCGCGATCGGATCGAAGTAGCTGCGGTGGTTGGCGACGACGATGGCCGGGCCGGCCGCCGGGATGCGGTCGACGCCCTCGATGTCGAACCGCACCCACGGCAGCAGCTCGGGGCGCACCAGCGACTGCACGACCCGCTGCGGTTCGACGTTGAGCACGGGCAGCTTCGGCACGCCTGCCGGCACGTCCAGGTGGGCGACCGGCCACCGGCGCACGGTGGCCAGGGCGAGCAGCCGAGGGTCGGGGTTGACGGCCACCGGGTGCCCCACGGCGCCGAGGAGCGGGTTGTCGTAGTACGAGTCGCTGTAGGCCCAGCTGTCCTCGAGCGCGACGCGGTGCTCGGCGGCCCAGTCCCGTATGGCGCGCAGCTTGCCCTTGCCCCACACGAACTCGCCCGCGATCGTGCCGTCGTACCGGCCCTCCGCGTCGAGCCCGTACCGGGTCGCGACCACGTCGTCGAAGCCGAGCCTCTCGGCCAGCGGGCGGATCATGTCGTCGGGCGTCGTGGTGGCGAGCACCAGTGGGCGACCCGCGGCCCGGTGCTCGTCGATGATGGCGTGGGCGAACGGCTGGACCGCACCGGCGAGGTCGTCGGCGGCCATCTCGCCCGCGTCCTGGACCTGCCGCCGGGGCCACCCCTTGGCGAACCGGGCTGCCTGCCGGGTCAGGATCATGGACGGGCGCGTCTCGCCCACCAGGTCGAACAGCCGGTACACGAGCGACTCGCCCGGGATGTTGCGCTCGGAGATGACCCCGGCGTCGCGCAGGGCCTGCGAGATCACAGGCCCGCTCGCCCCGCGCAGGAGGGTTCGGTCGAGATCGAAGAAGGCAGCCCCACTCACGCCCGGAACGCTACCCGTAGCGCGCCCCCCACCCGATCCGCCTGGTTCGAGCAGACGGACCCTGCACCGAGAAGGCCGTCGCGTCCCCTGGTCCGCCGGACCCGGTGCCACGCACCGAGTCCGGTTTGAAGGTCCCGGCAACGGCGCCGCAGGCGCCTTGGAGCCGGGGAGAAAAAGACAGGAGCCGACCGCGGGTGGATCGGTCGGCTCCTTGGCAGGTGCTGCGCAGCGGGAGGGGGTTCCTTCTGCGGCACTCTGTTGTGCGGTTCCGGCTCGGTAGGGGGGATACCGATTGTGCCGCCCGCTTGTGTGGATGATTGTGCGTGAGAACTAGCGATTCGTCAAACAGTTGTTGGCGATGGGTGCCATCATCATCAGCGATGGACCTCCGCCAGCTCGCTGCGATCGCCGCCGTCGCCGACACCGGGTCGTTCTCGGCCGCGGCGCGACGCCTCCACACCGTCCAGTCGAACGTCTCCACCCACGTCGCCCGGCTCGAGCGCGAGCTGGGCGCGGTGCTCGTCGACCGCACGTCCGGGACGATGACGGCCGAGGGTGAGGTGGTGGTCGATCGGGCCCGCCGCGTGCAGCACGAGATCGAGTCGCTGCGGGCCGACGTGGCGTCGATGCTGCACGAGGTGTCCGGGCCGGTGCGGCTGGGCTGCATCGGCACGGTCAGCCGCTGGCTGGTCCCGCGGCTCTTCGAGCTCATGGACGACCGCCACCCCAACGTCCACGTCGTGGTCGTCGACGCCACCACCACCTCGCTGGTCCCCCAGATCCTCGGCGAGAGCCTCGATCTCGCGGTGGTGAACGTCCCCCTCTCCCAGCCGGAGCTCGCCACCGAGCCATTGTTCGACGAGGACCGCATCGTGCTCGCCCCCAACGACCATCCGCTGGCGGCGCACGACCGCGTCCAGCTCGCGGAGCTGGCCGAGCACGAGCTGCTGCTCGAGCCGCAGGGCACCGCCTTTCGCGATGAGCTCGACGACGAGGCCGCCCGCATCGGGGTCGACATGAAGGTCCGGGCCGAGATCGACGGCATCCGGCTGCTCACCTCCCTGGCGTTCGAAGGGTTCGGGCCCGCCATGGTGCCGGCCACGGCGGCGCCGTCGTGGATCGAGATCGCCTGCCGTCGGGTGGGTGTCGACGGCCTCACACCGAGGTCGGTCGGCCTGGCCACGCTCCGGCGGGCGCGGCTGTCCGCCCCGGCCCGCGAGGTGCGCGCCGCCATCCGCGAGCTCGTGGTCGCCTCCGACCAGGAAGGGGTCCATCCGACCGTCGAGTCGTGAGCCGCCGCGCTGTGCCGCGGACAGGGGTGAGTCCGGTGCGCCAGGCACTAGCGTTGGCTCGGATTGGCCCGAGACCAAGGAGCACTGCCCCTGTGCCCGAGAGCATCACGATCACCGACAACCGCAGCGGCGAGTCGGTCGAGGTTCCGATCGCGGAGGGGGGTGTCGACGCCAGCGAGTGGCGCAAGCTCCTGCCCAACGTGTGGTTCTACGACGAAGCGTTCATGACCACCGCGGCGACCCGCAGCGCCATCACCGAGATCGACGGCGATGCCGGCATCCTCCGCTACCGCGGCTATCCGATCGAGCAGCTGGCCGAGAGCTCGACGTACCTCGAGGTCGCGTACCTGCTCATCCACGGGGAGCTGCCCACGCAGGAGCAGTTCGACCCGTGGGTGCGCGACATCACGTACCACACGTTCATCCACGAGAACGTCCGCAAGCGCTTCCTCGAGGGCTTCCACCACGACGCCCACCCGATGGGGATGCTGGTCTCCGCCGTCGCCGCCCTGTCGACCTTCTACCCCGACGCCAAGCAGATCAGCGACCCCGACGTCCGCTACAAGCAGATCGTCCGGCTGATCGCCAAGATGCCGACGCTGGCGGCCGCCTGCCACCGGTTCAGCGTCGGCATGCCCTTCGTCTATCCCGACAACTCGCTCGGGTTCACGGCCAACTTCCTGTCGATGCTGTGGAAGGTGGCCGAGCCCCGCTACGACGCCAACCCGGCGCTCGCCAAGGCGCTCGACGTGCTGTTCATCCTGCACGCCGACCACGAGCAGAACTGCGGGACGACCGCCATGCGCGTCGTCGGCTCGGCCCACGCCGACCCGTACAACTGCGTCGCGGCGTCGACCGCCGCGCTCTACGGGCCCCGCCACGGGGGCGCGAACGAGGCCGTCATCCGGATGCTGACCGACATCGGTTCGCTCGACGCCGTCGACGACTACGTGAAGCGGGTCAAGGCCGGCGAGGTGATGCTGCAGGGCTTCGGCCACCGCGTCTACAAGAACTACGACCCCCGGGCGAAGATCATCAAGCAGACCGCGGACGAGGTCTTCGCCATCACCGGCCGCAACCCGTTGCTCGACATCGCGTTGAAGCTCGAGGAGGTGGCGCTGTCCGACGAGTACTTCACCTCGCGGCGGCTCTACCCCAACGTCGACTTCTACTCGGGCCTGATCTATCAGGCGATGGGCTTCCCGCTCGAGATGTTCACGGTGCTCTTCGCCATCCCCCGCGTCTCGGGCTGGCTGGCCCACTGGGTCGAGCTGCTGCAGCAGAACCAGAAGATCGCCCGTCCGCGCCAGCTCTACGTCGGCGCCGGCGAGCGCGACTACCAGCCGATGGCCGAGCGCGGCTGACGGCCGGGCCGGTGCACGCCGTCACGATCGTCGACGGTGGGCTCGCGTGGCGCGAGCACGCCGACCCCGCCCCCGGTGCCGGCGACCTGCTGGTGCGCGTGCGCGCCGCGGGAGTGTGCCGGGGCGACCTGATGCAGCGCGACGGCATGTATCCGCCGCCCGCCGGCACCACGCCCGCCGAACTGCCCGGCCTGGAGATGGCCGGGGAGGTGGTGGCCGTGGGCGACGGCGTGTGCCGGTTCGCCGTGGGCGACCGCGTGATGGCGGTGGTCACCGGTGCCGGCCAGGCTGAGCTCGCCGTCGTGCCCGAGATCGTGGCGCTGCCGGTGCCCGACGGGGTGTCCTGGGCCCAGGCGGGTGGCTTCCCGGAGAACTACACGACCGCCTTCGACGCCCTGTTCACTCAGTGCGAGCTGGGCATGGGCGAGCGGGTCT
Source organism: Acidimicrobiales bacterium (assembly GCA_036280455.1). Taxonomy (GTDB): domain Bacteria; phylum Actinomycetota; class Acidimicrobiia; order Acidimicrobiales; family VFJN01; genus ZC4RG19. The sequence goes on from DASUQS010000267.1 coordinate 27,172, forward strand.
GCATCCACGGTGCCGCCGGTGGCGTCGGCACAGCCGCGGTCGAGCTCGCCGCGGCAGCCGGGTGCGAGGTCGTCGCCACCGTCCGCAACGAGGCCCTCCGCCCCGGGGTGGCGGCGCTCGGTGCGACCGCGGTCGACCCCGAGGACTTCGCCGACCACGGGCCGTTCGATGTCGTCCTCGAGCTGGTCGGCGCCGGCAACATGCCGGCGAACCTCAAGGCGCTGGCGACGGGCGGGCGCATCGCCATCATCGGGGTGGGAGCCGGCTTCAAGGCCGAGGTCAACCTGCTGGCCCTGATGGGCGCCCGGGGTCGCATCCACGGGTCGACCCTCCGCGCCCGCCCGCTCGGCGAGAAGGCGGCCGTCGCGGCACGGATGGAGCGCCACGTGCTCCCGCTGCTGGCCCGCAAGGCGCTCACCGTGCCGCTCGCGGCCACGTTCCCCCTCGCCGACGCGGCGAGCGCCTACGAGCGGTTCGCCGCGGGCGGCAAGCTGGGCAAGATCGTGCTTCTCGGCGACCTGCCCGCCTGACGAACGGACGTCTGGCGGCGCCGCCTGCGACGACACGCCGTGCCCGCTCGCGGGTGAGGGGCTACAGCGGTAGGGGGATGACGGTCGCCGCGGCCTGCACGGCGCCGTCGACGGTGAACCACACCGACAGGTGCTCGTCGTCCTCGTCGACGAGGAGCTCGACCTCCGCGCCGGCGGCGATGCCCGGGCCGTACTCCATGACCGCCCGGTGGGGCTTGCCGAGGAGCGCGTGGGCGAAGGCGGTACCGGGCTCGATCTGCTCCTCGACGGCGGCCCAGTAGGCGGCGTTGTTCACGTGGCCGACCAGGTCGATGTCGACGGCCCGCAGCGGCCAGGGCGTGGCGGCGGCCCCCACCGGCGGATCGCCGAGCCACAGCCGGCTCGTCACCTTGCGGCCGCGCGCGGTAGCGCCGTACACGTCGAGGAACTGCTGGCTGAGCCGGGTGGGCGCCATCGTCGTGGGGTCGAGATGCACCCACAGGGTGGCGAGCTCGATGTGGCCCCCGGCGTCGCCGACGATCGACATCCGCCGC
>DASUQS010000268.1:0-2585 GCA_036280455.1 Acidimicrobiales bacterium
CGCAGCAGCCAGTCGCGCCAGGCCACCGCCTCGTCCTCGTAGCCCGCGGCCAGGAGCGCCTCCAGCGTGAAGGTGGCGTCACGGAGCCAGCAGTACCGGTAGTCCCAGTTCCGCTCGCCGCCGGGCGCCTCCGGCAGCGACGTGGTGGGGGCGGCGACGATCCCGCCGGTGGGCGCGTAGGTGAGCGCCTTCAGGGTCACGAGCGAGCGCTGCACCGGCTCGTGCCACCGGCCGCCGATGTCGCACCGGCCCGACCACGCCTGCCACCAGGACACGGTGTCGGCCACCGCCCGCTGCGGGTCGATGGCGGCGGGCGGCCGGTCGTGCGAGCGGTGCCAGGTGAGGACGAAGGGCACCGACTCGCCGGCGCGCACGGCGAAGCGGGCGATGGTGGCGCGGTCCTCGCCCCGCAGCTCGACCGGTGTGCGCAGCTCGAGCGCGTCGGGCCCGGCCACGAGCGACAGGGCTCCGTCCAGGCGTCGCACCCAGGGGACGGTGGAGCCGTAGTCCATGCGGGCGACGAGGTCCATCTCCATCTCGACGGTGCCGGAGAGGCCGTCGACGATGCGCACGACGTCGGCCGCGTCGCCGCGCAGGGGCATCAGGTCGGTGACGCGGACAGCGCCCTCGGGAGTGTGGAAGGTGGTCTCGAGCACGAGGGTGCCCGGCACGTAGCGGCGCTCGACGCGCACCGGCTCGCCGGCGGGCGCCAGCCGCCAGTGGCCGTTCGACCGGTCGCCGAGCAGGGCCGCGAAGCAGGCACCCGAGTCGAACCGGGGGAGGCAGAGCCAGTCGATGGCGCCGTCCCGACCGACGAGCGCTGCGGTCTCGGTGTCGCCGATCAGGGCGTAGTCCTCGATGCGCATCGGACCACTCTCGCACGGCGGGTTCCTCCAAAACCCGACTTGTGCAGTCGACTTTTGGTCGTTAATTTTCTCCAGCACCTACTAGAGAAACCGATCAGGAGGAAGCGATGGCCATCCAGTTGGGCGATGTCGCCCCGGACTTCACAGCCGACACCACGCAGGGCAAGGTCAGCCTGCACGAGTACCTCGGCGACGGCTGGGGCGTGCTGTTCTCGCACCCCGCCGACTTCACCCCGGTGTGCACGACGGAGCTGGGCGCGTTCGCCAACCGCAAGGACGAGTTCGACACGCGCGGCACCAAGCTGATCGGCGTGAGCGTCGACTCGGTCGACTCGCACGAGCGCTGGTCGTCCGACATCGAGGAGACCCAGGGCAGCGGGCTCAACTACCCCCTCGTCGGCGACGAGGACCGCACGGTGGCGACCCTCTACGGGATGATCCACCCGAACGAGCTCGACACCGCCACCGTGCGCACGGTGTTCGTGATCGGCCCCGACAAGAAGGTCAAGCTCACGCTCACCTACCCGGCCGCCATCGGGCGCAACATCGACGAGATCCTCCGGGTGCTCGACGCGCTGCAGCTCAGCTCCGCCCACAGCGTCTCGACGCCGGTGAACTGGAACGACGGCGACGACGTGATCATCTCGCCCGCGATCGACGACACGCGGGCCGCCGAGCTCTTCCCCAAGGGATTCAAGACGCTCCGTCCGTACCTGCGGCTCACGCCCCAGCCCGACTGATCGGCGGGTCACCCACGGTGAGCCCCGATCCCTCCTCCCACCCGCCTGCGCCCCGCGGGCGGGCGAGCAGCGACACCACCACCAGCGGGCTCACCGGCGGGGCCGCCCGCGCCACCCCGCCCCCAACCGGCGATTCCACCGGTGCCACCGTTCCGCCCCCTGCCGAGCAGAGCGGCCGGCCGGGGTCCAAGGTCGAGCACGCCAAGGCCGACAGCCGGCAGCTCCGCAGCACGATCGCCGAGGAGCTCCGCAACGGCGAGCCCGTGTTCTCGCCGCAGGCGGCGCTCACGCTCAAGTTCCACGGCACGTACTCCCAGGACGACCGGGACACGCGGTCCGAGCGGCGGGCCGCCGGCCTGGGGCCGGACGCCTTCTGCATGGTCCGCACCGGCATCCCCGGCGGCGTCCTGTCCGCCGAGCAGTACCTGGCGATGGACAAGCTGGCCGACACCGTCGGCAACGGCACCCTGCGGGTCACGACGCGCCAGGACATCCAGTTCCACCGGATCGCCAAGGCCGACCTCCACGAGCTGATCCGCACGCTGAACGACAACCTCGTCACCACCCTCGCCGCGTGCGGCGACGTCGTGCGCAACACCACCGCCTGCCCCGCGCCTTTGGCCGGGGGCGCCCGCGCCGAGCTCGCCGCCTGGGCGCAGGTCGTGTCGACGCACTTCAAGCCGAAGACCCGGGGCTACTACGAGATCTGGGTCGACGGCGACCGGGCGGTCACCGCATCGCCCGCCACCGACGCCGGGCCGACCGCGGCCACGCCCGCGGAGGAGCCGCTGTACGGCGGGGTCTACCTGCCCCGGAAGTTCAAGATCGGCTTCTCGGCCCCCGGCGACAACTGCACGGACGTGCTCATCAACGACGTGGCGGTCGTGCCGATGCTCGACGGCGACGCCATCCGGGCGTTCACGCTGTTCGTCGGCGGCGGCATGGGCAAGACCCACGGCAAGCCCGAGACGTACCCCCG
>DASUQS010000269.1:0-5256 GCA_036280455.1 Acidimicrobiales bacterium
CACGGCGGCGAGGGCGTGATCGGCCTCCGGCACGCTGCGCTCGACAGCGGAGGGAGGGCCTTCATCGGCTGTGTCGTCGGTCACAGACGCAATGTATGCGACCCGTGAAGAGCCAGTAGGCCCGGCATCCGGGAGCGCACCGGCTATCCACCCCAGGTGGCGGTGACGACCTCGGCCACCATGACGTCGAGACGCGGCACCACCCTCGTGGCCAGGACGAAGACCGCGACGGTGAGGGCCGGTGCGATCACCCACGCCTCGACCGGTCCGCCGGTCCGGAAGCGCAGAGGGCGGAGACTGCCGACGGGGTACCAGCGGCGATCCTTGATCCGCACCGGCCACAGCAGCGGTGCCCCGCTCTCCGTCAACGCGTCGCCGACCATGTGGACGAGCATGCCGAGCGTGACCGCGACGCCGATCCACCCGACCGTGCCGGCGGTCCCCCCGGGCAGGTACCTCTCGACGGCCACGGTGAGCGCGGCCGCGATGATCAGCGACGGGGGCCCGGGGACGATGGCGTCGAGCCCCTTGATCGCGAGGGCGAGGCAGACGAACAGCGTGCCGACGAGCACGGGCGTGCCGACCGCCACCGACGCGAGGTTCACCGCGGCGCCGAGCAGCACGGCGCCGAGGATCGTGTGCGTGAGCCCCCGGTGCTTTCCGGTGCCGCGGTCTCGCTCGCTCCGGGTGAGGTCGTAGGCGAGACCCGAGAGCGGGCGGACCAGTCGGGACGCGAGCAAGGAGGCGATCGAGAACCGCTTCGTGGCGATCGACGACGGGTGATCGAGGTCGGGCAGGAGCGCAGCGCCCGCGGTCACCCCGGCGAAGGTCAGCACGGACCCGGTGGTCGACTGCGTCCCGAGAGATCCAGGCCCGAACCCCGCGACGGCCAACCCGACCGCGGCGCCGGACAACGCATGACTGACACCCAACATCGCCGAACCACGCCCTCCTGCAGCTGCGAGACTCCCGGGTGCCGGCTCTCGGGCCCCGCGCGCGACGAGCGGCGAACCGAGCAGGTCCGCCGCTACAAGCTCCCCCGAGGGGGTTCGCCCGTGACGCCAACGGAGCGTACCGGCTCCGGCACGGCTCGATGGACAGCGGTCCAGTTGCCGGGACCCCGTGTACCGGGTCGATGGGCCATGCGCTCTAAAACAAGAAAAACTTGACGGAACAAGAGGCGGCTTTCTATGGTCAAGTTGACCCTTACTTAGAAGGGCGAGATCTCCATGGCCTCGACCACGATCGCCGGGACCGCGACGTCTCACCCCTTCGGAGAGGACGTACCGAGATGACCCGATCGACGCTCGTCATCGTGGGGGCAGGGCTGGCCGGCGCCAAGGCCGCCGAATCGGCACGGGATGCCGGCTTCGACGGTCGCGTCGTCCTCGTGGGCGACGAAGCCGGGCCGCCGTACGAACGCCCGCCGCTGTCGAAGGCGGTCCTCCGCGGCGAGGCCGAGGCTGGGTCGACCCGGGTGCATCCCGAGGGCTTCTACTCGGAGCACGCCATCGACCTGGTCACCGACCGCGTCACCGCGATCGACCCCGTCGAGCGCCGCGTCGAGCTGGCCGGCGGCGACGCCCTGACGTTCGACCGTGCGGTGATCGCGACCGGTGCCGCGCCGCGGCGTCTCACGGTCCCGGGAGCGGAGCTCGACGGCGTGCGCTACCTCCGCAACGTCGGCGACAGCCTCGCGCTCCACGACGCGATTCGTGCGGCCGACCGCGTGGCGGTGGTCGGGGCCGGGTGGATCGGCTCGGAGGTGGCGGCGTCCGCCCGGGAGATGGGCGCGGAGGTCGTGCTCATCGCGCCGCAGGCCGTCCCGCTCCAGCGCGTCCTCGGTGCACGCGTCGGCGAGGTGTTCCGCGGGCTTCACGCCGAGCACGGCGTCGACCTCCGGCTCGGTGCTCGCGTGCGCGAGCTGCGGGGTGCGCACGCCGTCCGGGAGGTCGTCCTCGACGATGGGACCGTCGAGGCGGCGGACCTGGTCATCGCCGGTATCGGGGTCATCCCGCGGACCGACCTCGCCGGCGCGGCCGGCCTACGGGTCGAGAACGGGGTCCTCGTCGATCACCACCTCGCGACCGACGTCCCCGGAGTCTACGCCGCGGGCGACGTGGCCAACGCGTGGCACCCGCACTACCGGCGGCACATCCGGGTCGAGCACTGGGCGAACGCCCTCAACCAGGGCGCCGCCGCAGGGCGGAACGCGGCCGGCCGGCAGGAGGTGTACGACCGCCTGCCGTACTTCTTCTCCGACCAGTACGACCTCGGCATGGAGTACGTCGGCCTCGGGGCGCCGGACGACGAGGTCGTCGTGCGCGGCGATCTGGACGCGCGGGAGTTCGTCGCCTTCTGGCGGCGCGACGGCGTGGTGACCGCCGCGATGAACGTGAACGTGTGGGACGTCGTCGACGACCTCAAGGCCATCGTCGCCGCGGGGCGGCCGGTGGACGCCGAACGCCTCGGCGACGCGGATCTGCCCCTCGCCGAGCTGGCCGCCAGCGGCGCGCGGTAGCGTTCGGCCGGCCCGGGCGACAGCCGATCGGGGGTTGAGCCATGGACTGGAGCGGCTGGGCCATCTTCGGGTTGATCGCGACCGCGGCCCTGACCGCAGTCCTGATCGGGGCCCAGATGGCGGGCGTCACCCGGCTGGACCTGCCGTTGATGCTCGGCAGCATCGTGATCGCCGACCCGGACCGCGCCCGTGTCGCCGGGTTCGCCATCCACCTGATCAACGGCCAGGGATTCGCGCTCGGGTACGCCGCGGTGTTCGCCGCCCGGGGGGAGGCGACGTGGTGGTCCGGCGCGCTGCTCGGCGTCCTCCACGGGGCGGTGGCGCTGCTCGTGATCGTCCCTCTGCTGCCTGGCGTCCACCCGCACATGGCGTCCGAGCGCGCCGGTCTGTCGAGCGGCCCGAAGCTGGAGCCTCCAGGCCTGCTCGGGTTGAACTACGGGCGGGAGACGCCAGTGGTCACGATGCTCGCCCACGTCGCGTTCGGGATCGCGTTGGGGCTGCTGCTCGACCCGTCGTAGCGTCCCGGATGGCGAGCGCGGCCTGCACCAGCGCGGCGTGCGTCAGCGCTTGGGGGTAGTTCCCGAGCAGATCGCGGCTCGCCGGGTCGGCCTCCTCGGCGTAGAGACCGAGAGGACCCGCGAGCCCGAGCAGGTCCTCGAAGAGCTCGACGGCCTCGTCGACGGCGCCGGTGGCGGCGAGCGCCTGCACCAGCCAGAACGAGCAGGGCAGGAACGCGCCCTCGCCGCCGGCCAGGCCGTCCTCGCCGGGCGGGTAGCGGTACAGGAAAGGCCCACCCGCGCTCAGCTCCCGGCGCACTGCGTGGATGGTCCCGACGACGCGGGCCGACTCCGGCCGCTCGATCCCGAGGAGGGGGAGCACGAGCAGCGCGGCGTCGAGGTCCCGCCGGCCGTAGGCGCGGACGAAGTTCCCCCGCTCGGGATCGACGCCGTTGGCGATCACGTCGGCGGTGATCGCGGCCCGCTCGGTCTCCCACCGGGCTCGCCGTCGCCGCGCGGTCCTGTGGCTGTCGGCGATCCGCAGCGCGCGGTCGAGGGCCAGCCAGGCCATGAGCTTCGAGTGGACGTAGTGGGCCGGCTCGCCGCGCACCTCCCAGATGCCGGCGTCGGGGCGTCCCCACCCCTCGGCCACGTGGTCGGCCAAGGCCGTGGCCGCCCGCCAGGTCTCGCCGTACAGGTGGTGGCCGGCACGAACGAGAACCCACATGGCGTCGAGGACCCAGCCGTAGCTGTCGAGCTGGTGCTGGTCGCGGGCGCCGTTGCCGAACCGGACGGGCCGGCTGCCGCCGTAGCCGGGCCAGTCGCGCATCTCCCGCTCGGGCGGCACCCGCCGCCCGTGCAGGGTCAGCAGCGCCGGGAGGCGCGGCCGTTCGAGGCGGCTCGCGTGGAGCAGCCAGTACAGGAACGCGCGGGCCTGCTCGTGGAGGCCGACGCCGACGAAGGCGCCGATGCCGATGCTCGCATCGCGCGGCCAGGCGTAGCGGTAGTCCCAGTTGCGGTCGCCGCCGAGCTCCTCCGGTAGCGAGGTCGTCGGCGCGGCCACCGGCGCTCCCGACGGCGAGTACGTGAGCAGCCGCAGCGTGATCAGGCTCCGCTCGACGGCGGTGGCCAAGGGGCCATCGAAATCGATGCGTGCCGACCAGCGACGCCACCGGGCGTCATCCGCCATCAGCGCGTCCCACGCCTCGTGGGACGCGAGGTGGGTCAGTGGACCGCGATGGGCCGCGGTGAGCACGAGCGTGAGCGGACGGCCGGGCTCGACGTGGACCTCCGTCGGCCGTCCCGGCTGGATCCCGAGGTCGCGATCGGCCGCCAGCGACACCGCCACGCCGTGGTCGACGCACACGAGTCCGCCCGCGATCGGCCGCGTCCGGGGCGTGCGGCGGTCGGTCCCGAATCGGGGGTCGAAGCAGAGCGCGCCGTCGGCGCGGCCGCCGCGCGCCTCCAGGCGACGCACCAGGCAGAGCGTCGGGCGCCGTGAGCCCTCGACCTCGGCGACCATGCCCTCGGTCAGGACGAGGTCGGCGCCCCCGACGCGCCACGTCGTCTCCAGCACCGTCGAGCCGCTCCGGTACCGACGCTGCACCACGTCGGCGTCCCCGGCGGGCCCGAGCGCGAACGTTCCCCCGTCCCTGCCGGCGACCAGCGCCCCGAACACGGGCTCGCCGTCGAAGTGAGGGAGGCACAGCCAGACGATGCGACCGCGTGTGTCGACCAGGGCCGCCGTTCGGGTGTCACCGATCAACCCGAGGTCCCGGATCCGCGGAGAGTGGTCGACCGAGGTCACTGCGACGTCCTGGGCGGTCACGTTGACTGCTGACGAACCGTACCGCCAACGACCTGCAACCACCGCGCACACGAATGCCGTCGGCCATGCGGGGACGCGCTCCGGACTCGCCTGGGTGTCGACCCATGACCCCCGGTGGGGGCGAGATCGTCGACGCCGACCAGCACACCGCCTGAAGACGAAGCTTCCCGCTCCTCCGGATCATTCGCGGGGCAGGCGCGTGATCACGGGCCGGACCCGGCACCCCCGTCGCACACACAGAACTCGTTGCCTTCCGGGTCGGCCATGACGACCCAGGTCGTCCCGTGCTCGTGCACCTCATCAGCCGTCACTCGCCGGGCCCCGAGGGCCTCGAGCCGGCTCGCCTCGCCCTGGACGTCGGCGGTCTCGATGTCGAGGTGCATCCGGTTCTTGACCGTCTTGGGCTCGGG
>DASUQS010000270.1:0-7278 GCA_036280455.1 Acidimicrobiales bacterium
CCTCGGCAAACCCGTGAGGAAGGACCCGGCTACGAATGCGGCGAGGCCGATCGCTCCTGCGACAACACTCCAGACCGTTTCCCCGTCCGACACGACCGAAGTCTCGCAGGCCGCCCGTATCCCCAAGGTGCCGTTCGGGGCGCCGGCGCCGATGCAGCGTCGACCAGCACCGCCTGGAGGGGTAGGAGTAGGGCTGATCTCAACCATCCACGGGGACCAGTTCTCTTCGAGCGCTTGGCGGCCGGCGCTCGAAGTAGCCCGCTCCGGTCCTGGTCAGAGCCCATGGTGACGGTGAGCCGGCCGATAAGCCGGATTCTGTGAGCGGGTCCCTTGCGGTTGCCGCCCGGTGGCCATCCATCTTTGCGGCCTACCTGGGGACATGTGGCCGGGCCGGCCGTCCCTCGCTTGGCCTTGCTCCGGGTGGGGGTTGCCGAGCCGCCGGAGTCGCCCCCGACGCTGGTGCGCTCTTACCGCACCGTTTCACCCTTGCCTGTGCGGTGCCCCGGTCGCCCGGTGCCCCGCCATCGGCGGTCTGCTCTCTGTTGCCCTGTACCGGCAGGTCACCCCGTCCTGGCTCTCGCCAGCACCCTTGCCCTGTGGAGTCCGGACTTTCCTCGACCCGCCCGCCGGAGCGGACGGACCGCGGCCACCTGGCCGGCTCACCGTCGCCCCACAGACTACCGGGCGGCCGCCCGCCACCGGCTCACGAGCGCAGGTAGCGCAGCACCGCCAGCACCCGTCGGTGATCCGTACCCGACTCGGGCAGGTCGAGCTTGGTGAAGATGTTGCCGACGTGCTTCTCGACGGCCCGGGGGGTGACCACCAGTTCGGTGGCGATCGCGGTGTTCGACCGCCCCTCGGCCATGAGGGCCAGCACCTCGCGCTCGCGGGGTGTCAGGGCGTCGAGACCGTCGGTGCGGCGGCTGGCCGCCATCAGCTGGGTCACCACCTCGGGATCGAGCGCGGTCCCGCCGGCGGCCACGCGCTCGACGGCGGCGACGAACTCGCTGACGTGGGCGACCCTGTCCTTCAGCAGGTAGCCCACGCCGTCCGACCGCTCGGCCAGGAGCTCGGCCGCGTACCGCGTCTCGACGTACTGGGAGAACACCAGCACGGCGAGGGTGGGGAACCGCTGGCGCAGCTCGATCGCCGCCCGCAGCCCCTCGTCCGTGTGGGTGGGCGGCATCCGGATGTCCACGACGGCCACGTCCGGCACGTCCGCCTCGACCGCGGCCCGGAGGGCGACCGCGTCCGGGACCGCGGCGACGACCTCGAAGCCGCGCTCGGCCAGCAGCCCGGCGAGCCCCTCCCGCAGCACGGCGGAATCCTCGGCGATCGTCACGCGCATGGCCGCCATCGTCACAGGTCCGCTCACGCCCCCAACGGCAGCTCGACCGTGGCCACGGTCGGACCGCCGGGCGGGCTCGCCCGCGTCAGCCGGCCGTCGACGGTGCGCACCCGGTCCTGGAGCCCGGCCAGCCCACCGCCCGGGACGACCGTGGCACCGCCCCGCCCGTCGTCGTGGACCCGCAGGACGAGCGCCCCGTCGCGGTCGGCGACGGTCACGCTCGCCCCGCTCGCGCCGCTGTGCTTGGCCACGTTGGTGAGCAGCTCGGCGACGCAGTAGTAGGCGATCGTCTCGATGGCGGGCGACGGCCGCACCGCCAGTCGGGTCTCCACCCGCGCCGGCACCCCGCTGCGGGACGCGAGCGTGGCCAGGGCCTCGTCCAGGCCCCGGTCGAGGGCGGGTGGGTGGATCGAGCGGGTGACGTCGCGCAGCTCCGTGATGGCCCCGGTGGCGTTGCGGTGCGCCTCGTCGAGCAGCTCGCGGGCGCGGGCGACGTCCGGATCGTCCGCGGTGGCATCGCCGGCGGTCAGGCGTTCCTTGGCCATGTCGAGCTGCATGGCCAGCGCCACCAGGCGGGCCTGGGTGCCGTCGTGGAGGTCGCGCTCGATGCGGCGCAGGGTGGCCGCCGAGTCGTCGACGGCGTGCGCGCGGGTGGCTTCGAGGTCCTCGACCCGCTCGGAGATCCGGGTCGGGCCGAGCAGCCACCGCACCAGGAGCCCGTCGAGCATCGCGAACCCCCGCGCGAACCACGGGACCACGAACATGGCGGCGAGACCCGCCGCGGAGACGAGGAGGGCCCGCGGCCATGTGTCGATGTAGAACTCGCCGAACTGCATGGCGGAGTCGCGCGCGACGCCGTTCTCGTCCGTCTGCGTCGGATCGAAGAGGTACCAGTAGGCGGGATAGGTCAGCAGGGCCAGAGCCATCCCCGTCGCCACCGTCACGACCCAGGCGCCCACCACGGTGACGGGGAACGACACGACGACGAACGCGATGGCCCGCCAGCCGTCGAGGTCGCCGAGCGACGCCTGCAACCAGGGGAAGAAGCCGACCTTCCGGGCACTGCGGCGCCGGGGTGCCTCGACGTGCTCGCCGAGCAGCTCGCGGGCCAGGGCGCGGGGCAGCACCCCGTACTCGCGGGCGCCGAGCACGACGAGGGCGAGCAGCGGGATCCCCACCAGCGTCACGGCGAGCAGGGCACCGAAGAAGGACGCGACCGCGAGGGTCACGAACGCGGCCAGGCCGATCGGCGCGGCGACCGCGAGGTACAGGTAGGCGCTCCAGGTCCGCCGGTCGACGGGCGCCCGGAACAGCGTGGCGGTCAGCGGACGCCCGGGCGCGGCAGGCGCCGAGGCCGAGCCGGTCGCCGGGGATCGTGCGGGGAGGACGGGCGCACCGGTCGGCACCGGCGCATCGGGCGGGCCGGGCGCACCGGGGAAAGCCGAAGGAGCAGCCATGGGCACATCGTCCTGCATCGGGCCCGGCACGCCAATGGGGCGGCCCACCGGGGCGGGGTTCGGCTCACCCCACCCCGGTGATCCGTCAGGCCCGACTGAGGAAGATCTGGAACTCGAAGGTCGCATCGTCGCCGATCGACAGGACGCGCATGCCGGTCGGCGGCTCGATGCCGAAGTCGGTGAGCTTCACGGGTGCCTGGCCGACGACGACCGCTGCGCCGTCCCTCAGCCGGGCGTCGAGCGTCACGGTGACCTCGTTGGTCACCCCGTGGATCGTCAGGTCGCCCGTCACCTCGGCGGCGGCCTCCTCGCCCGAGTCGACGCCGGTGGGCAGCGCGACCGGCGAGGTGAGCGTGAACGTGGCGGTCGGGAAGGTGTCGGTCTCGAGGCCCCGCCCGGCGAGCTGGCCGTCCCGCAGGTCGCTGTCGCTGTCCAGCGTCGTCAGGTCGACCTCGACGTCGATGGCGGTGACCTCGTCGCCGGCGATCGTCATCGTGCCGGACACGTCGGGCGTGCGGCCGACGGCGGTGGTGGCGCCGATGCCCTCCAGCTCCTCCTCGACCCGGTAGCCGGCCCACGTGCCGCTGAAGTCGTCGAACGAGCCGATCGACGTGTCGACCACCCAGTCGCCCTCGACGTTGCCGCCCCCGGCTGCACCCTCGCCACTGGCGGCCTCGTCGAGCGTCGCGCCGGCGTCGGCGATATTGGCCTCCCCGGGCGCGTCGTCGCGCAACACGAACCACCAGCCGGCGAACCCCACCACCAGCAGGACGGCGACGGCCCCCACCGCGATCACGATCCGCTTCCGTCCAGAACCTGCCATCTGCGCTACTTCCTTCGATCTCGAACGCGGCGGTCGCCGCGGTCGTCCTGCCTGTATGTCGTCGCCGTCGGGCGGGTCCGCCCGCGGGAGCCCAACGACGGGGGTCCCGCTCGCGCTCAGAAGCTGATGGCGCTCAGGTCGGGCTCCCAGCCGCCCGCCCGCTCGATGGCGTCGCGCCACCGGTCGCGATCGAGGTCGCGGGCCGGCTCGACGACCGCATGGGGCCGCCACGTGTCCGCGATCTCGTCCCAGCCCGCCCACGTTCCGACGGCGAGGCCGGCGAGGAAGCCGGCCCCGAGGGTCGTCGCCTCCCGTTCGGGCGACACCTCGACCGGGCGACCGGAGGCGTCGGCGACCGCCTGCACGAACGTGGGGTTGGCGCTCATGCCGCCATCGATCCGCAGGCCGTCCAGCGTGAGACCGGTGTCGGCCTCCGTCGCCTCGACCAGGTCGGCACCCCGGTGCGCCACGCCCTCGAGCACGGCCCGCACCAGCTGGGGACGCCCGGTGCCGCGCGTGACGCCGAGGAGCGTGCCACGGGCGCCGTAGTCCCACCGCGGGGTGCCGAGACCGAGCAGGGCGGGGACGAACACCACGCCGTCGGTCGTGTCGCAGGCCGAGGCCACGTCGTGCGACTGCTCGGCGGAGTCGAGGATGCCGAGGTCGTCACGCAGCCATTCGACGTTGGTGCCGGCGGCCAGCATGATGGCCTCGACGCCCCATGTCGTCGCCCCGTCCTGCCGCCAGGCGACGATCGGGAAGGTGCCGTGCCCGCCCTGGCGGGCGAAGGCGGGGCGGTCCGGGCCGAGGCAGACGTCGAGCATGCCGCCGGTGCCGAACGTGATCTTCGCCATGCCCGGCCGCACGCACCCCTGGCCGACGAGCGATGCCTGCTGGTCGCCGGCGAGCGCAGCGAGGGGCGGGCCACCGTCGAGCGCGGTGGCTGGCCCGACCTCGCCGATCGTGTCGACGATGCGCGGGAGGGCGGCGCGAGGGATCCGCAGGGCGTCGAGCAGCTTGTCGTCCCAGTCGGCGCCGTCGCCGCCGCACAGCCCCGTGACCGCCACGTTGGACTGGTCGCTGACGTGGGCGGCGCCCTCGGTCAGGTGCCAGGCGATCCAGCTGTCGACCGTGCCGACGCACAGGTCGCGGGTGCGATCGGCGTCGGCCGCGTCGAGCAGGTGGGCGAACTTGGTGGCGGACTCGTTGGGGGCGAACCGCAGGCCCTCGGCCTGCCAGACCAGGCAGTCGCCGACGGTGCGCAGGTCCTGCCAGCCGAGGCCGGGACCGACGGGCTCGCCGGTCGCCCGGTCCCACACGATGGACGACGCCCGCTGGTTGGTGACCCCGACGGCCGCGACCGGCCCGCCCTCGGCCAGAGCGGCGCGGGCGACGTCGAGGGCCGCGGCAGCCATCACCGTCGGGTCGAACTCGACCAGCCCCGGTGCCGGCGACGCGGGCAGGACCGGGCGTTGGTGGACCGCCCCGACCGTGGCGTCCGGCCGCACGACCGCGCCGCGCACGCCGGACGTCCCGACATCGATGACCAGGATCGGTCCTCCGGAAGGTGCCGTCACGATGGGGCAGTCTGCCTGCTCGCGCAGCCTCCTACCAGCCCTCGGGGGCCGGCCAGGGTGACGGCAGCCCGAGCTTGCCCGGGTTGAGGATGCCGTGCGGGTCGAGCGCCTGCTTCGTTGCCGCCAGCACGCCGACCGCGGTCCCCAGGGCCTCGGCGACGTAGCGGCTGCGGTTGAGGCCGACACCGTGGTGGTGGCTCAGCGCGCCGCCGTGCGCGAGGGCGGTGCGCTGCCCGGCATCCCACAGCGCCCGGTAGTAGGCGTCGCGCCGGTCGGCGTCCACCTGGCCGGCGAACGTGAAGTACAGGCAGCCGCCGGTCGGGTAGCTGTGCGACTGGTGCGCCGACGCCGCGATCGTGCCCTCGACGGCGAGCAGCGCGTCGAGCGTGGCCCGGTAGAGGCCCGGCAGCGCCGACCACGGGGCTGCCACCTCCATGGTGTCGACCGTGTAGCCCTTGGCGGTGAGCGCCTCGAGGGCGGCGACGTCGTTGCGATGGGACAGCCACTGCTCGACGTGGGCGGCATCGCCCCGCTGCCCGCCGGCCCGGAGCTCGCACTCCTCGGCGACGACCTCGAACCCGGCCTCGACCAGCGTGCCGTCGCCCTCGTCGAGGACGAGGAGCAGTGCCCGGTCGCCCGTCCCGTAGGAGCGGTCGGCCTCGGCGGCGTCGTAGAGCCGGAGCACCGCCGGGGTGGCGCCTCGCTGGATGATGCCCCGCATGGCGCCGAGCCCGTCCTCGAACTAGGGGAGCAGCCAGGCCCCACGGCGCTCGTGGCGGGGCGCGGGGTGCAGCCGCAGGCGGGCGCCGGTGATGATGCCGAGCGTGCCCTCGCTGCCCACGAACACCTGGGTGAGGTCGGGCCCGACCGCGGCCCGGGGCCAGCCCCCCGTGGTGACCCGCCGGCCGTCGGCGAGGACGACGTCGAGGCCCTCGACGATGTCCTCGATCTTGCCGTAGCGGCCCGACAGCTGGCCGGCCGACCGGCACGCGAGCCAGCCGCCCACGGTCGACAGGGCCACGGACTGGGGCCAGTGGCCCAGCGTGGCGTCGTGGTCGGCACGCAGGTCGCGCTCGAGGATGTCGCCGAAGGTGCCGGGCAGCACGTCGAGCACCATCGACGTGCGATCGACGTCGACGATGCCCGCCATCCCCGTGAGGTCGAGCACGACACCGCCGTGCAGCGGCACCGATGCTCCGCAGACGCCGCTACGCCCTCCGGCCGCGGTGACCGGCACCCGGGCCTCGTCGCACAGGGCCAGCACGGCCGCCACCTGGGCGGCGTCGGTCGGCCGGGCCACCGCCGCGGCCAGGCCGGCGACCTGACCTTCGGTGGCCCACGCCATCGCCAACGGCCACCAGTCGCGGCTCGCCTCGGCCAGCACGGCGGGCTCCACCGTGACGTCGGCGCAGGCCGCCCGCAGGCGGGCCAGGAGGTCGTCGTCGACCTCGACCCGGGCCGCCGACAGCCGCGCGGTCGCGGCGGCGGCGCCCCCGGCCAACGGGATGGGCGGCGTGGGCGCGCCGGGGCCGGCGGCGGGCAGGGAGTGGGGCGAGCTCATGGCCAGAATCCTGGCAGGCCCGGCGGTGCCGGGGCAGGGGTCCGGGTGCTCTGGCGTCGATGAGGTGGTGCGGTGCTGGTGAGGGATGCCGGATCCGGCGCGGTGGACCCGAGGTCAGCCGCCGCCGGCCAGCGCCACGATCTCCGGCAAGCCCGGCACCCGGCGCTCGTGCTCCGACGCGGTGCGGTAGGCGGCCACCTGGGCGGCGCGCTCGGATTCGGACCAGCCGAGCTCGTCGCCCACCAGGTCGGCCCCCGCGTCCGCGGCCGCGGCGGCCGCGTCCCGGTTGCGCAGCCGGGCCCGGGTGCGGCGGGACAGCACGTCGTCGAGGGTCACGGCCATCTCGTAGCGGGCCGCGTACACGGCCTCGGCCCGACGGTAGGGGAGGCCGGGCACCAGTGGTTCGCCGAGCGCCGGGTCGGCCTCGACCATCGCGGCGAGCACGGCCGCCTCGCTCCCGTAGCGCTCGGCGAGGTGGAGGTCGGCGTCGGCGGCCTGCTCCCAGCCCTCGG
>DASUQS010000271.1:0-4846 GCA_036280455.1 Acidimicrobiales bacterium
GGCAGCCGACGACCGCAGCGACCACGTCCCGCGCCTCGTCCACGGCTCGGCGGGCGGCGCGGGCCACCCGGTGCGCGCCGGACGGGTTGCCGAACCGCCCGCCGATCCACGGCAGAATCGCCGCGCGGGCCTCGGGCCGCAGCGGCGTGGTGGCCGCGTGGTCGAGGTAGGTGAGCTGGTCGGGCACCGTCACAGTGTCGCAGCCCCGACGGCGAACGCGTCAGGTCCGCCGGCCGAGCCCCACGGCCGCACCACAGCCGCATCGCCGTCTACGCTCCGCCCGGGCTCCAGGCCGGCTGGGTCGGGCGGCGGCGGTGTTGCACCCGTCCGGCGTCACCAGCTGTGACGCCGAGCGAACCGGAGCCACGACGAGGGGGCGATGTGGGCGGCCGACGGATGATCTGGAAGGCCTGGCGTGCAGCGACGGCACTGGCCGCACTCTGGTTGGTGGTCGCCGGTTGCGCGAGCGGGACCGACGCCGAGCAGGCACGCCCGGGCGGCGATGCACCGGCCCAGCCCTCCTCGTCGGTGCCCTCCACCGCCCCGGCCCCGCCCTCGTCCGTCGGCTCAGCATGCCCCCCGTCCGGCGTGGTGATCGTGATGGGGAGCGTCGACGGGGCGATGGGACTGCGGGTTTCGAGCCTGCGGATGACGAACTGCGGGACGCAGCCCTACACGGTCGAGGGGTATCCCGTCGTCGTCCTGCTCGACGACGAGCGGCAGCCGTTCGACGTGCAGGTGCTGCACGGTGCTGAGCCGATCACGAACAACGACGGATACTGCACAGCGTCGGGACAGTTCGACGACGGGGCCCAGCCCGTGACGCTCGCCCCGGGCCAGGAGGCCGTCGCGGGGATCGTGTGGCGGAACCTGACGACCGACGAGCTCGACCTGCTCGTCGCCGCGCCGTACCTGTCGGTCGCGCCGACCGCGGGCGTGGTCTCGCAGGAGCTGGCGGCGGACGGTGTCATCGATCTGGGCACCACCGGCCGCCTCGGCGTCAGCGCATGGCGACCATCGACGACCGAGACCGTGTGCTCGTGAGCTGACTACCAGCGGACGCGGGTCGGGGGCGGCGGCGGGTTCCAGCCGCTGCCGGGAGAGGCCTGGTAGGGCGGCTGGTAGGGCGGCTGATACGGGGCCGGCGCCGGCGGCCGACCACCGTGCGCCCGCTGCCAGGCGGCGGCGACGCACACGAGGAACATGTGGGGGTGCACGTTGGGCGGCGGCGTGTGCCCGACGCGCACCGCGATCGGGTTGGCCAGGCGCACGGCCATGTGGTCGCGGGCGTTGCCCGCCAGCTCGTTCGTGCGCAGCAGGTACGACCGCACCAGGGCGTAGACGGCTTCGTCGAGGGCCGAGACGTCGATCGACGCGGCGTACCGCTCCCACCCCGGCGGCGGCTGGAACCAGGCGGGGGCAACCATCGCGCTCGCCGACCGCTCGCGCACCACCAGGGTGTTGGCCGCCATGTCGCCGAGCCGCTGGTCGCGCGGCGACAGCAGCACGGTCACGACCGCCACGAACCCGACCGGGATGAGCAGGAAGTCGACGATGCCCACCGCGGCCCGCAGGAACGCCTGCTGGAAGCGCACGGTCGTGCCGTCGGCGCTGACCACCCGCAGGCCCATCGCCGCCTTGCCCAGCGTGCGCCCCCGCCACAGGGTCTCGAACGCCGTGAACCAGGCGATGACCATGCCGAGGCTGGCCACGATCGCCGCGACGGCGGCGCCGCCACCCGAGCCGAGGTCGCCGAGGACGAGGTTGGCGAGCAGCAGCAGCGCCAGCATCGTGATCGCCAGCGCCAGGAAGTCGATGGCGATGGCGATCGTGCGCGAGGCGACGCCCGCGCGCTCGAAGTCGAGCACCACCGCCTCGGGCGTGATGATCGGTTGGACCCCCGGACTGCCTGCCACCGCGGGCACCGTACATCGGCTGCCCGGTGTCCCGTTCCCCCGGCCCGGCGATGACCCCGGCGCGTCAGCCTCGTCGACGGGAGGACGCACGCCGACAGGCGCCACCCGCAGCACCGCGGCTGAGGACGCGGCCGAGGACCACGGTCGACCACGATCGCGCGGCGGACCGCCCCGACGGGACGCTGATAGCGTCGCCGCGGCCGTGGACATCGACCGCTTCATCGCCCTCAACACCGCGACGTGGGACCGTCTCGACGAGCTCTCGACACGGGCCGGACGGGGCGTGCGCCGCCTCACCCCGGCCGAGGTCGACGAGCTGGTCGAGACGTATCAGCGGGTGTCGTCGCACCTCTCCCACGCCAGGGCCGCCTACGCCGACCCGGCGCTGTCCGCGCGGCTCACGCGGCTGGTGAGCCAGGCCAACGGGGTGATCTACGCCAGCCGGTCGCGCACGCTGCGGGCCATCTCCGACTTCTTCGCCTGGCGGTTCCCCGCTGCGGTGTACCAGAGCGGCCGGTTCGTCGCGGTCGCCGCGGCCCTGCTCCTCGTGCCCGCCTTCGCCCTCGGCGCATGGCTCGCCGTCGACGACGACGCGCTCGACGCCTCCGCCCCCGAGGCCGTCCGCGAGGCGTACCTGGAGGAGGACTTCGAGGACTACTACTCGTCCGAGCCGGCCACCCAGTTCGCCACCGAGGTGACGGTGAACAACATCCAGGTGGCCATCATGGCGTTCGCCACGGGCGTGCTGCTGTGCCTGCCCACCGTGTTCCTGCTCGTGTTCAACGGGGCCAACGTCGGCTTCGCGGGCGGCCTGTTCGCGGAAGCCGGCGAGCTGGGCAAGTTCTTCGGGCTCATCCTCCCCCACGGCCTGCTCGAGCTCACTGCGGTGGTGGTCGCCGGCGCCGCGGGGCTCCGGCTGGGCTGGGCGGTCATCGCCCCCGGGGATCGGACGCGCTCGGCGGCGCTCGGCGACGAGGCCCGCCGGTCCGGGGTCATCGCGCTCGGCCTGATGCTCGCGTTCGCCGTCGCCGGCCTGATCGAGGGGTTCGTCACCGGTCGGGGCGTGCCCACCGGGCTGCGGGTCGGCATCGGGGTGGCCGCGGAGGTCGCGTTCATCACGTGGATCGTCGTGCAGGGACGGGCGGCGACAGCCCGTGGGGTCACCGGCGCGCTCGGCGAGCTCGACCGCGGCTGGGACGACCTCGCCGCCGCCCGCGAGCGCGCCTGGGCGACCTGACCGTCCAGGTCGTCGCCGCCCGCCGTCTCCTCCGAGGCCGAGCGAGGACGAGCGGGGGCGGGAGCGTCGGCGGCCGACCTCAGAGGCGGCCGGTGGCCTTCACCTTGAGGTAGGCATCGGCCAGGGCGGGAGCCAGGTCGCCCGGCTGGGCGTCCACCACGGTGACACCCAGGCCGCGCAGCCGGGCCACGGTGCGGCGCCGGGCGTCGAGCGCGCTCACCGCCGCGGCCTGCCGGTAGGCACCGGAGGAGTCGGTGACGTGCCCGCTCGCCCACCGGGCGACATCGGGGTCGCGAACCCCGGCCACGACCACGAGGTGCTCCCGCAGGATCAGCGGCAGCGCGGGCACCAGCCACTCGTCGACCGCGGGCGCCACCAGGTCGGTCAGCACCACGAGGAGCGTGCGCCGCCGGAAGCGGGCGAGCGTCTCGGTGAAGGCGCCGGCGTAGTCGCTCTCGGCGAGGACCGGTTCGAGGTCGTAGAGCGCCTCGACGACCCGGCCGAGCTGCCCGCGATCGCTGCGCGGCGCCACGGCGGTGCGGACCTCCCGGTCGAACGCCACGACCCCGCAGCGGTCGCCGAGGCCGGTCGCCACCGCGGTGAGCATCATCGCCGCGTCGACCGCGTGCTCCACCCGGGGGACGCCGTCGACCCGCCCCGCCATCACCCGACCGTTGTCGACCAGCACGAGCACGGTCTGGTTGCGCTCCGCCCGGTAGGTGCGGACGATGGGCCGGCCGGCGCGGGCGGTCGCCCCCCAGTCGACCCGGCGGAACTCGTCGTCGACCGAGTACTCGCGCAGCTGGTCGAACTCGGTGCCGGCACCGAGACCCTGGGCGGAGCGGAGCCCGACCTCGAGGATGCGGGCCTTGCGGATGCGCAGCTCGGCCTCGTCCTTCGACCGGAACGACGGATAGACGCGCAGCACACCCGGGAGCACCAGGGCGGCCTGGCGGGCTGCCAGGCCCAAGGGGCCGTCGACCCGCACCACGAGCTCGGTGGGCTGGAACCGGCCGCGCCGGGCGGGGCGGATGGTGGTCGACGCCCGCAGCGTGCCGCCCGCCGGCACCCGTGCCGCGGCCCGGCGCGTCTCGGCCCGCAGCGACGGAGCCAGCTCGTCGGCCAGGGCCACCCGCAGGGACCGGCGGGTGGGGTTCGCCACCGTCCAGCCGATGTCGGCCGCCGCGCCGAGCGTGACCGCCGGAGGCAGGTCCCGCCGCACGGGCAGCGACCCGGGCGCCGGGGCCAGCGCGACGTCGAGCGCGGCGACGGCCAGCAGGACCAGGTCGACGAGCAGCACCCACGCCACACCGCCTCCCGGCGCCAGGAGCACGATCAGCGACGCGATCGCGGCGACGACCGCGAGGCGGCGGGTCGGCGCGACGCCGCGCCGGCGCGCCGCGGCGACGAGCTCGGGTGGGCCACCCGCGGGCACGACGGTCGGCGCCCGGCCCGCAACGCCCCGTGTGTCGACGCCGCCGGCGGGATCTCCCGCTCCGGCGCGGGCTGCGCCGCCCGCACCCGCGGAACCAGCGGTCTCCCCAGCACGGGCGGAGCCGGCGTCCTCGGGGGCCGCGTCCACGTCCGAGTCCCCGGGGCCGGCATCCGGCGGCACGGGCGCTGCGGGGACGAGCGGAGCGTCGATCACGTCAGCGCGGCACCGGGACCGCGGCCAGGATGCCGTCGAGCACCC
>DASUQS010000272.1:0-16484 GCA_036280455.1 Acidimicrobiales bacterium
AGGCCTCGACCAGCCAGAGGCGGGCCTGGGTGGTCTCGGCCGGCACGTCGTCGCCGAGGATCTTGCAGTCGTGGTAGAAGCCGTGGAACCGGTCGGCCAGCTCGCGCACCCACGCGGTGATCTTGTGCGGGGCCCGCTCGACGCACGCCAGCTCGACGACCTCCGGCAGCGTCGACAGCGTGCGCAGCAGCTCGATCTCGCGCTCGTGGGTCAGCGGTGCCAGGTCGACGTCGGCCAGGCTCGCACGCTTCACCCCCAGCTCGTCGGCCTTCTTGCCGATCGAGTGGATGCGTGCGTGCGCGTACTGGACGTAGAAGACGGGCGACTCCCGCGAGTCGGACCGCACCTTGTCGAGGTCGATCGTCGGCGCCTGGTCGAGCGACGCCACCAGCGACAGCAGGCGCATGACGTCGGGGCCGATGTCGTCGACCACGTCGTCGAGGTCGACCGCGTTGCCGAGCCGCTTGCCGATGCGGCCGCCGGCGAGCGACACCATCTGGCCGATGCGGACCTCGAGCCGCTCCTTGTCGACGCCCAGCGCCGCGACGCCGGCGCGGAGGCTGGCCACCTGGCCCTGGTGGTCGGCGCCCCACACGTTGATGACCCGGTCGAAGCCCCGGATCAGGAACTTGTTGCGGTGGTACGCGATGTCGCCGGCCAGGTAGGTGTAGTCGCCCCCCTGGTCGGGCGACTTGCGGAGCACGCGCTTCTCCCGGGGGTCGCCGTTGGCCTTGGTGTCGAGCCAGAGGGCGCCGTCCTCCTCCCACACCAGGCCCGAATCCTGGAGCTGGGCGATGGTGTCGGTGAGCGCCTCGCCCTCCTCGATGGAAGCCTGGCTGAACCACTCGTCGTAGCGGATGTTCACCGACGCCATCTGGGTCTGGATGAAGCCGAGGATGTGCTCGGCGGCCCAGCGGCCGGCCTCGGTGATGTCGTCGGGGCCGTCGTAGGCGCTGGCCAGGCCCTTGACGAACCCGCTGGGATAGCCGCCCTCGGGGACGGGCTCGCCCGCGCGCCGGGCGAGCACCGACTCGCCGAGCCGACGGATCTGCCCGCCGGTGTCGTTGACGTAGTACTCGCGGCTGACGTCGTAGCCGCACCGGGCGAGCAGGCGGGCCAGCGAGTCGCCGTAGGAGGCGAACCAGCCGTTGCCCACGTGGATCGGCCCGGTGGGGTTGGCGGACACGAACTCGACCTGCACCCGCTCGCCCGTGCCGAAGTCGAGGCGCGCGTAGTCGACCTCGCCCTTATCGACGACGTCGTGGAGGACCCCGTGCAGCCACGTCGGCGCCAGGTGGAAGTTGACGAACCCGGGGCCGGCGACCTCGACCTTGGTGACATGAGCCGGCGGATCGGCGGCGAGCACCTCGGTGAGCTGGGTGGCCAGCTCACGGGGGTTGCGCTTGGCCGCCTTGGCGGAGGCGAGGGCGACGTTGGACGACCAGTCGCCATGCTCGCGTCGGGCCGGACGCTCGAGCGTGATGGTCGCGGGCGCGTCGACCCCGATCGAGTCGAGGGCGCTGCGCAGGGACGCTTCGAGGACGTCGCGGATCATGTGGTGCTCACCAGGGCGTTCGGTGGGTTACGGGGCTGTCCGATGCTACCGACCCGCTGGTCAGGGTCAGGAACCGGTTCCGTCGGTGCCCTCGAGTGCTCGCCGGTTGCGGCGGTGCGGCCAGGCGAGCGGCAAGCGGCGGTGCGGCGTGAGGCGGCGGGGCGGCGAGGCGGCGAGGCAATAGGGCCCGGCCACGAGCGCATGAGGCGATAGGGACCGGGGGCCGACCCCTATCGCCTCCGGAGCGTCGACGCGGTCCCTATTGCCTCGGGGATGAGCCGGGCAGCGCGCCGTGGGTGCGCGGTCCGCAGCCATCGTCCACATCCCGGTTCGGCCGGAGGGGGTGGGGGCGCTACTCTGTCCCTCCCTGCCCTCGTAGCTCAGGGGATAGAGCATCGGCCTCCGGAGCCGTGTGCGCAGGTTCGAATCCTGCCGAGGGCGCCGCATGTGACAGGCCGTGACCGGGCAATCAGCCCAGGTCACGGCCTTCGTCTCTTGACCCTGGCACCACGTGCGAGCCCTCGGCGATGCGGGCGGGTCGGATCGGGCCGGCGGGCACCGGCCGCTCGCTCGGCCTAGGGCAGCCCGTACGCGACGACCGCTCCGTCGGACGTGCCGATGTAGAGCTGCCCACCGCTGACCGCCGGCGCGCCGGTGACGCCGCTGCCCGCCTCGGCCGACCACAGCGCGGCGCACGTCGCCGCGCCGCACCCGGCGGCGTCGAAGGCATCGACCGATCCGTCGTCGGCCCCGGTGAAGACGACTCCGCCGGCGACGGCAGGCTGCTCCCCGATGCGACTTCCGACCGTGGCCTCCCACGACGCGGTGCAGGTCTCTGCGCCACAGCCGTCCGCGGGCAGCGCGACGAGACGACCGTCCGCGGTCGGAACGAACAGGACACCGTCGGCGAGGGCGGGAGTGGCGGACACCGCGGCGTCGACCGGCGCCGTCCAGCGGACCGCACCGGTGACGGCGTCGAGCGCGTACACCGTGCCCGCCACGGTGCCGACGTACACCGTCGTCTGATCGGGGGCGATCACCGGGTCGGTGCTGGGCACGGCGTCGAGGGGCGCCACCCACAGGGGGCACTCGACAGGCACGGCGGCGGTGCCACACCCCGGTCGAGCCTCGGTGAGCGAGTAGGCCCGCGCCGCCGCTCCGAGCGCCGGGTCGCCAGGCGCCGTCGCGAGGGTGCCGGTACCGGCGTGGAACAGCGCGTCGCGCCCGAGGGTCGGCAGCCGCGAGCTGTGCTCAGCGCCGTTCGGAGCCGACAACCGGAACGTGCGGTGTGCCTCGTACGGGCCGCCGATGTCACCGATCGTCGCGTACACGTTGTCACGCAACCCGGTGTTGATCGGTGGGCCGGCCGGCGGCTGGACGCTGGTGACCTCGGGTGTGGTGCCAACCGAGAGCTGGCCGCGGATGCCCGCTGTGACAACGCCCGGCGTGGGAACCTGCCGCCGCTCGCCGGTACCCCGGTGCAGCGCCAGGCTCACCCCGAAGGGCATGGGATAGGACGGCGCCGTGTAGTCGGGATCCCACCCCTGCGCGCCGTAGTACAGATCGTCGTCGACGATGAACGGCGGGTTGTGCTGCGGGAAGTAGGTGGTGGGCGGATCGGGCGCACCGAAGGCGCAGTAGCCCTCCACCGACGGCACGACCCAGCGTTCGACGCCGTCCGACGCGTCGAGAGACACGATGAAGCAAGCGGCCCCGACGACGTAGACGTCATTTCCCACCACGGCCGGCTCGGACACCGGGGCCGCGACCGGTGTTCGCCACGCCTCGGTCAAGGTCCCAACGGTTGCCGGGGTGATCTCGGTTTCCAGAGCGTTGTGGGCCGTGCGGTCCGCGTTGACCCCCGGCCCGGGCCAGCACCCGCTCAGCGTCACGACCGCGGCTGAGAAAACGAGAATTCGTGCGGCTCGTCGCATGTGCCCCCCTGGCGTCGCCCGATCGCGCAGGCGAGGTCTACCAAACATCGCATCATCACGCGCCAGGTTCGTCGCGGGTTCAGGGACGATTCCCCGAGCTGGACGTGCGGCACTCGTCCGGCGCCGGCAGCTCGACCCGGCTCCTAGGCTTCCCCGCACCAGACCTCGGAGGGCACCCTTGGCCGACAATCCGCTGTTCGTCCCCAGCAGCCTGCCGTACGGGCTGCCGCCGTTCGCCGAGATCGACGACGAGCACTACCTGCCGGCGTTCGAGCGGGGGATGGCCGACCAGCTCGCCGAGGTCGAGGCCATCGCCGCCGACCCGGACACACCCTCCTTCGACAACACGCTCGTGCCGCTGGAGCGGTCCGGCCGACTGCTGCGACGCACGTCCGCCGCCTTCTTCACCCTGGTCGCCTCGCACGCGACCGACGCGATCCGGGCCCTGGAGGTGGAGATCTCGCCGCGGCTGGCCGCCCACCGCGACGCGATCCACATGCACCGGGGCCTGTACGAGCGGATCCGGCAGGTCGAGGGCGCCGACCCGGAGGAGGCGTGGCTGCTGGAGCGCTACCGGCTCGACTTCGTGCGCGCCGGCGCCGAGCTCGACGACGCCGGCCAGCGGCGCCTGCGAGAGCTCAACCAGGAGCTGTCCCGTCTGTCGACCACGTTCCAGCAGGCGCTGCTCGACGTCGCGACCGCCGACGCGCTCGTCGTCGACGACCCGGGGCAGCTCGACGGCTTGGACCCGAGCGCGATCGACGCCGCCCGCCACGACGACGGCACCTGGCGCCTGCCGCTGCTCAACTACACCAACCAGCCGGCACTGGCCGAGCTGACCGACCGCGACGTGCGGCGCCGACTGTTCGAGCTGTCCGTGAACCGGGCGGCGGAGAACCGGCCCTTGGCCCTGCGGATGGCGCAGCTCCGCGCCGAGCGGGCCCGCCTGCTCGGCTACGCCAGCCATGCCGCCTACGCGGTCGCCGACCAGACGGCCAAGACGGTCGACGCGGTCGAGGATATGCTCGGGCGCCTCAGCGGCCCCGCGGTCGCCAACGCCCGGCGGGAGGCGCAGGCGCTGAGCGAGCACGCCGGCTTCGCGATCGAGCCGTGGGACTGGTCGTTCTACGCGGAGAAGGTGCGCAAGGCCCGCTACGACGTCGACCAGGGCGAGCTGCGCGCGTACTTCGAGCTCGACCGCGTCTACGCCGACGGCGTGTTCTTCGCCGCCGACCGGCTCTACGGGCTGACGTTCCACCCCCGCGACGACCTGCACGGGTACCACCCGGACGTCCGGGTCTTCGAGGTGATCGACGACGGCGGGGCGCCGCTCGGCCTGTTCCTCCTCGACCCCTACGCCCGACCCACCAAGCGGGGCGGCGCCTGGATGAACCACCTCGTCGACCAGTCCCACCTGCTCGACGAGCGGCCCGTGGTGGTGAACAACCTCAACGTCACGCGCCCCGCGTCCGGCCCGACC
Organism: Acidimicrobiales bacterium; assembly: GCA_036280455.1. Taxonomy (GTDB): domain Bacteria; phylum Actinomycetota; class Acidimicrobiia; order Acidimicrobiales; family VFJN01; genus ZC4RG19. The sequence continues at coordinate 4,970 of DASUQS010000272.1, forward strand.
CTGCTCACCTACGACGAGGTCGAGACCGCGTTCCACGAGTTCGGCCACGCCCTGCACGGGCTGCTGTCCGACGTCCGGTTCCCGCGGGTGTCCGGCACGTCGGTGCCGCGGGACTTCGTCGAGTACCCGTCGCAGGTCAACGAGATGTGGGTGGCGTGGCCCGAGGTGCTGGCCAACTACGCCCGCCATCACGAGACCGGCGAGCCGATGCCCCGGGAGCTGGTCGACAAGATCTCGGCGTCCGAGACGTTCAACCAGGGCTTCGCCACGCTCGAGTACCTGGAGGCGTCGCTGCTCGACTGGGCCTGGCACCGCGTGGGCGAGGGCGAGCTGGCCGGCGCCGACGCCACCGACGATTCCGACGCCACCGACGTCACCGATGTCGAGGCGTTCGAGGCCGCTGCGCTCGAGGCCGCCGGCGTCGCCTTCCCCCTCGTGCCGCCCCGCTACCGCACCGGCTACTTCGCCCACGTGTTCGCGGGCGGCTACAGCGCCGGCTACTACTCCTACATCTGGAGCGAGGTGCTCGACGCCGACAGCGTCGAGTGGTTCGAGGAGAACGGCGGGCTGACCCGCACCAACGGGGACCACTTCCGGCGAACGCTGCTGTCCCGCGGCGGCAGCGGCGACCCGCTCGACGCGTTCCGCACCTTCCGCGGCCGCGACCCTCGCATCGAGCCACTGCTGGAGCGCCGCGGCCTCCGGTAGCTGGCCCCGCGCGGAATCCGATCGCGCCGTTGGCCCACGGACGTCAGACTGCCGGCCGTGCGCACCTTGGTCACGGGCAGCAGCGGGATGGTGGGCCGGGTCGTGGTCGAGCGGCTGCGGCGCGCCGGACACGAGGTCGTGCCGTTCGACCTCGACGACGGCGCCGACGGTGTCGACGACGGCGCCGGTGTCGACATCCGGTGCGACGACGACATCGTGCGACGGCTCGACGGGGTGACCCACGTCGTGCACCTGGCCGCCGTCCTCGGGTGGCACGGCGAGAGCGCCGACGATCACATGGCGGTGAACCTCCTCGGCACGTGGCGTCTCCTGGAAGGCGCCGTGCGGTCCGGCGTGTCCCGCGTCGTGTTCGTGAGCAGCGTCGACGTCCTCGGGGTCTTCAAGGGCGAACGCGCACCCGACTACCTCCCGCTCGACGACGACCATCCCTGCTACCCGTCGACCCCGTACGCCACGTCGAAGCGCCTCGCGGAGGTGCTCTGCGCCGACGTGCAGCGCAGCCGCGGGCTGGAGACGATCGTGCTGCGGCCGCCGGGCGTGTGGACCGACGAGACCTACGCCGACGTCGCGGCGAGACGGGCCGATCGACCGTCCTACGAATGGGATCCGTTCTGGGAGTACGGCGCCTTCCTCGACGTGCGCGATCTCGTTGCGGCCATCGAGCAGGCGCTCGTGGTCCCCTATCCCGGACCTCGTCCCTACGGGGTCGCCGCAGATGAGACGAACTCGTCCGGGCGCACGTCGCGGGAGTGGGCCGGGTTCGTCCATCCGGACGTGCCGTGGCACGGCGACGACCGGTTCGCGCACGATCCGCACGCCAGCCTGCTGGACAACCGGCGGGCGAAGGCGGACCTCGACTGGGCGCCCGAGCGGCGCTGGCAGCTTCCGTCGACCGACCCCACGTAGGCCGGCGCGGCGGCTGATTCGGCCACGGATCGCGGCTGACCGCCTACGATCTCGGGCACCGCTACCTCGGCTACCTGAAGTCCGGCGATCGTTCGCACCCGCGTCGGCCCCGGAATCCAGGCCCGGAACGGAGAGCCCGCTCATGACCTCCCTCGAGCGTCGGACCCGTCCGCACGACCGCGTGGGCGCGCCCGCCGACGTGCTCGTGATCTTCGGCATCTCCGGCGACCTCGCCCGGGTGATGACGTTCCACTCGCTCTACCGCCTGGAGCAGCGGGGCCTGCTCGACTGCCCGATCGTCGGCGTGGCGGTCGACGACTGGACCGACGACCAACTCCGCGACCATGCACGGGCGGCGATCGTCGCCACCGGTGAGGACGTCGACCCCGGCGTGTTCGACCGCCTGGCGGCCCGCATGTCCTACGTCGCCGGCGACTTCACCGACGCCGGCACCTACGGGCGCGTCGGTAGCGCGATCCAGGCGGCCGAGCTGCCCGTCTTCTACCTGGAGGTGCCCCCCGCCCTGTTCGGCACGGTCGTGGGCGGGCTGGCCGAGGCGGGGCTGGCTGCGGACGCCCGGTTCGTCGTCGAGAAGCCGTTCGGCCACGACCTGCAGTCGGCCCGGGACCTGGCCGGCGAGCTGCACCGCCACATCGACGAGTCTCAGCTGTACCGCATCGACCACTTCCTCGGGATGATGGGCCTGGAGGAGGTGCTCTACCTGCGCTTCGCGAACTCGCTGTTCGAGCCCGCGTGGAACCGCAACACCGTCGACAACGTGCAGATCACCTTGGCGGAGACGTTCGGCGTCGAGGACCGCGGCGCCTTCTACGACCCGGTCGGCGCCCTGCGCGACGTGGTGGTCAACCACCTGATGCAGGTCCTGGCGGCCACGGCCATGGAGGCACCCGGAGGCGGCGACGCGGCCTCGATCACCGCGGGCCAGATCGCGCTGTTCCGGGCGGTCGCCACCGCTGAGCCCGCCAACTACGTGCGTGGGCGCTACGACGGCTACCTCGACACGCCGGGGGTGGCGGCCGACTCCACCACCGAGACCTTCGCCGCGCTGCGGCTCGACATCGACAACTGGCGCTGGTCCGGCGTCCCGTTCTTCATACGCTCGGGCAAGCACCTGCCGACCACGGTCACCGAGGTGCGGCTCGTGCTGAAGCGCCCACCCCGGCTGGGCTTCGGGTTCAGAGGAGATCGGATGCCCGACCCGGACCAGATCGTCGTCCGGCTCGACCCGACGACCGGCATCGAGGTCCTCGTCGCGGCCCGTCGCGCGCGGGATGTCGTGCCGGAGGCGATCTCGCTCGCCATGAACTTCTCGGACCAGGGCGGCGAGGGCCCGACGCCGTACGAGGTCCTGCTGCACGCGGCGATGGTCGGCAACGCCGGCCGGTTCACCTCCCAGGACGTCGTCGAGGAGACCTGGCGGATCGTGCAACCCCTGCTCGACGATCCTCCACCGGTGCTCGGCTACCCGCAAGGGTCGTGGGGGCCCGCCGAGGCGGACGCGCTCGTCGCGGGTCACGGCCGCTGGTACGAGCCGTGGGAGGGCACGCCGTGAGCACCGAAGAGCTACCGAGCACGTCGACGCCGTCGCCGTTCCCGCCGATCGAGGACTACGCGTTCCTGTCCGACTGCCACACCGGCGCCCTGGTGGCCCCGGACGGCTCGATCGGCTGGTTGTGCGTCCCCCGCTTCGACTCCCCCAGCCTGTTCGGCACGCTGCTCGACCGGCAGGCGGGCTACTTCCGCTTCGGCCCGTTCGGGGTCAACGTGCCCACGGCCTGGGCCTACGAGCCGGGCACGAACACGCTCGTGACGACCTGGAACACCCAGGGCGGATGGGTCGTCGTGCGCGACGCCCTCACCATGGGACCGGACACGGGCGACGACCCGGTCACCCCCCACACCCGCCCCCCGGCCGACGAGGACGCCGAGCACGTGCTCGTCCGCACGGCCGAGTGCATCGAGGGCCAGGTCGAGATCGAGATCGTCTGCGAGCCGGTGTTCGACTACGGCCGCGAGGGAGCGTCGTGGACGCTCGTCGGCGACGACCGCCACGTCGCCGACGCAAGCGGCGCCGGGCAGACCGTCCGGCTGCACACCGACCTGGCCCTCGGGATCGAGGGCGGGAGGGCCCGGGCCCGCCACGTCCTCCGCGCGGGCGACAAGGTGTACTGCGCCCTGTCGTGGGCCCACGACCTCGCCGCGCCGGCCGACGCCGCCGGGGCCGAGGCGAGCCTGGGCGCCACCACCCGCTTCTGGCGTGACTGGCTGGGACGGGCACGGTCGATCGACCACCGCTACCGCCAGGCGATCGAACGATCGGCGCTCACGATCAAGGGCCTCACCTACATGCCCACGGGCGCCACGGTCGCCGCCCTCACCACGTCGCTGCCCGAGACGCCCGGCGGCGAGCGCAACTGGGACTACCGCTACACGTGGATGCGCGACTCGACCTTCACCCTGCAGGCGCTGCACTACCTGAACCTCGACTGGGAGGCCGACGAGTTCATCCAGTTCCTCGCCGAGCTCGAGCCCGTGGAGGACGGCGGCCTCCAGATCATGTACGGCATCGACGGCCGCCGCGACCTCACCGAGACGACCCGGGACGACCTCTCCGGCTACGCGGGCGCCCGCCCGGTGCGCATCGGCAACGGGGCCTGGAACCAGCGGCAGAACGACGTGTACGGCGCGGTCCTCGACTCGATCCTGCTGCACACCCGCCGCAGCCAGCGCCTGCCCCGGGCCCTGTGGCCGATCGTGCAGCGCCAGGCCGAATGCGCCACCGCCGTGTGGGGCAGCCCCGACCAGGGCATCTGGGAGGCCCGGGGCGAACCCCGCCACTACGTGTCCTCCAAGCTCATGTGCTGGGTGGCGCTCGACCGCGCCGCCCGGCTCGCCGCCATCCGGGGCGACGCCTCGGCGCAGGCGACCTGGGCCGCGACCGCCGAGGAGATCCGGGCCGACGTCCTCGCCCGCGGCGTCGACGGACGGGGCGTGCTGCGCCAGCACTACGACACCGACGCGCTCGACGCGTCCACCCTGCTGGCTGCCCTCTTCGGTTTCCTGCCCGGCGACGACGAACGCCTGCGCGCCACCGTGCTCGCCGTCGCCGACGAGCTGACCAACCAGGGGTTCGTGTTGCGCTACCGCACCGAGGAGACCGACGACGGGCTGTCCGGCGAGGAGGGGACGTTCCTGATCTGCTCGTTCTGGCTCGTCTCGGCCCTGGCCGTCATCCGCGAGGACGACCGGGCCCGCGAGACCATGGACCGCCTGCTCCGCGTCGCCTCCCCCCTCGGCCTCTACGCCGAGGAGTTCGACGCCGGCAGCGCCCACCACCTCGGCAACTTCCCCCAGGCGTTCTCGCACCTGGCGCTGATCGAGGCGGCCGCCCGACTCATCGTCCGTGAGCGCCTGGACGAGTTCAGCTGAGCGCCGGACCCCGGGCCCGGAATGCGGTCGGCGAGTCGTGACCTCGACGAAAGAGCTGGAATCCGCGAAGGGTTGTGGTTGCTGACAAACCACATGTCTTCGCGGATCGGCGGACACCGGAGAAGCACTCGTTGACGGCGACTCCGCCCAGGAAGCCGGGAGAGCGGAAACGCGGAACGACCCCGCGCCGGCAGGGTGGGACCATCGACGCATGACCGAGCACATCGACTACGTGGAGCTGCCGGGCGGCGACCTGGCAGCGACCAAGGCGTTCTACAGCGCCGCCTTCGGGTGGGGCTTCACCGACTACGGGCCCAGCTATGCAGGGTTCGAGGAGGCGGGGCTCGACGGCGGGTTGGCGGGCCCGGCCGCCGACGCGACGACGAGCGGCGGCGCACCGGCCACCACCCAGCCCCTCGTCATCCTCAAGGCCGACGACCTCGAGGCCGCACTCGAACGCGTGACGACCGCGGGCGGCACCGTGACCGCGCCGATCTTCGCGTTCCCCGGTGGGCGCCGCTTCCACTTCCGCGACCCGGCCGGCAACGAGCTCGGCGTCTGGGGCGAGTGACACCCCGGGGCCCGGGCGACACGGGCCCCGCCGCCTTTCCGGCGTGGATCTGTTGCGCATGGCGCAACGGAGCAACGCCGGAACTTCCGAAACCCGCCCGGCCGGGCACTGATCGTCCGTGCGCAGGTGACGGCAGAGCACGCGGTCCCGGCCGGCGTGGTTGCGGCTGACGTGGCGGCGGCCGATGTGGCGGCGGCTCACCCGTCGCCCGGTGACGCTGCGGCGCCCGGTCTCGCTCCGTCGCCCGGCGACGCTGCGGCGCCCGGCGTCGCTGCACCCTGCGAGGACGCTGTTGCGGTCGGCCCGACAGCCGGGGGATCGCCGGGCCCGTCCACCACCCTCGTCATGCACGCGCTCGTGGGGCTCGACGCGTACTCGCCGAACGGCGGGCACGGGACGAACCCCATCGCCGCGTAGAGGGCGCGGGCCGGGGCGAACGCCTCCATGTCGCCGGTCTCCAGGCTCACGCGGCGGTAGCCACGCTCGGCGGCCACCGTGAGCAGGTGCGCCACCAGCGCCCGTGCGACGCCGCGGCCGCGGGCCTCCTCGATCGTGTGCAGCGACTTCAGCTCGGCGTGCGTCGCATCGAGCTCCTTGAGGGCGCCCACGCCAACCGCCCGGCCGTCGACGCGGGCGCTGAAGAAGGTGATGTCCGGCCCGGCCAGCCCGTCGACCCCGAGCGCGTGCACGCCCTCGGGCGGGGTGACCTCGTGGGCGAACGCCAGGTGGCGTGCGAGGACGGCACGGACGTCGTCAGCCGTGGGGTCGTCGGCGGCGATGTGCAGGCTCATGCGTGAGGCCTACCGATCGTCGCCGCAGGCCGCAACGGCGCGGGACATCCCGCAACGCGGCGTTCACGCGGGGGCGCGGGGGCTCCGCGCGGAGCGCCACCGCACCCGCACCACGGGGTCTCCGGCCAGGTGGCGTCCTCGACCGTCGGCGGGTCAGAACTGCGGGTCGTCCCACCAGGGGTAGGGGGCGGGGACGTCGGCGGGCACCCGGTTCGGGAACGCCGCCGGGCGCTTCTCGAGGAAGCTCATCACGCCCTCGCGCACGTCCGCCCCGCGGCCGAGCGCGTCGATCAGCGGCGAGTCGACGCGGTGCGCCTCCATCGGATGCGACGCTCCGAGCATCCGCCACAGCAGGGCGCGGGTGAGCGTCACCGACACGGCGGACGTGTTCGCCGCGATGTCGGCGGCCATCTCGTAGGCCGCGGGCAGCAGCGCGTCGGGCTCGTGCACCGACCGCACCAGCCCTCCGGCCAGCGCCTCGTCCGCGCCGAACACCCGGCCGGTCGCGCACCACTCCATCGCCCGGCTGATGCCGACGACCCGGGGAAGGAACCACGACGAGCACGCCTCCGGCACCAGGCCCCGGCGGGCGAACACGAAGCCGAACTTGGCGGACGTCGACGCCAGCCGCACGTCGAACGGCAACGCCATGGTGATGCCGACCCCGACCGCGGCCCCGTTGATCGCCCCGATCACCGGCTTGGTGCACTCGAAGAACCGCAGCGCCACCAGGCCACCCTCGTCGCGGTGGCGCCCGTCGGCCTCGGTGACCACCCCGGCGGCCGCGGCGGTTCCGCTGCTGTTGTCGAAGCTCGCCTCCCCGCCGCCGAGGTCGGCCCCAGCGCAGAAGCCGCGCCCCCGGCCCGTCACCACGACGACCCGCACCTCCGGGTCGGCGTCGACCTCGTCGAGCGCCGCACACAGCTCTCGCTGCATCGTGACGGTGAACGCGTTGAGGCGATCGGGCCGGTCGAGGGTGATGGTGGCGACGCGGTCGTCCACCTCGTAGGCGATGTGGGAGTACGTCATCGGCCGCTCTCTCTAGCACCGCGGCCGGGCTGCGGCCCATTGCCGGGCCCCACCGATGGGCGCACGAGCGGCCATCCGCTCGCCCGACTACTGCTGGTAGCCCTCGACGATCTGGGTCGGGCGCACCTGGGCGTCGTCCGGATCGTCGCCCATCTCGCGCCGGGCGCGGCGCTGGCGCAGCAGGTCCCAGCACTGGTCGAGCGCGACCTCGATCTCTCGCAGGCGGTCGGTCGACTCGTCGTCGGGCCCGGTGGTGCCCAGCGTGCGTTCGAGGGTGTGCTCCTCGTCGACCAGGGCGCCGATGCGCCTGATGACCTCAGCGTCGTCCATGGGGCTGCTCCCTGGCTTCGTCGGTGCAGGCATCCTGCCACCTCGGAACGGCGACGCAACCCTGACGACAGCGCGGCCCGGGCGGCCGTCAGCAGTCGGCGTTCTCGGGGACGGCACCGACGATGAACGGGTTGGTCGTCGGCGGCGGCGGCGCGGGGGCCTCCGCCACCGTGGTGGGAGTGGTCGCCTCCTCGTTCGGCACGGTCGTGGCGACGGGCTCCTGGCCGGGCGGCACCGGCATCGCCTCGATGGGCGTGGCCTGGTCGTGCACGGTGGTGAAGTCGGCTCCGGCGATCACGACCACCTGGCCGGGCGAGAGCTCGGTGTTCACCTCGGTGGGGATGGCCGTCGGGCTGGTGAGGTGGCGGGCGACCCGCTGGGCGTAGGTCTCCTGGCCGGGCGCGTGCTGGATCGTCGTCTGGGCGTAGAACGTCTCGGCGTCGCCGGGGGTGCCGACGTCGAACCCGACCTGCTGCAGCGCGCTGCTGACGTCCGACGCCAGGTTCTGGCGCTCCTGCGCCGGGTCGGCGCTCGTGCCGTTGAGCACGTTCACGTCGACGAGTCCCGGCCCGATCTCGCCCGGAGGCAGTCCCCGGAACACGTTGAGCATCGGCTCGGCGCCGGCGTCGTCGAGCACGAGCCGGTTCTCGTTCTGCGGCCACGGGAGCGTGGGCAGCGGATAGGTCTCGAAGTTGGCGGGGTCGAACCCCTGGAAGTGCTCGCCCAGGTCCTTGAGGTCGCCGATCCCGAGGTTGGGGTCGAGCGTGACGTTCTCCACGGCGATGCTCACGAGCTGCTGCACGCGCAGCGGGTTGGACTTCACGTCGGCCAGCGCCTTGCTCATCGCCCGCTGGATGAAGATCTGCTGGCGCTGGACCCGGTTGACGTCCGACAGCGGGTCGTGGACCCACTCGCCGTCCTGCATGATCTCGAGCTTGCGGGACCGCACGAACTCGAGGCCCCGCTCACCGTCGAGGCTGACGCAGCCGAGGTCCTCCGAGTAGAAGCCGGAGCCCTTGTCGCGCGCGGCGACCTCCATCCACACCGACACCCCGCCGACCGAGTCGACCACCTGCTTGAAGCTCTCGAAGTTGACCTCGATGAAGTGGTGGATCGTGATGCCGTAGTTCTGCTGCAGCGTGTGGATGAGGTTCTGCGGGCCGGTGCCATCGGTGCGGTTGTAGACGGCGTTGATCATGCCGGTCTCGCCGGTGTCGGCCACCGTCACCATGAGGTCGCGGGGGAACGAGGTGAGCGCCAGCCGGTCGGACGACGGATCGACGCGGACCACCATGATCGTGTCGGTGTTGACACCGCTGTGGCCCTCGCGGGTGTCGGGGGCGACGATCAGGTAGTTCTCGGGCTCGCCCTCCGCCGCCTGGTGCAGCTGGAGGTTGTCGACACGGCTGATGTTGCCGTACTGCACCAGGGCGTAGCCGGCGACCGAGGCGCCGAGCATGCAGAACAGCACCAGCGTCACGCCGACGCCGAGGATCAGGCGCTGCGGCCACGACCGGGCGCGCCGTGCGCCGTCGTCGTCGCCGTCGAGGTCGTCGAGGTCGCTGCGGACGTGGCGCTGCCCGCCGCGGCCTGCACCGGGGAGGGGATCGCCGGCCGGGTCGCCGACGCGCACCCGGCGCCGGTCGCCCGCCGGGGCCATGCCGAGATCGGCGGCCGTCGTGGCGCTCGCCGTGGCCGTAGCGGTTGCGGTCGCGGCAGATGTCGCCCACGGCTCACCCGCAGGCGCACCCCAGGGGTCGCCCCCGAGCCCGCCCGCCAGCCCACCGGCACCCAAGCCAGCCTGGCCGCCGGGACGCCGCCGGCCGGGATCGCCAGATCGCCCGTTGCCGCTGCCGCTGTCCCCGTCTCTGGCGTGTGGACGCCCGTTCGCGCCGGCACGACCGCCGGTGCGGGCCGGATCGCCACGACCGGCACGGCCGGCGGGATCTCCACGCCCCGTGCGCCGGGCGGGATCTCGGTCGCGCGGGTCGGCGACCCGCGCAGCGGGAGCCGGGACGCCGAACTGGTCGCGTTCGCCACGGCCGCCCGCACGACCGCCGCGGGCCGCGCGCGCCTCGCGCCCGGATGTACCCGGACTGCGCCGATCTCCACCCGGGTCGCGGCCGGGTTCCCGTCTCTGCCGCCCGGGGTCGGCCGCGCCGCCGGCGAGGCCGCCGTCCCGGCCGGCCCTGCGGCCGACGCCGTCTCGGCCCTCCCCGCGCCCGGCCGCCCCGCGTCCAGTTCCACCGCGCCCGGCCGCACCCCGGCCCGCACCACCTCGCCCGGCGCCGCCGGGCCTGGAACCGTCGCGTCCGGCGCCCCCGAGCGCGCTCGGGCCGGCGGGACCACCGGCGGACCGGCGGTCCCCGGGTAGTGGGCTGCGAGGCTCGCCCCCGCCGCGACCCTGGTCCCCCCCGTTGCGCCGGGGCAGGCCCCCACCGTCGGGGCGCGCCCCCCGGCGGGGCTGGGTGCGCCGAGGCTGACCCGAGCGATCGCGGGACCCGGGATCCACCGGGCGACGACCGTTGCCGTCGGCCGATGGGCGCGCCTGTCGGGGCGACTCGCGGCGGCGTTCGTCCCAGGGGTCGCGGGCCATGACCGCGCAACGCTACTGGGGCGGAGCGGCGCGTGTGATGTCGCCCGTCAGCACGCTCCGGGCGGAACGGCTCCCACCTGGGCCGGCGTCGTCGTGGTCGGCCCCGTGGGAATCGTCGTCCGGGTGCCGCCGTCCGTCCCGTCCGTGCCCTCGCCGTCATCGCTGGCCGGGTCGCCGTCAGCGCCGGCGGGAGGCAGACCGGCGGCCGCGCCGGAAGATGACGGATCCCCCTCGGGCGGAGGCGGCAGCTCGTCGAGCGGCACCGGCTCGGCCCGCACGGAGGTGAAGTCGGCACCTGCCACGACGGTCACGTGACCGGACTCGACCTCGGGATCCTCCTCCAGCACCACGCCGTCCGCCATGCGGCGGGCCACCGCCTGACCGTAGGCGACCTCACCGGGGGCGTAGCGCACGGTCGTGTGCTCGTGGAACTCGTCGTCGTCGGCGGGCGTGCCCGCCGTGAACCCGACGCCCTCCAGCGCCGTCGTCACCTCGCCCGCCAGCCCGTCCCGCCGGCGGGCGCCGTCGGCCATGGTGCCGTTGCGCACGTCGACGGTCACCTCCGACGGGTCGACCTCCCGGGCCTCGCCGCCCCGGAACACGGCGAGGATGGGCTCGGCCGCCGCCTCGTCCATCACGACCGTGGCGCCCTCGTCGCCCGGCCGGGGGACGACGGGCAGCGCCACCGTGCGGAAGTTGGCCGGGTCGAGATCGCTGAACCGGTCGGCCAACTGGCGGATGTCCCCGAGGCCGAGCCGCTCGTCGATCGTGACGTTGTCCACCCCGATGTCGATGAGCTCGCGCACGCGCAACGGGTTCGAGCCGGCTTCGTCGAGCGCCGTGGACAGCGCCTCCGTCATCAACGTCTGCTGCCGGGCGATGCGGCTGAGGTCGGACTGCGGGTCGCGCACCCAACCGTCCTCGGTGTGGTACTCGGCCTTGCGCGAGCGGGCGTACGCGAGCGCCATCTCGCCGTCGAGCGTCACGCCGCCGATGGCGTCGACGAGCCGCCGGAAGCCGGCGAAGTCGACCTCGATCCAGTGGTTCACGGCGATGCCGAAGTCCTCGCGGATCGTGTCGACCAGCACCTGCTGCTCACCGGGTGCGTTGTAG
>DASUQS010000273.1:0-4513 GCA_036280455.1 Acidimicrobiales bacterium
ACCAGACGTCGTCGAGCGTGGCGGGGTCGAGGTCGGGGTGGCGGTCGAGCAGCGACCGCACGACCCCGGCGGCGAGATCGTCCGGCCGGACGCCGGCGAGCGCGCCGCCCAATCGGCCGATCGGCGTCCGCACGCCATCGAGCACGTAGGCGGAGGTCACGCCGCCACCAGGTCGCGCAGCGCGGCCAGCTCGGCGGCGGTCGGCGGGACGGTCTGGTCGACGGGCGGCCGCACCCGCAGGTCCCAGCCGGTGGCGGCCCGCACATCGTCGACGGTCGTGCCCGGATGGACCGACGCCAGCTCCAGCTCGCCGCTCTCGCCCATCTCGAGCACCCCGAGGTCGGTGATGACCACGCGGACGCGGCCGCCGGTCGAGGTGACGAAATCGCACCGCTCGACGAAGGCCCGGGTGGAGTGCGCCAGGATCACGATCACGTCCCGGGCGGACGCCGCGATCTCGGGCGCGCCACCGGCGCCGGGCAGCCGCACCGCCGGGCTGTCGTAGTCGCCGATGACCGTCGAGTTGATGTTGCCGTACCGGTCGAGCTGGGCGGCGCCGAGGAAGCCGACATCGACCCGCCCCGCCTGCAACCAGTAGCGAAAGATCTCGGGCACCGACACGAGCGAGTCGGCGGTGGTGGCCAGCTCGCCGTCGCCGATCGACAGGGGGAGCCGCGTGGGCTTGGCGCCGATGCAGCCCGACTCGTAGATCAGCACCACGCCCGGGGCGTGGGTGCGGCGGGCGAGGTTGGCGGCGGTCGAGGGTTTGCCGATGCCCACGAAGCACACCGTGCCGTCGTGCAGCAACCGGGCGGCGGCGACGCTCATCATCTCGTCGGCCGTCCAGTCCGTCGTGACCGTGTCGGCGGGAACGGTGTTGTCGGGAACCGTGTCGTCAGGCATCGGCGAGCGCCTCCTCCGTGCGCAGTGCGGCGAGCAGCCCCGCGTGATCGCTGGTGCCGCGGACGTGGCGGTCGATCCAGGAGGTGAACGCGGCGCGGTCGCGGGCGATCGGGTCCCAGGCCGAGTAGAAGTCGTTGTCGCGCTCGCTGTAGCCGGCCGCGTAGCTGGGATGCGCGCCGTCGGGCACGACGGACACGGCCGACACCACCCAGCTCGGCAGGACGACGGCGTCGGGCCGTGGCGTGAGCTCGTCCACGACCTCCTCGACCGTGACGATGGCGCGCTCGGCGGCGAGCACGGCCTCCTTCTGCACCCCGGCGATGCCCCAGAGCTGCACGTTGCCGGACCGGTCGGCCTGCTGGGCGTGGATGATCGTGACGTCCGGGCGCAGCGCGGGCACCGCGGCCAGCTCCTCGCCGGTGAACGGGCAGGTGACGGTGCGGATGCTCGGCGTGTGGTCGACGAGGTCGGTGCCGAGGTAGCCGCGCAGCATCCCGAACGGCAGCCCGGAGGCGCCAGCAACGTACCGGGCCGCCATGCCGGCATGGCTGTGCTCCTCGATGGCGAGGGGCCGCGGCCAGCCGTGCTCGACGGCGTCCCGGAAGCGGTGGAGGGAGCCCACGCCCGGGTTGCCGCCCCACGAGAACACGAGGCGGGCGGCGCACCCGACGCCGATGAGCTGGTCGTAGACGACGTCCGGGGTCATCCGCACCAGCGTCAGGTCCCGGCGGCTCTGGCGGATGATCTCGTGGCCAGCGGCGTGCGGGATCAGGTGGGTGAAGCCCTCGAGCGCCACCGTGTCGCCGTCGTGGACGTGGGCGGCCACCGCATCGGCGAGCGGCAGGAGCGGTGTGGTGGACATCGGACGCCTGATCAGTGCTCGGCCGAGATGGCTTCGCGCCTGGCCGCCCCGGGCGCGAGCGTGAAGTCGTAGGTGACCTCGAGGCCGCCGTCGTCGGCCCGGGTGGGCTGGAGCGTCAGGTCGGGCTTGTCCGCGCCGGCCACGTCGCTGCCGAGCCACTCGTCCCCGGCGAAGAACAGCTGGGTCGTCAGGCGGTTGTGGCCCTCGGCGTCGACGAAGTAGTGCAGGTGCGCCGGGCGCCACGGGTGCCAGCCGGCGGCGTCGAGCAACCGGCCCGACGGCCCGTCGTGGGGGATCATGTACGGCGCCGGCGTGACGGTCTCGATCTCGTAGCGGCCCTCGTCGTCGGTGACGAACCTCGCCCGCAGGTTGCCGTCGGGCGTCGACGGGTGGAAGTGCGAGTAGTAGCCGCTGGAGTCCGCCTGCCAGTGGTCGATGAGCGCGCCGGGGATGGGCGTGCCGTCCGCGGACTGCACCCGACCACGGATGACCAGGCGCTCGCCCGGCTCGTCGTCGCGCATCGGCACCGGGCCGTGCGACCCGACGATCGGCGACCCGGGGATGTAGTAGGGGCCCTGGATCGACGACTGGCTGGCGCCGGACTTCTCGGCGGCGAGCTTCTCGACGGCGTGCTCGACGAACACGTCCAGAAACAGGGGCCACTCGCCGGCCTCTCCGACGTCGATGAGCCACTGCTTGGCGGCGTCGAACTCGTCGTAGGTGACGTCGAGCTCGGTGATGGTCTCCCACAGGTTCGTGAGGAGCGCGCCGACCACCGTGGCGGTGCGCTGGGTCTGCGGGTCGGCGTCGGTGGGCACGGTGCCCAATGCGACGAGTGCGACGGGTTCGTCGGTCGTGGTGGTCATCTGGTGTGCCTCTCTTGTCGTTGGGGTCCGGCGGGGTCCGGTGGGTCGGTTGGGGGTCGGGTCAGCGGTCGACGCGGTAGCGGGCGAGCTTGTCCTGGTCGATGGCGATGCCCAGCCCGGGACGCTGCGTGACGGCCATGCGGCCGTCGGCGATCTCGGGCGGCTCCTCGAGCAGGCCGTCGGCGATGTCGACGTAGGCCGACAGCTCGGCGGGGCGCTGGGCGGTGGCGCGGTGGGCGGCGGCGAAAGCGACCCCGGCGAGGGTGGCGACGCTGCCGTCGATCTGGTTGCCGAGTACCACCCCGGCGCCGAGGCCCTCGCACAGCCCGAGGATGCGGACGCTGTCGGTGAATCCGGTGCGACTGGTCTTGACGCTGATCGAGTCGCAGGCGCCGTCGAGCAGCAGGCGGGCGACCTCTGCGAGGCGGGTGCAGCTCTCGTCGCCGACGACCGGCACGGGGCTGCGCCGGACGGTGCGGCGGCGGTTGAGGACGTGGTCGGCGAGACCCGGCTCCTCGATCATGGCGATGTCGATGTCGGACAGCTCGTCCAGCGCCCGGAGGGCGTCGTCTCCCCGCCAGCCGCGGTTGGCGTCCAGGTAGAGCTCGACCTCGTCGCCGAGGGCGGCCCGCAGGGCGCGCACCGCCTCGACGTCGACGCGGTACGGGGTGCGCCCCACCTTCACCTTGAAGGCGGCGATGCCGTACGTGTCGCGGACCCGCTCGGCCTCGGCGACCATGGCGGCGGGCTCGTCGAGGCCCAGCATGTGGGTGACGCGCACGTGGTCGGTGTAGCCGCCGAGCAGGGCGTGGCAGGGCTGCCCGACCGCCTGGCCGACGATGTCCCACAGAGCGATGTCCACCGCGGCCTTGGCCGTGTGGTTGCCGATGGTGTGGGCGAGGGTGGCCGACACGCGCTCGCGGGCGAAGGGGTCCTCGCCGAGCAGCGCCGGCGCGAACCAGTCGTGCACCGCGGCGACGATGGAGGATTGCGACTCGCCGTAGGTGTAGGGCCGGGGCGGGGCCTCGGCGTGGCCGACGAGGCCCTCGTCGGTGTGCACTCGGACCAGCACGTGGTCGGCGACGGTGGCGAGCCCGCTGGCGAACGCGAACGGGCGGCGGAACGGGATCTCGAACGGGATGGCGTCGATCGCTGTGACCTTCACCACACGATCATCCGCCCGCGATTGAGCCATGTGAAGTACGCGTCAGAGCGCTATTGAGATGTCACACGTCTCTATCTGGATCTTGCGCCAGGGCGGCGAGGGCGGACGGGTGCGTCGCGAGCGGCGTGACCTCGACGTCCATGTACGGAAACAGCGGCAGGCCCGACAGCAGATCGTGCAGCCGATCGTGCGACTCGACGTCGAAGACGCTGTAGTTGGCGTACTCGCCGGCGACCCGCCACAGGTGCCGCCACTCCCCCGACCGCTGGAGGTCGAGGGCCATCGCCTTCTCGCGGGCCTTCAGCCGCTCGGCCTCATCCGACGGCATGTCGTGCGGCAACCGCACGACCATGTGCGCGAGGTACAGCACTCAGGTCACCTCCCCGAGGTGGTCCAGCAGCAGCCGCGTCACCTGCGCGGCCTGCTCGACGCTCGCCAGGTGGGCGGCGTCGGCGATCACCGCCAGGCGCGCGGTGGCGAGCCCGTCGACGATCTCCTCGGACATCACCGGCGGGGTGGCCGGATCGTCGGCGCCCGCGATCACCAGCGTCGGTGCGACGGCCGCGGGCAGGTCGGGCCGCAGGTCCATGCCGGCGATCGCCTCGCAGCAGGCCGCGTAGCCCGCGGGGTCGACGCCGAGCAGCATGGCGCGGTGGGCGGCGACCACGTCCGGCTCGCGCGCCGCGAACCCCGGCGTGAACCACCGGGCGACGACCG
>DASUQS010000274.1:0-5152 GCA_036280455.1 Acidimicrobiales bacterium
GCGACGCGCTCGGTGGCGCCGGGCGGCGGGTGCGTGAGCGGTTCAACCGCGACGACGACGACCCCGACCGCGACGGCGAGTAGCGCTTCCGTCCACTCGGGCTGGCGTCTCGCACCCGCGGGCATCACCCGATCGGGCTGACCGCCGGGCCCTCGTGGGTGACACGCCGGTGGCCGCGGTTCGTGAACAGCATCCGGACATCGAGGTACTTGAGCACCCGACGAAGCCATCCCTGGCGGCGGTTGGCCTCGGCCGCGATCGCGGCCCATGACGCCTCGGCCTGCTCGACCTCGTCGCCGGAGGGCGGGACCTCGGCGTAGGCGATCGCCTCCATGGTGCGGGCGAGCTGCTGGATGCTCCCGGCCGACTCCGGCAACGCGCGCGCCATGCGGTCGGCCTGCTCGGCGATCGTGAGCGACGGCGGGAGGTCGACGCCCGCCTGGACCGCACCGGCGGTGCTCTCGGCCCACCGATTCTTCGCCTTGGCTGCCGGGGTGACCGCCCGGCGTCGCCGGAGCTCGCGCTGGGCGACGATGGCGACCGGCACGATGAGGAGGTAGGCGAGGGCGCCGAGGCCCACGGGCCGACCGATCTGACGAGCGGGCTCGGCGGCCCAGGATTCCTCCTCGGCCTCCTCGGCACGCGGGGCGGCGGCTTCGGCCCCGCCGAGCGCGGCGTCGGGGTCGAGCCCAGCGCCGTTCACGCCGCCCGGGGCGCCGGAGCTGCCCAGCCCGTCCCCGGCGCTCGCCTGCGGTTCGGCGCCCCCGGCGACGCCGCCGCCGCTGGTGTCCTGTCCGGCGGCGACGCCGAGCCAGGCCTCGGCGCCTGGCGGTGCCCGCCCGGGGGTGGGATCGAACGGGATCCAGCCGTACTCGCCCAGGTACACCTCGGGCCAGGCGTGCGCGTGGAGGCCCCGCACCCGGTAGAGGGTCGGATCGTTCGGGTCCTGCACGCCGGGGGTGAAGCCGACGGCGACCCGGGACGGCACCCCGGCGGACCTGGCGAGGGCGGCGAACGCGGCGGCGAACTGCTCGCAGTAGCCACGCCGGGTCTCGAAGAGGAAGGTCAGCAGCGCGTCCTCGTCGTGGCCGGGCGGCATCGTCAGGTCGTAGTCGAAGTTGCTGCGAAGGTGGTTCTGGATGGCCAGGGCCTTGTCGTAGGGCGTCGTGGCCTGGCGGGTCAGGTCGTCGGCCTCCGCCTCCGCCTGTTCGGGGAAGTCGTCGGGCAGCTGGAGGTAGGTCTCCTGGATGTCGTCCGGGATGTCGGTGGTGGCGCCCCGCAGCGTGTCGGCGTCGAGCTCCGGGAACAGCGATGTGACGGTGTACGAGTAGCCGTCCGAGGTCGTCGTCCCCCGTTCGACGAGAAGGGTGCTCGACCGCTTGTCGTACACGGTCGGCTGGTCGTCGGCGCCCTGGAACTCCATCGGCTCGAAGGCCGCGGGCAGCCAGACGGAGTTCAGCCCCCTGATCGTTATCTCCTGCGTCACGAGGTCGCCCTGGATCTCCGGGTCGAGCTCCCGGGGCAGCGTGCCACCGGCCGAGTCGGTGCCGTAGGCCGAGCGCCAGATCTGGCCGTCGAACTCGTTCAGCGCGGTGAGCCGCCAGTAGGCCGGCCGCTCGCTGCGCACGGTGAAGACCTCGACGTTGGACTGCTCGACCAGGTTGGTGTTCAGCGACACCAGCGGGCTGAGCACCACGCGGGTGGGCTCGGAACGGTTGATGTCGCGCCAGGCGATGACGGCCTCGTCGCCGGCGCCGGGCATGTTGGGGCCGGCGACGAGGCCCGCGATCACCGCGATGCCGAGGATCATCGCCCCCGTGCCCACGAGCGACGTGCGGCCCTGCGCGCGCCGCCCACCGGCCCAGCGCGAGCTGCGCTCCTGGTTGGCGGTGCGGTGCAGCAGCACGTAGAGCAGGGCGGCACCGGCGAAGACGGCCGCGCTCGCCACGGGGCTGCCGGGGCCGCCGAGCGCGGCGGCGAAGAGGAACAGGGTGGTGGCCGGCAGCAGCGCCTCGAAGGTCGCCGAGGCACGGAAGGCGGCCCAGTCGGCCACGAAGACGAGGAGCCACAGCGCGGCCGCGGTGGCGGCGAGGAAGCCGTTCTCGACCGGTGCCGGCGCGCGCACGTCCCCGAACAGCCGCCAGGAGGCGCTGAGGTCGTCGGCCGCCTGGCTCACGGTGTCGGGGGTGGGCAGCAGCCACTGCGTCGTGGCCGGGAAGCGGGTCCACGTGATGAACAGCAGGGCTGCGAGGGTGGTGAGCGCCGCCGCAGGCAGGAGGCGGACGCCTGCCCGGCGCAGGCCCGCCACGACGACGCTGGCCACGATCGCCTGGAGGGCGAGGGGGCCGCGGTAGGAGCCGTCCTCGAACACGCGGTGCATGCCGACGATCGCCGCCAGCGCCACGAGAGCCAGGGTCACCTCGGACGCGAGGAGCAGGTGGTCGCGCGATCGCTTCATCGGGTGCTGCCGATCGTGGGGCGGGAACGCGCCGCGGTGGCGATGGCGCGGTTCCAGGCCTGGGGGAACGGTGTGTCGCGGCTGGCCCGGATGACGTGACCTCCCGCCGCCCCGACCGCGCCGGGCGCCCGTCCGGTGCCAGGGCTGCCCGACGACCCCTCGATGCGCACGACGGACAGCAGGCCGAAGCGCTGGCGGAGCCGGGTCGTCGCCCGCAGTTCGTCGCCGGCGGTCTGGCCGACGACGATGATCAGTGCGCCCTGGCCGTCGCGCTGCAGGAGGTCGAGCATCGTGCGCAGGCTGGCGCCGCCCGTCGCCTCGACGACGGCGAGGTGCTCGAGCAGGGCCTGGAGGTGCACCGTGCCGGTGCCGTATCCCGAGTCCGCGCCGTCCGTGGTCACGAGGCGCACCAGGTCGCGCCGGGCGCCGTTGGCGCTGACGATGCTGGCCGCGGCGGACACGGCGCTCTCCAGCGTCTCGCCGTCGTGCGCGGCCCGGCGCACGTCGAGCAGCACGGTGGTGCGCGCCTGCCAGGGCTGCTCCTGCTGGCGCACGAGGAGCTCGTCGTGGCGGGCGGTGGAGGGCCAGTGGATGCGGCGCAGGTCGTCCCCGACGACGTAGGGGCGCAGCGCGTAGAAGTCGTCACCCGACCGGCCGAGGGCGTGGGGGTGGAGCGCCCCGGCCAGCGGATCGTTCCCGCTGGTGAAGGGCACCGGACGGATCTCGTCGACGCGGGGGAAGACGGTCACCTCGACCCGGGGGGCACCACGCGTCGAGGCCACGGCCAACCCGAACGGGTCGGTGACCACCACCTGCAGCGGCCCGACGTGGACGATGCCCCGGTGCTCGGTGGGCAGGCGGTAGGAGGCCACGGAGGCCGCCCCCTTGTCGAGCGGGGACACCAGCAGCTCGGCACCGGCCGTGCCGGTCACCGGGTCGCGCAGCGCGAGCACGGGCGTCGGACGTCGCCGGAGGTTGCGGATGCGCACCTCCACCCGGCTGACCTGGCCGACGTGCACGCGGGCGGGGTGGACGACCCGGTCGACCTGCAGGTCGAGCCGGGTGAGGCTGACGTAGAGGACGGCGACCGTGACGAGCCCGAGCGCCACGGCGCCGAACACGTACAGCTCGCCGATGCCGAGCAGCCGCGCGAGGACGATCAGCGTGATGCCGCCCCAGACGCACAGCCACCCCGGTCGCGTCAGCATGCCGCGCCGTTCCCCCGAGGGGCGGGGTGGCTCGCAGCGCTCGTCACCTCAATGGCCGCCCGGGACCGGAACCCCGCGCAGGACCTCGCCCAACGCATCGGCGGCGGTGACCCCCTGCAGCTGGGCCTCGGGGGTGACCAGCAGCCGGTGCGCCAGCACGGGGACGGCCAGCGCCTTCACGTCGTCCGGGATGACGTAGCCCCGACCCTGGGCGGCGGCTCGGGCCCGCGCCACCCGCTGCAGCGCCAGCGTCGCCCGCGGCGACACGCCGAGCGCCAGATGGTTGCTGCGCCGCGTCGCCTGGGCCACGTCGACCAGGTAGGCCTTCAGCCCGGGGGCGACGTGCACCTGGCGGGTGACGGATGCCATGCGCTCGACATCGGCGACCGTGACCACCGGGCGGATGTCGCGGAGCGGTTCGTGGTCGCCGTGGGCGTCGAGGATCTCGAGCTCGGCGCTGGGGGAGGGATAGCCGACCGACACCCGCATCAGGAAGCGGTCGAGCTGCGACTCGGGAAGGGGGTAGGTGCCCTCGTGCTCGATCGGGTTCTGGGTGGCGATGACCATGAAGGGCGGCGCCAGCGGATAGGTGGCCCCGTCGACGGTCACCTGCACCTCGGCCATGGCCTCCAGCAGCGCGGCCTGCGTCTTGGGGGAGGCGCGGTTGATCTCGTCGGCGAGGACGATGTTGTTGAACACCGGGCCCGGCCGGAAGTCGAAGGTGTTGTCGCCCCGGTTCCACACCGTGAGGCCCACCACATCGGACGGCAGCAGGTCGGGCGTGAACTGCACGCGCCCGAAGCTGCACTCGATCGACGTGGCGAGGGACTTCGCCAGGTTGGTCTTGCCCACCCCCGGCACGTCCTCCAGGAGCAGGTGCCCCTCCGACACGAGGCACAGGAGCATCATCTCGATGACCTCGCGCTTGCCCTGGATGACGCGCTCGACGTTGCCGACGATCGCGTCGAAGTAGTCGGAGAATGTTGCTCCCCGGGGTGGCGCGGTCTCGATGCTGGCCACGTCCTCGGTCTCCCTCTGTCGTGTGGGTGAGCCAGGCCAGGTTACGCGCTCCGTGAGCCGAACCTGACGGCGGGGCGCCGCGGGGTAGCGTCCGGAGGTCGTGGCGACCCCCGGAACCACCCTGGCCGTCGACATCGGCGGCACCAAGCTCGCCGTCGGGCGCGTCGACGCCGCCGGCGCCCTGACCGACCGCCGGACCGCTCCCACCCCCGCCCGGGGTGGCCCCGAGCCGATGTGGGAGCGCCTGGTCGAGCTGGTGACGGCGGTGCGCCGGGGCGACGAGGTGACGGTCGGCGTCGGCTGCGGCGGGCCGATGGAGCCGGACGGTCGCACCGTGTCGCCGCTCAACATCCCGGCGTGGACCGGGTTCCCCCTCCACGAGCGCCTGGCCGACCTCACGGACCTGCCGGTCCACGTCGACAACGACGCCAAGGCCCTGGCCCTCGGCGAGGGCTGGACGGGCGCG
>DASUQS010000275.1:0-16630 GCA_036280455.1 Acidimicrobiales bacterium
ACCCACCCGCCCGTGCCCCGCGATGTGCTGGTGCGGTGGTACGGCCGCCTGCCCGACGCCGATCGACGCCGGCCCGGGGGGCGCCTGCTCGGCGCGGTCGCCGCCGGGGACGCCGATCCGGCCGCGGCCGTCCGTGAGCTCGACGCTGCCGCCACCGGGTTCCGCGAGCGCGCCGAGGCGACCGGCGAGCTCGCGTGCCTGGTGCAGCTCGGCCAGCTCGCCTGGTGGTCGGAGGACCGCGCCCAGCTCGTCGCGCTCGTCGCTCGCGTGTTCGAGCTCGAGCGGTCTGGCGTCGAGCCCGCCGTCCCTCTGGCCTGCCTAGGGCGCGCCCTGGTCGCCGACGTGCAGAACGACTCCCGGGCGGTGCTGGCCGAGCTCGACCGCATCCCGCCTGGCTCGCTGAACGACCACTGGCAGGCGATCGTCAGCTGGTTGCGGTCGACCTCCACGCTGCACCTCGGCGATGCCCGCACCGCGCTCGCGGCGGCCGACGCGGCGGTGGCGCGAGCGGGTGACCTCCACCGGCGGCTGGCCGAGGGCGCCCGGCTGCAGGCCCGCTGGTTCCTCGGCGAGGTCGACGCCGTGGCCGCCGCACTCCCGGCCCTGGTCGAGCGGACGTTCGCATCGGGCCCACGAAACTACTCGGCCCTCACCGCCAGCCAGTGCGCCCTGGCCCACGCGCTGCTCGGGCATCCCGCACCAGCGGCGGAGCACCTCGCCCGCGCCCGCGGCGCCGCCGGGACGCCACCCGCACCGCTCGTCGAGTCCCATCTGGCGATCGCGTCCGCGGCGCTGGCGATCGCCACCGGCGACGACGACCGCGGCGCCCTGCTGCTCGCGGAGCACCTCACCCGCCAGCCCCTGTCCACCGGCCACTCCGCGGCGCCGCAGCAGCGCAGCCTGGCGCTCATGTACGTGCTCCTGCCCAGCACCCGGCCCGTGTGGGACGCCACGGGGCTCGGGCCGGCGTTCTCGGTCGCCCGTGACCTGGCCCGGGCCGTGGCCGGGCTGCACGACGGCGACGGCCTGCCGCCGGACGTGCCGCCCCTCCCCGACTCGGGAGTCGTGCGCGCCCACCTCCCCCGACGATGGGCGGTCGAGCTGGCGACCGCCCTCGCCGACGTCGCGCGCCAGGACGGCTGGCGGCTGCTCGAGGATCTGTGGCCGGAGGCCCGACCGGACGTCGTGGCGCTGGCCGAGCACGGGGCGCGCCCGGTCCGCACCGCCGCCCGCGCCGCGCTGGCCCGCCTGGCGGTGCCGCCGTCGGCCCACCTCGAGCTCCGCCTGCTCGGCACGCCGGAGCTGTGCGGCGACGGCGTGCCGGTGACCGCGCCCGAGTGGCGACGCGAGCGGGTCCGGTCGCTGCTCGCCTACCTGGTCCTGCGGGGCGGGGCAGGACGCGGCGAGGCGGCCGACGACCTGTGGCCCACCCTCGATGCCGAGGCGCAGTCGCGCAACCTGCGCGTGACCCTCACCTACCTGCTGCGGGTCCTGGAGCCCGACCGGACGCCCCGCGGGCCGTCGTTCTTCGTGCGCCAGGAGGGCAACCGGCTGCGGCTGCAGGCCGGCGGCCACCTCGACGTCGACGTCTGGGCCTTCGACGCACTCGCCGACCGGGCGTTCGAGGCCGACCGGAACGGCTCGCCGTCCGCCGCGCTCGACGCGGCGTTGGCGGCGGTCGAGCTGTGGCGCGCCGACCCGACGGAGCTGGCCAGCGAGCCGTGGGCGCTCCCGCTCGTCGAACGCCGGCGCCTGCGCGTCGCCGCGCTCGCCACCCGCGCCGGCGAGCTGCTGCTCGCCAAGGGCGCGGTCGACGGCGCACGGGCGCTGGCCGAGCGGGCGCTCGTCGTCGACGCCTGGTCGGAGGCGGCCCACCGGGTGGTCGTCCTCGCCCACCGGGCCGGCGGCGACGACCTGGGGGCGCGGCGCGCGCTCGGGCGCTTCCGCGAGATGCTCGACGACCTGGGTGTCACCCCGGACGATGCGACGCTGATGGTCGAGCGCCTGCTCGACGACCGTCCCACGACCGGGCGGCTAGCAGGCGGCTAGCAACGGTCGCCGTACGGTCCCCGGTGGCGGACGGCTCCACGGCGGAGAGCCACGGCGGCGGACCACATCGGCGGATCCCCTCGGCGCGGCACCCCCGTCCGTCTTCAGACGGCGGCGCGAGCACGGGCCCGGCGGCCTGCGGCCCGCGCCCTTCCCGAGAGGCGGATCCATGACACAGACCATCGACACCCTTCGTCCCCGTGACGACGACGACATCCCGGGCCCCGACATCGACGACCACACCTTGGAGTGCCTGGGCGACACCCAGCTCACCTCGTTCACGGCCTCACCCACCAGCACCCAGCCCTTCGGCCCACCGACGACCCTGCGCTGGTCGGTGTCGTCACCGTCGACGTGCGGTGTCACCGTCAAGCTCAACGGCCAGGCGGTGGCCAAGACCGGCTCGATGCAGGTGCAGCCGGCGGTCACGACCCGCTACGCCCTCACGGCCCAGGCGCGGGGCGCCACCAGGAGCCTCGGCAGCGTGACGGTGGCGGTCGACACCGCCGCATGCGTGACCCTGCCGGTGCCCGAGTCGCTCGTGCGCAACCAGGTCCGGTCCGTCATCGACACCATCGATGCCGCCTCCGGCGAGATCAGCCAGCGCTCGGCCGCCAAGGTCGAGGTGGTGCCGGGCGGCATCACCGTCGCCCTGCGTCTGAAGGCCGCGGTGAACAACTTCGCCGACCCGGACATCAACGTCGACTTCACCATCGGGCTCCGGGTGCGCAACGGCGCCGTCGAACCCTTCTACAAGAGCTTCTCGGTCGAGGTCGACTGGCCCTGGTGGGTCACCGTCGTGACGCTCGGGGTCTCCGAGTTCGTCGAAGGGCTGATCGCCGACAAGATCGACGGCGCGGCCAGGCCCCTCGTCCTGCAGGCCGTTCAGCAGCTGATCGAGGGCATGGTCGACCAGCTGCCCGACGGGCTGCGGCTGCACTCGCTGCAGCTCGTGGCCGACGAGATCCGGGTGACGGCCTGCCCCGGCGGGCCTCGGTTCGTCGACGACCGGTTCCTGGTGCTGTCCACGGGCGTCCTCCAGGGCGTGGTCGCCGACGGCTGATCGTCGCGTGCACCGTTCGCCCGCCGTCAACGACGCCGGTGGGCGGACGGTGCGACGCGTCCGCCCGGCGACGACGGTGTGCGGACCGTCCCGTCGGGGCGGAAACCCGCAGCGAGCACGCCAGGATGGGCGGCCGTATGACCGGCACGGACGAGCTCGCGATGGCGGAGGCCGACTGAGGGTGTGGGCACGCCTGCGCCGTGACCGGTCGCCGCTCCCGGCCAACTGGCGCGACCTGACAGCGGCAACGCTCGCCCACTGGGCCGTGCTCGACGACGACGAGCGTGACCGCCTCGGCGACCTGATGGCGCAGGTGGCGTCACGGCGCTGGGAGGCGGCGAACGGCTTCTCCCTCACCGACGAGATCCGGGTGGTGATCGCCGCCCAGGCGGCGCTCCTCATCCTGGGGCTCGACGTCGACTGCTACCGGGACGTCACCGCCATCGTGGTCCACCCGACGACGGTGACGCTGCACGGCGAGCGCGCCGGGCCGGCGCCGGGGTTGCGCACCGACGCCCCGCTCACGATCGTCGGCCAGACCCACGACCGGCGCGGGCCGGTGCTGATCGCCTGGGACGCCGCCCGAGCGGGTGCCCGTCACCCCGAGCGGGGGTACAACGTCGTGCTCCACGAGTTCGCCCACAAGCTGGACATGCTCGACGGGCTGGTCGACGGCACGCCCCCGCTGCCCGACGCCGCGGCCCGGCGGCGCTGGGTGGAGGTGTGCACGGCCGAGTACCGCCGGCTGCGGGCGGGTGAGGGCGCCGACGTGCTGCGGGGCTACGCCGCCGTGAACCCCGGCGAGTTCTTCGCGGTGGCCACCGAGGTGTTCTTCGACCGCCCGGTCGAGCTGGCGGCAGCCAACGCGGACCTGTACGACGTGCTGCGCGCCTTCTACCGCCAGCACCCGGCGGACCGCGCCACCCGACCGCTCCGCCGCTGACGCCGCCGCCGAGCGGAGGCGGGACGGCGTGCCGGACACCGCCCGACCGGAGGGCGGCCGCGGCATGAACCGAGCTGCCGGCCGCACGTGGGACCATCGACCCATGCCCATCCCCGACACCCGCCCCGCGCCCGACGCCGACCTGGCCACGCGGGCGGGCGAGTTGATCCGGGCGCTCGCCGGCCCCGAGGCGGTGATCCGTCCCGACCAGCTGGCCGCGATCGAGGCCCTCGTCATCGACCGCCGCCGGGCCCTCGTCGTGCAGCGCACCGGATGGGGCAAGTCGGCGGTCTACTTCCTCGCGACAGCGCTCCTGCGGGAGCGGGGGGCCGGCCCGACGCTGGTCGTGTCGCCCCTGCTGGCGCTGATGCGCGACCAGATCGCCGCGGCCCGCCGGGCCGGGATCGTCGCCGAGACGGTGAACTCCGCCAACACCGAGGACTGGGAGGCGATCCACGAGCGGGTGGTGGCCGGCGAGGTCGACCTGCTGGTCGTGTCCCCCGAACGGCTCAACTCGCCGGGGTTCCGCGACGACGTGCTGCCCCGGCTCACCGCCGAGATCGGCCTGCTGGTGGTCGACGAGGCGCACTGCATCTCCGACTGGGGCCACGACTTCCGGCCGGACTACCGGCGCATCCGGGACGTGCTCGCCCGGCTCGGCGACGTGCCGGTGCTCGCCTGCACGGCGACCGCCAACGACCGCGTGGTCGCCGACGTGGCGGAGCAGCTCGGCACCGACCCCGTGGTCCAGCGGGGCGACCTCGACCGGGAGTCCCTCGCCCTCTCGGTCCTCGACCTCGGCCCGGCCGCGCGGCTGGCCTGGCTCGCCGCGCACCTCGACGACCTGCCGGGCTCCGGCATCGTCTACACCCTCACCGTCGCCGGCACCGAGCTCGTGGCCGGCTGGCTGCAGGAGGCCGGGCACAAGGTGGCCGCCTACTCCGGCGCCACCGACCCGGCCGAGCGCACCCACATCGAGCAGGCGCTGCGGGACAACGACCTCCGTGCCGTGGTCGCCACCTCGGCACTGGGCATGGGGTTCGACAAGGGGGACGTGGGCTTCGTGGTCCACCTGGGGGCGCCGCCGTCGCCCATCGCCTACTACCAGCAGGTGGGGCGTGCCGGGCGCGCCGTCGACCGGGCCGAGGTCGTGCTCCTGCCCGGTGCGGAGGACCGGGCGGTGTGGGAATGGTTCGACTCGACCGCCTTCCCGCCCGAGGCCCTGGTGCGTCGGGTGCTCGACCAGATCTCGGCCGCCGAGGGCGAGACCGTGGCCACCGCGAGCCTCGAACACGCCGTGAACTTGGGGCGCGGTCGCCTCGAGGGCCTGCTCAAGGTGCTCGACGTCGACGGCGCCGTCGAG
Source organism: Acidimicrobiales bacterium (assembly GCA_036280455.1). Lineage (GTDB taxonomy): Bacteria > Actinomycetota > Acidimicrobiia > Acidimicrobiales > VFJN01 > ZC4RG19. The sequence goes on from DASUQS010000275.1 coordinate 5,419, forward strand.
CGGGTGCGGGGCGGCTGGCGCGCCACGGGCGAGCCCTGGACCTACGACGGCGAGCGCTACCGCCGGGTGGCCGCCGCCCGACGGGCCGAGCAGCAGGCGATGGTCGACTACGTCGCCACGACGGGGTGCCGGATGCGGTTCCTGCGCACCCAGCTCGACGATCCCTTCGTCGGTGACGGTCCGAGCGGCGACTGCGGGCGGTGTGACAACTGCACCGGCGCCGCTCCCCGGCCCGTCCCGGCCGACACGACCGCCGCCCGCGACCACCTGCGCCGCCAGGACACCCCGCTGATCCCCCGCAAGCAGTGGCCCCGCGGCGTGACGGTGGCCCGCGGCAACATCAAGCCGGAGATCCGCATCGCCGAGGGGCGGGCGCTGGCGACCGACGGCGACGGCGGCTGGTCGGGTCTCGTGGCCGAGGTGCTCGACGAGAGCCGAGCGCTCGACGACGAGCTGGTCGACGGCGTGGCCGCCATGCTCAAGCGCTGGCCGTGGGAGTACCGGCCCGTGGCCGTCACCTGGGTGCCGTCACGAGCCCGGCCCGACGCGATGCCAGAGGTGGCCCGGCGGATCGGAGCGCTCGGCAAGCTGGCCGTGGTCGACACGGTGCGCCGCGTCGCCGCCGACCGGCCGCCGCAGGGGGAGATGGGCAACTCGGCGCACCAGCTCACCAACGTCTGGGACGCGTTCGCCGTCGACGTTCCCGAGGGGGGATGGCCCCGCGGGCCCATACTCGTCCTCGACGACGAGTGGCGCTCGGGCTGGACGATGACCGTGGTCGGCGCCCGGCTGCGGGAGGCCGGCGCGCCGGCCGTCCTTCCCGCTGTCCTCCGGCGCCGCTGAACCGGCGCGGCCTCGGCGCCGCCCGGGACGGATCGCCGAGGTGGTGCCGCACGGCGGGACAGCACGGCCCGCGGTGGGGCGGCGCCGCGGGGCTGCATGCGGTCCGGCGGTCCGGCTCAGCTCTCGCCCGACCGCCGGCCGAAGCGGTGGCGCAACGACCGGCGGCCCGGACGCCGGCGAACCCGGCGAACGGCCGCTGCCTCGTCGATGAGCTCGGCGCGGCGCTGCTCGGCGAGGATGATGGTCTCGTGGGGGTGCATGGGGGGCTCCGTCGTTCCGCATCTCGTGGTGTGCCGTCATCATGGGCCTGAGCTGGGGTTTCGCCATCCGGGGGCCGCACGGAACCACCACTGACCCACCACGGATCCACCACGGATCGCGACGCCGGCGACGGGAATGCGCGCCCGGTTGGGCGACCCGTCACGGCAGAATCGAGTCGTGGTCGGCCCTGCAGACACCCTGATCGACGCCGGTGTGTCCGAGCGCGAGGCCGAGGTGCTCGCCCTCGTGGCGGAGCGGGCCACGAACGCGGAGATCGCGGCCCGGCTCTTCGTGTCGGTCCGCACCGTCGAGAGCCACGTCTCGTCGCTGCTCCGCAAGCTCGACGTGGCCGACCGGCGGGCGCTGGCGCGCTTCGTGCACGAGCGGGCCGAGACGCCCACCGACACCGCCGCCGGGGGTGGGCACGGCGGTGCGGGCCCGGGTCGTGCGGTCCCCGTGCCGCTCACGTCGTTCGTGGGACGCGCGACCGAGGTCGCGGCGCTGACGGCCGCGCTGCAGGACCACCGGCTGGTCACCGCCACCGGGCCCGGTGGGGTCGGCAAGACCCGCCTCGCCGCGGCGGTCGCGGCCGGCCTGGCCGCCGAGCGGCGCGACGGCGTGTGGTTCGTCGACCTCGTCCCCGTCACCGACGGCGAGCTGGTCGGCACGGCGGTGGCCAACACGCTCGGCCTCGGGGACGCGCAGGGACGCTCGGGCGAGGACGCCGTGATCGATCACCTGGCCGGGCACGAGGCGCTGCTCGTCCTCGACAACTGCGAGCATCTCGCCGATGCGGTGGGCGTCTTCGTCGAGCGGCTGCTGGGGCGCTGCCCCGGGGTCTCGGTCCTCGCCACCTCGCAGGCCCGGCTGATGCTGCCGTTCGAGTGGGTGTTCCCGGTGCCGGGGCTGTCGCTGCCCTCCCACTGCGCGAGCGGGTCCGCCGGGCCTGACGGCGCCGGCCCGGGCGTCGAACCCGTCGACGGCGGCCCGCCGACCGGGGGCGCGCCGCCCGACGACCCGTCGACCGATGATTCGTCGAGCGACGAACCCACCGGTGACGCCGTGGCGCTCTTCGTCGAGCGTGCCCGCCAGGCCGGGGCGGGCGAGCTGGCGGCCGACAGCCCGGGCCGCATCGGCGAGATCTGCCGGCGGCTCGACGGCAGCGCCCTCGCCATCGAGCTCGCTGCGGCCCGCCTTCCCTCCCTGGGGCTCGACGGCATCGAGCGCGGGTTGTCCGAACGGTTCCGCCTCCTGTCCGGCGGGTCGAGGGTGGACGAACGCCACCGGTCGCTGCGCTCCGCCATCGACTGGAGCTACGACCTGCTGACCCCAGTCGACCAGGCGCTCCTGCGTCGGGTGTCCGTGTTCGCCTCGTCGTTCACCGCCGACGAGGCGACGGCCGTCGTCGCGTTCCCGCCCGTGGACGCCGCCGCCGTCGCGGACGGTCTCGCCCGCCTGGCCGAGCACAGCCTGCTGGTGGCCTCCCCGGCGGACGTGGGGACCCGTTACCGGGCACTCGAGTCGATCCGCCAGTACGGCAAGGGACAGGTGGCCGCGGCGCCCGCCGAGCTCGAGGAGAAGCGGCGCCGGCACCTCGCATGGGCGTCCGGCATCATGGGCGACCTCGACCGCCAGGCCGAGCTCCCGCTGCTCCCCGCGCTGGACCGCGCCGCCGACGACCTCGCCGCCTGGCGGAAGACCTTCGACCGCGCGGCCGACGACGCACGCGCCGCGCTCAAGTGGGCGATGCACCGGCCCGACCTCCGGCCCGAGGCGCTCGCCCTGGCCCAGCTGCTCGGTTCGACCTGCTTCACGCGCGGCCTCCTCGGTGAGAGCCAGCACCGCTACACCCAGGCCGCCGAGGTGGCGGGCGACACCTCCACCCGGGTCGAGATGCTGGCGTGCGCGGGCGGCGCCGCCTCCAGCCGGCAGGCCGGCAACGACGCTCTGCGGCTCTGGCGCACGGCGGCGGACACGGCGCGCGCTGCGGGCGACGACGCCGCGGCGACGGTGATCCTCGCCGCGGCGGCCGAGCTGCTGCTGCGGGGGCCCGGCATCATCGCCGAGAAGCCGCCCGAGGGCACCCATGCCGCGCTCCTCGAGGAGGCGCGGTCGTTCGGCAGCACCGATCCCCGGGCCGAGGCCGCGGTGCTGATCGCCGCCAGCTTCGAGCTGGAGGAGATCGATCCGGAGGCCCGGGCCACCGCCGAGCGGGCGGTCGCCACAGGCCGGGCGCTCGACGATCCGCTCATCGAGAGCGCGGCGCTCGACGCCCTCACCGTCGTGCACCTCGGCCTCGGCGACGTGACCGCCGCCCTGGCTGACGTCCACCGGCGCATCGACCTCCTGTCCGGTGTGCGGCCCGGCGTGCTCACCGCCTTCGAGATAGCCGACGCCTACAACATGGCGACCGAGGTCTCGCTCACCGCCGGCGACTTCGCGGCCGCCCGTCGCTTCGCGGACACGCTCGCGCTGCTGCCGTTCCACAGCGTCGAGGGGCACCTGGCCACGAGCCGGCGCATGCGCGTCGAGGTGCTGGCCGGCGAGATCGACCGGGTGCTCGCCGACGGCGAGCGGTTCCGCCGCGGCTGGGAGTGGGCCGGTCGGCCCGTCAACGGCAGCCTGGCGAGCGGTGCCTACGCGGTCGCGATGGCGCACGGGCTGCGGGGCGACGACGAGGCGCGCGCCGAGTGGCTCGGCATCACCGTCGAGCTCGGCCTCGACAAGGGCCGCCTCGAGGGGTGCTACACGGGCTACGGCCCCACCTTCGACGCGATCGTGGCACTGCACCACGGCCGGGCCGACGAGGCGATGGACCGCCTGGCCGAGGACCCGGCGAGCTTCCACACCTGGTACACCGGCGAATGGCGGCCCTGGTACGCGGCGCTGCACGCCGAGGCGGCGGTGCTGGCCGGCCACGCCAGCGCAGCCGAGCGCATCGAGCGGGCGCGACCCATGGTCGCCGCCAACCCCACGACCACGGCGCTGGTCGAGCGGGCGGCGGCGCTGCTCGCCGGCGACACCGACCGCCTCGTCGCACTGGCTGCCGACCTGTCGACCACCGGCTGCCGGTACCAGTGGGCCCGCACCCTCGTCTTCGCAGGCGGCGAGGCCGCGGTCGAGGGTCGCCGGGCGATGGCCGATCTCGGCGCCGCGCCCATGGCCGAGGTGTGAGCCGGCCGTAGCCGTCGAGGGCGAGCCAGGAGGGACTGGCACGCGCGTGATGGCGCGTCTACGGTGCGTGGTCACCATCCCTGGGGCGGTGCGCGGCGAGAGCACCGAGGTGGAGGCGGGCTCCACGCGAACCAAGGCGGATAGCACAGTGCAGACACACACCTCCGCGACCGGCGCCGCGCGCCCGGTCGTCCCCGTACCCTCGTCACCGGGTCGGCCCCGATGATCGCCGCGCTCGGCACCACAGGCCGGCGACAGGCCTACGACTGGGTCTCGCCTGCGGCGGCGGCCCTGCGTCTCGGCGTCGCTGTGCGCGACGTCTACCGGCTGATCGACACGGGCAACCTGCCCGGCTACCGCATCGCCCACGAGGTGCGGCTGCTGGCGCACGAGGTCGAGGAGTTCGGCCGGCAGTCCCTTGCCTGACCCGACGATGTGAACGGCTCCGGCGGCGGCCCGGCTCGTCGAGCCGGGCCACCGCCCGGGCGCCGCGGATGGCCGCCTGTCGCCGGCCTGACGCCGCGACACCACCGGCGGAAAGCACCGGACGGCCCGCGGATGCCGTCGGTAGCCTTCGCACCATGTGCCGCAACATCACGACGCTGCGGGGCCTCGAGCCCGCGGCGACCCCCGAAGAGGTCGAGGCCGCAGCCCGGCAGTTCGTTCGCAAGGTCAGCGGCGTGCAGAAGACGTCGGCAGCGACCGAAGCGGCGTTCGAACGCGCCGTGGCCCAGATCACCGTCATCACCGGCGAGCTGCTCGCCGAGCTCCCGCCGCGCAAGCAGCCGCCGCCCACCCTGCCCCCGCTGCGCCGGATCGCGGCCCGCAGCGCCTGACGCACCCGGGTCGCAGGAGCGCTGCGACCACCCGATGCGGCCGGCGCCTCGGGCCGATCAGCCCGCGGCGCCGGTCGCGTGGGGAGAGCCGGGTGTCGGCCGGACCACCCGCCACCCCCACGGCCCTCGCGGCAGCGCTCCGGGATACGACGGCACCCCGACCGACACCCCGCCAGCGTGCCGAACGCGCGGGCTCGGGCGCACTCCCCAACATGGAGGAACGGCGCCCCCATCAGGTCTGATCCAACTGCAGCACCCCTCGACGGATCGCCTCGAGGACCGCGGCCATGATGGTCGGCCGGTCGAGCTTCTGACGGATGGCCTTGATGTGATCGCGGGCGGTGTAGGTGGTGATGTCCAGGCTCCGAGCCACCTCGGTCGGAGTCAGGCCCGACGCCAGCAACCCGAGCACCTGGCGCTCGCGAGGGGTCAGCGACGCCTCCCCCTCGCCGCCACCGCGCGGCCACGCGTGCTGGTCAGCTCGATCGGTGGCGTCGGAGCGCAGTGCGTCCACGACCACCTCCAGGGGCGTGTCGCGGGACACCACGACGAGGCCCCGCGCATCCCCGCACGGGGATACCGGGCCGTTGTCGGCGATCACCACGACCCGCTGCGGCAGTCTCCTTCGGTCGGTCAGCAGGCCGAGCGAGCCGAACTGGAGCGAGCGGGCCGCCACCACCGCCGCGTCCACCTGGTCGAGCGCGGTGGAGCTGGCCGTGGAGGCGTCGATCGCGGAGAGGCCCGGCACCGCGTCGATCGCGGCCACCAGGAGCTCCCTGTTCAGTCGCTGCGGGTCGTCGACGACGACCAGGCTGGCAGTGGGGGTCGGCGAGGCCGCGTGGTCGGCCAATACGTCCTGGGCGTGGTGATGCCCGGGCATGGCGGTTCCTTCCCTCGTTCATCGTTGAACTGGCTGTCGACCTGCCGGGTCGATCAGCCGGGAAGGGAAGGAGGCCTGCTCACCCAGTTCGTCGGCACCGCGTGCCGCTCGCCCACCACGCCGCCGGCCACGAGGGCGACCGTCGGGACCGCATCCGACAGCACCGCCACCGCCGCGCCACCGCCGCCCCCGTTGCCGGCGCCGCCGCCCGACGACCCCGAAGCGGCTCCGCCGGGCGGCACCGGCACGGTGGCGGACGCGCCGACCGGAGTCGACGGAGCAAAGGGCATGTCCAGCGGCACCGGTAGCACCGAACCCTCGGAAGCGAGCGACGCGGTGCCGCGGTCGGCCCGGATGGGCGCGCCGGACCCAGGCCCGCACCAGGGACGCGCCGCGTCCGCCACGGGGGCGACCACGGGCGCTGCCGTCGCCGCTGCGGAGCCCCCGGCCGGACGCGGGGGCGCGCCCCGCCGGGGACCGACTGCAGCGGTGTCCGGATCAGGACCCGAGCCCGTCATCGGCCGCGCCACGGCTGGAGGCAGCGGCCGGACGGGGTCGGCACCGGAGCCGGAGGGGTCGAGAACGGGCCCGACCTGCGGCTGCCCTGGTGTCACCCCCGGCCTCGCGACCGACCCCGCCGCCTGGGCGGTCGGCGGCAACGGACGCACCACCGGAGTCCCCGCCGGCAACGGACGCACCACCGGGACGGTCGGCGGCACCGGACGCACCACCGGAGCCTCCGGCGGCAACGGACGCACCACCGGGACGGTCGGCGGCACCGGACGCACCACCGGAGTCCCCGCCGGCAACGGACGCACCACCGGGACGACCTGCGGCAACGGACGCATCACCGGGGCGGTCGGCGGCACCGGACGCACCACCGGAGCCTCCGGCGACACCGGGCGCGCCGCTGGGACCGCCGACGGCAACCGGGGTCCCACGTCGGCGGGCCCCGCCCTGTCCGCCCCCTGTGCGGCCCCGGCACGGGTGGGCTCCGCCACCCGAGCGCCCGGTTCCACGACGGGCCGAGTCTCGGCCGGAGCCGGGGTTGCCGCCTGAACCGCCGGTTCGACCACAGCCGCGGTCGTCTCGATGCCGGGCGCAGGGTCATCCGCCACGGGCACCGCGTCGTCAGCGACCGGCTCCACGACCGGGCGGGTCACCTCGGCCACGGGACGGTCGATCGGGCGCGTCACCTCGACCCCGGGCTCGTCGGTCACCACCCCCGTGGCGACGTCCGGCTCGGCGGCGGGTGCCGGGCCATGACCGACCTGGTGTGCCGCCAGGTCGTCCGCACGCGTCGGAACGGCGGGCGCTGTCGGACCAGTACCCGCCCCCGCGACGCCCTCGTCGGCGAGGAGCAGGACCACCCACGCGAGCACGGCGGCCGCCAGCGCAGCCGCGATGGCGAGGCTTCGGCCGGGCCCTCGAGCTGGTACGGCCGGTGGGCTGGACGCTTGCGCCACCTGGTGATCCGCCAGCATTTCTCACATTTACCCGCCCTCTGGGCCATCCATGCCTCCCCAACTTTGGGGGGGGGTGGGTGCCGGGGAACCGCTGGATGTCGGCTCAGAGCGGCAGCGGAGGCGTCGACCCGATGTCGTAGACCACATGTTCGCCGGCGAGCCGGGCGCCCTCGGTGAGGGGGTGCGGCACGTGTCGGCCGTCGTGCATCACGTGCACGACCGACGCACCGTGCACCAGCACCAGCGCATCGGCCAGCAGCCGGCGATGGCAGCGCCACCACACGCTCTCGGAGCACATCACGGCGGTCTGCCGCTCGGCGGCCAGCGCGAGGAGCCCTCCGAGCGCCTCGAGGAACTCATCGCTCGCCATGTGGTCGGCATACCCCCGGAAGGAGTCGTTGCGCAGCACCACGTTGACGCTGTCGGGGCGGACCCGCCGCCGACCGCCGAGCCGGCGCTCCCACAGGTAGGCCACGTCGGCCGACGGCACCCACTCCTCCATCCGCTCCCGGGCGAAGTGCGGATGACGCCGGCTGCCCGGATACGAGCGCACGTCCACCAGCAGGTCGATCCGGCTGTCGCGCAGCACGCCGCAGAACTCGTCCGCCGGAAGGGTCCCATGCCCGACGGTGAGCACCTCGACATCGGTCACGCGTTCAGTGTGCCCGGACCGCGCCCGTCACGAACCGTCGAGGTCCCGGCGCATGCAGACGCGCCGCGCCGGATCGAGGCCCAGCGCCGTCTCGTGGTCGCGCACCCGGCGCAGGCCCGGACCGATCTCCTCGTCCGCCAGCACCCGGAACCCGCAGCGCCGGTAGTAGGGAGCGTTCCACGGCACGTCGCGGAAGGTCGTGAGCGTGACGGCGTCGAATCCCCGCCGGCGGGCCTCCTCGACGACGTGGTCGAGCAGGCGTCGGCCGAGGCCCCGCCGGGCGTGGCGGGGGTCGACGCTGACCTGCTCGACGTGGGCGGCGCGCGCTCCGGCCGTCGGGGCGGCGCCCGCGTGTGCGGCGGTGGGGAGCGGTCCGACATCGTCCAGGACGTCGACGATCACGTATCCGCCGATCGGCTGGGCGCTGGTGGGACCGGCCTCGGTCTCGTCCGGATCGCTGTCCCCCACGGTGATCACCCAGGCCCATCCGTCGGCGAGGTACCGCTCCAGGGCGTCCAGCGGCGGGGGTTCGTCCGCCGCGATCTCGGGCATGCCCACGTCGAGGAAGGCCTGCCCGGCGGCGATCTCGATGGCACGGAGGCGCTCGAGCTCGGCCGATCGGGGCGGGCGGATCACCGGCGCGCCCCGGCCGCCGGCGACGAGTCGCTCAGGAACGGATCTGGCCCTCGCCGCGCACGACGTACTTCTCGGTGGTGAGCTCACGCAGCCCCATCGGGCCCCGGGCGTGCAGCTTCTGGGTGGAGATGCCGATCTCGGCGCCGAAGCCGAACTCCTCGCCGTCCACGAAGCGGGTGGAGGCGTTGACCACCACGGCCGCGGCGTCGACCTCCTGGGTGAACCGGTCGGCGGCGCGCAGGTCGCCCGTGACGATGGCCTCGCTGTGGCCGGAGCCGTAGCGGGCGATGTGAGCGATCGCATCGTCGATCGACGGCACCACCCGCACGGCCAGCTTGAGGTCGAGGAACTCGTGCGCCCAGTCGTCCTCGCCCGCCGGGGCCACCCTGTCGGCGCCGAGCGTGGCCCGCACGGCGTCGTCGCCCACGAGCTCGACCCCGTCGAGCCGCCCGGCCACGAGCGGCAGGAACTCGGCGGCGACCGACTCGTGCACGAGCAGCGACTCGGCCGCGTTGCACACCGAGGGCCGCTGGGTCTTGGCGTTGGCCACGATGTCGGCGGCCATGGCGAGGTCGGCGGCGGCGTCGACGTAGACGTGGCAGTTCCCGTCGCCGTCGATCACGTACGGCACCGTGGCGTTGTCGAGGATCGAGCGGATGAGCGACGGACCGCCCCGGGGGATCAGGCAGTCGATGGAGTCACGCTGGCGCATGAACTCCACCGCCGCCTCGCGCGACGTGTCGTCGACGAGGACGAGGGCGTCCTCGGGGAGCCCGGCCTTGGCCAGCGCTTCGCGCAGCACGCCGGCGATGGCGAGGTTGGAGCGGATCGCACCGGACGAGCCCCGCAGGAAGGCGGCGTTGCTCGCCTTGAGGCACAGCCCGAAGGCGTCGCTGGTCACGTTCGGGCGGTTCTCGTAGATGATGGCGACGACGCCGAGCGGCACCCGCACCTTCGAGATGCGCAAGCCGTTGGGCCGCACCCAGCCCTGCGAGATCTCACCGACCGGGTCGGCCAGCGCCGCGACCTGGCGCAGCCCACCCGCCATGGCCTCGACCCGGTCGGCCGACAGCCGCAGGCGATCGACGACGGTGGGCGAGGCGCCGGCGGCCAGCTCGCGCTCGACATCCTCGGCGTTGGCGGCCAGCAGGTCGTCGGTGCGCTCGACCAGCAGGTCGGCACCGGCGGCGAGCGCGGCGTCCTTGGCCTCGGTCGATGCGGTGGCCAGGAGGCGACTGGCGGCCTTGGCCCGGGCGCCCAGGTCGGCGACGGCAGACATGGGGGCCATGCTACGGCCCGCCGCGGGCCGCTCCCCCACCCGTTCGCCGCTGTCAGCCGGGCGCGCCCGTGTCGATCCGGGGATCGTCCGGCTCGACCTCGACCAGCGAGTCGGCGACCTCCACGGCCGTCGAGACATCGCCCGTGCACCGGAGCGAGCCGACCACGCCGGGCGCCTCCTGCCAGTCGAGGTAGACCTGCCCGCGCTCCTCGACCGCGAAGCCGCTCGCGGTGCCGCGCACGGCGAGCCCGGCGTGTGACCGGCTGCCCGGCGTCACGCTCCACAGGCGCCCCGGCGGTGCCCGCCGGGCGGTGGTGGCGAGGGTGATCTCGCAGCCGGTCGGCCCGGGGGGCGACATGGTCACGATCCACCGGCGCTGCGACGGGCCCTCGACGCGCGGCAGGCCGGGGGCCTGCCACGACACGTGGTACCGGTCGGGCACCGCCTCGTCCGGAAGGGCGGCCGCCGGCTCGCCCTGCGGCGGCGACCCGTGGAGCACGAGCGCCTCGGCGACGCCACGCAGCTCCGACTCGGTCGTGCCCACCCCGTCGAGCAGCCACGACGCACCGTCGGGCTCGGTCCACGTGAACCCCCCGGGCGACTCGGGCGCCGTCGGGTTGTACGTGCGCGACGCGGCGCGTCCCCGCAGCTCCGTGGGCTCGAGCGCGACCTCGTCGCCACCCCGGTACGGCTCCCCGAACGGCCCCTCCAGGACGATCTCCGCCGCCACGGTGCCGTCGCCCCCGTCGGCGCGCAGGACGAGCGCGGGATCGACGTCCACGCAGGTGCCCGTCGCCTGCCGCTCGGGGCGTGCCGCGACCAACTCGATGCCATCGGGCAGCGTCGTCGGGAGCAGGCGGAGGCCGTCGAGCTCCTCCGCCGCGATCGGCTCGGCCGGCGGCGGATCGCAGGTCGTCCACTTCACCGGCAGCTCGCGGTCGGTTCCGCTCACGCTGACGTCGGCGTCGTCGGCCGGCCGCGTGGCCAGCACGCCGACGCCCGCCACCAGGGTCACGAGCGCCACCGCCGCGGTCGCCCGGGCCGCGACCGCCCGGCGGCGCAGCCCGCGGCCGCGGCGCAGGACGTCCTCGACGGGACGCGCCTGGCCGTGGGGGCCGAGCGGCTCGCGGCCGAGGCTCCACAGATCGTGTTCGTCCATCACCACTGCTCCTCGTCGGCGTCGGC